>NZ_JBPXRO010000002.1:0-334654 GCF_051842875.1 Neobacillus sp. C211
TTGAAAAAGGTTGTCTTTTTTGTCTTCTTTTAAGAATTTCCACTAAAATAAACACAACAAAGCCTTAATTAAAAAGCCTCGAAATTTACCAATCTCTTCTATTTAGAAAATCTAAACCACTTCTAAACCTTATGCCTTAAAAATAACCCCTCACCAGTAGTTTCCATCGACAAAAATTTATATTTTTCCCTAAAAATTACTTTTCTTTGTTACAATTAAAGATGGAATTCTAGACAAATTGACAAATTACTTACATCTAAAGGAAAGGGACAAATAGAATGAATCGATTTTTATTACCTCTTTTAATGTTTTTACCGACTTTTTTACTATTAATCTATTATTTAAGTAGAGGGGCCACCAAGCTTGGTGCAAATGAGTTTCTTGTACTAGCCGTTTTAATTGTTCTTGGCATGATTGCCAATTTCTCAATAAAAAGTAATAACACCATCTTTACATTTTTAAATAAACAGGATGAAGATCTTTCGAAAAATCCAGAAAATAATCAACTTGCTGTAACGATATGGCGAGCATTTAATGATAAAAAAGAAAGAACAAAGACACAGCTCAATATTCCATCGTTTATTGAGGTGTTTATGTCTGAATATCATATTGATAATAGAACAAGTATTGTCAAACGAATGAAACTGATTCATACGTTTGCATCGATTTCCATACTCGTCGGGGTCCTCGGTACCTTTACAGGCCTCGTAATCACGCTAGCTGCCCTTAACCCAAGTGATATTGATAAATCCATCTTAAAGGTGTTAGGGGGCGTCCATACTGCCTTTTTCACTAGTATCGGTGGAATTCTATTTTCGATCGCGATCAATCTTCATTCAAAGGTAAGAAACTCGGAACAATTACTATTGCAAGTTATGTTGAAAGTTGAAAACTTTATTCACCAAAAGGATCAAAAAACCTCTGACTATTATGTGGTCGAGGCTATTGGTGGAGTTAAAGAGGCCGTTCACAATATGGGAAATGCCTTCCTGGAGGTCGCCGGCTTTTCGAAGGAATTTAAAATAGCTACTGATAATTTACAAAAATTTAATAAAAACTTTCAGCAAAACACGATGGCAGTTAGTGGTTTATTTAAAGACATGATGGCCATTACTGAATTGTTTAATCAAAAGACCGCGTTAATTCATGATGATTTTGAGAGAATGTTTACTTATTTTAATAATCAGCACAATCTTAATAACGAAATTAAGATGACGTTTGAAAATACAGCCCATGACATTAAGTCGTTTGTCGCGAACCAAAACAATGTGATTGATGGTTTTATGAAAAACAATTATAACTTACACAATTCATATAAATCATTAGTGGATAGTTCACAACAGGAGATCCAACAAGCTTACAAAGAAATGGCCAACTTTTTCGAAGGTACGACGTCTCAAATTTCTCAAATTGTAACTCAAAATGAATCACAAGTAGATATGCATAAGCAATTGACTGAATCGATCTATAAACAAATTAAAAAAGAGCAAGCAGGTCTATTGAAGCAGCTGAAAGAGACGAATACAGAAAACGGAGAAGTGAAGGACTTGTTTAAGGATGCCGTGACCAGTATGGGAAATTATATGAGCATTCAAGAGTCATCTAATCAATCTTTAGAAACGAGCCTATACGCCCTGAGCAACAATATTAAAAATACAAATGATCTCATCGGAAAACTGGACCAAAGCTTTTCAAAAGGGGCTAAGGAGACACCTGAAGCTTTAAACTCTCTTGAGTCAACTTTGAATGATTTAATGAAGAGTCTAGAGACTTTTTCAGAAAAAATGAATGAAAAACAATATGCAGTTAATCTATCAAAATAGGAAAAGGGTCTGAGCAATGAAGGAAAAATATAAACGACTAATCAATGACGGTTCCGGAGAATCAGATTTCTGGCCCACGTTTACAGATTTGTTATCAACCATCCTTTTAGTTGTCTTAATTATCTTTGTCGCGATCATCATTAGTATTAATAAAGAAAGCAAAGCGATGCAGGCAAAAGCGATGGAAAGCCAGACGGAAATTAAGAAACAAGCAAAGCAAATTGCTGACAAAGAAAAGCAGATTGAGGCGTTATCCTACATTCAAAAGGATATTGTCAAAGATTTAGACAAGGAATTTAAAAAGCAGCATATGGAAATTTCAATCGATAAAGACACGGGTGCAATTAAGTTTAAGGATGACTTGTTATTTGAAAAGGGCAAGGATGTTATTAAGCCAGAATTTAAAAAACAGCTGGATAAGTTTATCCCCATTTATTTTAAGACACTTTACGGAAAGTATAACAACAGTATTGCTGAAGTCGTGGTCGAAGGGCATACCGATGATAAAGGCGACTATATGTATAACCTCGATCTATCCCAGCGCAGGGCTTTCAGTGTCGTGAAATACATTTTAAGTGATGAATTCGGAGATTTTCCATATAAGAATCAGGTAACAAAAAATATTACCGCCAACGGACGGTCTGAGAGCCAGTTGAAGATCGTCAAAGGCAAGGTGGACCGTGCACAGTCGAGGCGGGTTGAGTTCAAATTTAGGCTGAAAAATAGCTACGAGGGAAGCGAAACCCAAACTGGGAAGTAGGTTCCTTCGGTATTAGTATGACCAGGGAGCTGTGAAAATGGCTGACATTAACCAATTCAAGATCATTAAAGAACTATATACTGGTGAGCAATTAACCGTTTATCAAGTGGAAGATCCAAAGGACGGAGAATCAGGAATCCTTCGCTTGATCCATCAGTTGCCGCTTCGTGATGAGTGGAACCAGTTCTATCATGAGTACGAGGCGAAGATTACCAATTATAAGCACCTTCCTGCAGTGAAGGTGCTAGATGTATGGGACCGTAAGCCCTTTGTTGTGATGGAAGGAAACGAAGGAAACTTTTTAGAAAAAGAGCAGATGCTTACCGGGAAACAAATTGATCAGTTCGTCGATGCCGTCGTATATTTGCACAAACATGGAATTCTTCATGGTAAGATCAATCGATTTAATATCTGGATAAAAGAAAATGGAGAGATTATCTTATATGGCGCAGGTGAGAGAACCGTTTTTCAACCAGATAGAAAAATAACCATTCAGGATGACCTTAAACAAGTGCTATCCGTATTAAAAAATCATTCTTCCCTTGCTGAATCGCATTTTGAGGGGATAAGCTTTGATCACATCGAGGAACTGCAAGGGTGGATTCTAAGGAAATTAGCGATTCCCAAGCCCGGATTAGTGAATCTAGGTGAATCCTCAAAGACCGTTTTTGAATCAGCTATTCAGGAGAAAAACAAAAGGGAAGAGCCAGAGTTTGTAACTCCTGCTCCTTCGCCCCCTAAAGAAAAGCGGAAATCCGTCTCATTGTTTATAGGCGTTGCTGTTGCTGCTATACTTATAATCGTCATCTTTTCCATTAACTTTTTAAAGGGTGGAGCGGAAAAAACCTCGAATCAAGCGAGCGAAAGTAAGCAAGAAACAGCTGTGGAAAAGGACAATCCAAAGGTGAAGGCAGTGGAGAAAAAGGGTCAGGTTGATTTAAGTCAATTCTCGCAAGTAGTTTCTGGCTGGGATCCAATCAAACATGCTTCCATCAAAGTAGCAGGTCATGAATATACTTTAGTTGCCGCTGCCCAGAAACAAGACGATTCATCAGGCAAGGTGAAAGTTTTTATTTTATCCCAGGGCAAGAAGGTAGGGGAATCGCATGAGTATAATGGCAATTCTTCCGAAACAAAATCATATATAGATTCGTTACTAACAATTACAGCAGAAAATGGGCAAACCGGTCTGCTGGTTTTTGAACTTCCAGATGATAGTGGTTTAATTTCAGAAGTGATCGCACTAACAGTACAAGCAAATGGAAGTGCCAAACAGGTATGGAGTGACTATGGTACTGAGGTTAAGCAGAGCAAAGATGTTATCAGCGTGACAGGAACAGAATTGTCCAATCTTTCTTTGAAAAATAATAAGTTTACCTTAGAGAAAAAATGAAAAGTAACTCCAATGAGTCTATTGGCAACAAAAATTAGATAAAAACAGAAAAAAGTGTGTCCAATGAGGGCTATTGGCAACAAAAATTAGATAAAAACAGAAAAAAGTGTATCCAATGAGGGCTATTGGGGACAAAAATCATAAAAAAAAGTAAAAAGTGTCTCCAATGTCTAGTTCCCCAAAATCAACAATATAGGTTTCCACAAAAAAAGAGCATCCCACCATTGGAATGCTCTTTTTTGCACTATTCTTGGCTGTCACTTATTTGGTCGGTAAATGGGAATTCATTCGCAACTTCGTTTGCCCCTTGAAGCAGCGTAAGTTTTTTATTATCCAACCTTACGTCTGTAATTCCCACCGCCTTAAAAATAGGCTCAAGTGGTTCTGCTGTGCCTTTTAGACCAGTATTAGTCGAGAAGACCCAAAGATAGGACTCTCCTGACTGGCTTTTTGAAACGATTACCACTTCAGATGTATTATCTGCAGGATCAAAATCATATTCCGTCCCAACAAGCGAGAATCCACCTTTAAGCCTGCCCATTTTCAAAGGGGCTGGCTTCCGTTTCAGCTTTCAGATCCAACTGGAAATTACCCTCTTGTCGATCGGTCAGGGTTACCCCTTGGGCTTGTCCAACAATTTTTTCAAATTGCTTTCCATCAAGAGGTAGACTAAAGTTCTCACCGTCTACTTTTTCATCAGATAACTTTTTAAATTGGTCTAGAGATACTACATTCTCTGCTTTCTTGACATTCTTTTTCACAGCCGGTGTCGATGTAACCTTTTTTGTGGAATGTTTACTGGAATAATAGTCCACTCCAAACCAAGCTGCACCGCCTGCTCCGCCAAGTACGACTACAATAATTAACAGTTTTACCCCATACTTTTTAAAGAATTTGACAAGAGGACTTGCTGTTTC
This sequence comes from Neobacillus sp. C211, assembly GCF_051842875.1. NCBI lineage: Bacteria > Bacillati > Bacillota > Bacilli > Caryophanales > Bacillaceae > Neobacillus > Neobacillus sp. C211. Next base: position 4,894 of record NZ_JBPXRO010000002.1, read on the forward strand.
TGTTTCAACTTCCTTTAAAAAGTTCTTAAAGCTGCTCTTTCGGATTAATTTCAATTCTTTATTGTACTTTTTATTCCGCCAAATTGATTTTGGATCGGAAACTAAATAGCTTCGTAAAGCACTTCGATAGGGTAAGTCAATTCCAACTAAATTTGAATGATCCTTTATAAAAGCCATCATCGTTTTGTCATCGCCGTATTGGATCAAGTGTTTAAATAGCATCCCATAATCTACTTCACCATGTTCCGATCCAAAGGCAATATTTAGAACTGGAATGTGCTCAGTGGTAACCTTGACTCGTAAGAGCTGCTGCAAAATCTCCCGCACCAGTTCCCGGCCCGATCTTGATAACGATTTAAGCTGATTAGGACTAGCCTGAGATGGCATGCTGAGCACCTGGTATAGGGCATCAGTCATTAGATAATTATCTTTTGCCTTGCCATCCTTCATATCTCTCGGGTTTATCGGTTGGTTGAAAATTTTACCGAATGTCATGATATCCTGAGCCGTCAGCTCTTTTGGACGAATATGATCTAACATGACCCATACTGACCGCCCAAACATCTTTTGTTTAAAATCGAGAAAATCCTTGTCTGCCATATCCACTTTAAAGTCCTTGATGGCAAGAACAGCGGTGAAAGCATTACTCTCCTGTTTTAACGAGGCTTCAATTTTGGTAATCACAACCGATTTAAATTTTTCAATAGCTAAAAGGTATGGTGAGCCAAGCATTGATTTGAGCTCACACAGAATGTCTTCGACTCGAATGATCCGATTGAACCGTTCATCCAGATAAAGCTCAAGGAGCCTGTCATAGTTGGGATGCTCATTAATAAACATCAAAATCTCTTTATAAGAGCGATTGTCCTGTTCAACCAATTTCCAGAGCTTATGGAAAAGTTGAGCATTTTGATAATAGTTGAGTGTTTCTAGTATGAATGAGAGAGCCTCATCGCTTCGTACCACTTGATTGATGGACAATACAGCGTGAATGTAATCTAGAGCTGTTGCAGGATCGCCTGCATATTTTTCCATCGCTAGGATTTTTAAAAATAGCTCAATCAAAGGTTGTTTCTCGTCACTATTCACCTGTAGAAACTTCTGCAAACTATTTAAAAAGCCTAGTTTATTATCATTATATAAGGAGTCATCATGACTATTAAGTGTTTGATAAAGGGAGGTCAACTGATAGTAGCTAGCCACCTCTAGCTTCTGCTCCTCAGTTAAGCCTGATAACGCTGTTTCTGCGAACGCAAAGAAATCATCCATTCGCTTCGATTGGGAAAAATGGTCGAGTGCAAAGTCTAGATACTCATGCTTCTGACCAGAAATATCGAGGCCAGAAATCCTATCATTTGCAAAATCAAAAATGAATTGCTTTTCAATCGAACGATCATTCATGTTTAATGTACCTGGCTCATAAAACATCACATGGATATAGTTTTTACTCTCTGGCTCACTTGAAAAGGTCATTGCGCCTAATTTGCGGCGGTGTGCATAGGGCAAATAAAGATAAACTAACTCCAACAGTTGAAGTGCAGCCTTCGAATATTCCTGCAAAGGTATATTTAATGAGATAAACACCTTTTTCTTCCCAGCAATGGACGACATGACTGCAAATAATAGTTGTTTAAACTGTTCTTCGCGAATTCCTAAATTCCCCAAAAGAGTATCTTTTCCGGCAAGAACATCCATATCATCATATCCGGTTTCTTCCAGTGCCGGAAGAACATGGCCTTGCTCCGTTTTATAGGAAGTCTGAAAGTCATTTATTTGAAATAGCTTTTCAGGATGTTTAATCCATTCTTCCTTTCGATTAGGCGGGAGTACATAGTTATGCATGAAATAAGCGCTGCGCTGACCCGTAAAATCAGCAGGCACAAATACAGATTGACCAATGACCATGTCACCGGTTTCCGGCTGAAATAGTGTGACAGTTTCCGGGTAGAGGGAGCTGTCCTTTTCCCCACGTGTTGTTAAAGCCTTTGGCGATTGATAAATGCAAAAGGGATGTAAATATTTTTTCACAAATGACTTATCCAAGCCTTCGGAAATAGCAATGGTATCATATCCGTCCGTTGAGAGGAATATTCCGCCCCGTTCCCTGGTATACATTTGTTGTTGAATTAACTTTCCGGTCACTGCACATGTCTCCCTTCAATATAACCCAGCTTATACAGGAGCCAAATAAACGGTTCATCCACACGAATCGGACTAATAATCCCACTAACTTGTCGATCGACTGGATTGCTTCCGAGGGCAGACACGGCAAAATAGGAAGCCTCGTTAAAAAAAACATCAATGGAACCGACGAACGGAGTATCTACCTTTGATAGAAATCTTCTAATCTCTCCATTAATATTCTCGTATTCATCCAGGTTAAGGTATCCACTATGTGTGACATTGCGGAACACATTGCTATTAGAACGAATATATTCACCCTCGTCGGAACTTAGGGTATACAATAAATCACTTTTTGTCAGCACGACTGCAGTTGGAATATTCGTTTTGTTGTTTTCCTGTTGGGAAATGAAATCCTCAAATAATGCGACAACAACCTCGCGGGGTTCACGAGCAAGTCCAACTATCTCCCCCGGATTTTCACCCATTTGATGAAGCATTTTCTGACGGATTGCTCGAATTTGCATTGGGTCGACTAAGAATAAAATTCCCGCTGAATTTTTGATATGGGGAGCATGAAGTTGAAGATATTCTTGTTCAGTCATACCCTCACCAGCTACATCAAAAAATACGAGTGTCAGTGGTGCTTTGTCTTCATCTTTAAACACAAATTGGAAAATAAACGGTTCTTGGCGCTTTGTCACAGCGGTAGCATCAAGCAAATTTCCATTTTCAAATAAAGGAATTTCATAGTCATCCCTGAATCTTCTGCTAATCGCGTTATTAAGCGGAATACATGCCGCATTAAAATTATTAGCTGTTACATGCTGCAAGGTATGAATGAGAGACGTAATATAAACAGATTTCCCGACAGAAGTAGCACCGACAATGGAAAGAATATTACTTGGATATTTACCTGCTGTAACGGGGAGTTCGTTATGGCACCCTGGGCAAAGTCGCTTTCTCGTTACAACCGCATATTTATCAGAAACACCCATAAGCACACGGTCGGAGTATATCTTATTTTCATCTGGAATCGTCGAAGGATAAACAATTGCCTCCAGTTCATCAATAGGGGCAAGCCCAAATTTCGCCCGATAATCATTCAATTTATCATCTTCCTGAAGGTAAAATACCTCATCATCATCACGGTGGTGTGCGGCACGGAAGACGACATCTTCATGATGAAATTTTGAAAAGCAGTAGGGGCAGACAATATCATAAAAAGGCAGTCTGGTAGGTTCTGGCCGCTTTTTTTCAAACACTCGTTTTAGTAGTCCAAACATGTAGGGTCTCTCCTTATTGTGGAATCAGTTCAAAAATTTCAGCTGATTTCCTTCCATTACTAAAAAAGATTCTAATATATTCATCCTTGCCGATTTCCTTTTCGAGCAGCTCCGTTTTTCCAGGTGGGAAGTCACGAATAAATGGGAAGACGGTGCCATCTTCAATAGACATGGGAGGACTGCCCGTTTTTTTAACATAGACTAACAGATCTTTATCAAGCACGATTTCTGTCATGATGGACATGCGGACTCTTTTTTTCGGCTGAAGGAATTTATTTTTATAGGTAATTGAAAAATAAATCTTTGCCTTCGATCCCGTTATATAAATGAGATTGTTATCGTTTTCCTGACTAAAAACAGCCAGCTTTCCGTTACGTTTTTGGCAGGGGAAGATGCGATAGGCATAGCGGCCAATCGCATCCAGTCTTCCAACATATCCATGATTGGCTTTATATTCCTCGCGGGTATAGAGTTTCAAATCCTGCTCATTGATTTCGCTGATTGGTTTCACATTTTCTGAGGGCGTTTTATAAATATAGACAAAGTCGATATCTTTAGACCAGAACCAAGTTAAGTGAACCTCTGAATCTCTTATTGTTTTTCGTATATCCTTTATTTCATAATCAGGGGAAGCAAGGGTTTCCCAGTTCACCAGAAATCACCCACTATCTTTTCTAATTGGTACGGAGAGATCCAAGCCGCTCCTGAACGCTGTCCATCAAAATCCCTTTTTAAAATGATCCCTTTTTGATGAATTTCTTTTTAAGGAAAAATCGGAACCACTGGTGTTACGCGGCGCACTGCCCGAAAACTTTTCACGGATCGGAATAAGCAGCGTTCCAAGACCAGTTAACGCAGTTAAGAGAATATCGGCAGCGAGGCGGTAAGAAAATCCTGACTGCAGGCTATCTTGCAAACCAAGTTCAAGTACCAATCCTGCTAATAGTCCAGCAAACACCCCAGTAATAGCATAGCTTTTAGCTAAATAACGGTTGTCGAAAATTATTCCAAGCGCGAGACCAAACAATCCGCCGATTAACGTGATTAAGACTACTCGGAGAATGGCGAGATAGGTGCTGTCTTGAAACAATCCGTGTCTTTGGGTCACAAGCAAACGGTCCTGGTTTTCTAAGTAGATTTTTTCAAATACGTTCGTTAATTCATTGGCATTTTTAACATCATAAAAGGAACCGCCGGTACTTGATGCAATTAATCTAAGTAATTGGGCACCGCCTTTATCAATCTTGCTCATCCCAATCGTATTTATGACAATGTCCTTATTCTGGTATGGCTCTACCACTGCATTAAGGTCAAGTTCACTATAACCATCTGAGAACAGAATGACCATTGGTTTTCGTCCATTTTTTTGGTGGTCATCAATCTCTTGAATAGCTGTGTCTAAGGCGTTGCCAATATCGGTGCTTCCTGTAGCTTGTAAACGATTGATTTGCTCAATCGCATCGGTGCGTTCTTGTTTATCACTGACGTTAAACATCGATTTTGTAATAACAGCGTCTTCGTTAAATGATATAACGGAGGCACGGTGGGTCGGCTTCATATTGGATATGAGCTTTCCAGCAGCCTTCAAGCTTTCGTGTCCAGGGTCCGTTTCATTCATGCTGTCTGAAATATCCATGACCATCACGATATCATCGGGCGGTTTGATATTTGAGAAATTAAGAGAATATAAGAATTGAAATAAAAGGCCGGCAGCAAACAGCATGACGAGAGTGGCAGGTACAAGCATTTTCCAAGAAAGGCCTGAGTATTCCAAGCGCCAACTGCGTCCATTAATAATGGGACTAATTAACTCAGCACCTAAGCAGAAGAGACCTGCGATCAGGGCTAGCTGGCCAAAATAGGCGCCCATTAAAAGGATATTAGGCCAAACGCCATAATAGGACTCGATTAACCACTCACCAAGGATAGCTCCTAGAAGCCCGGCAATGATACTAAAAACAAAAAACAGGATACTAAATTTCCGAACAGGCATGTTCAAATCTCCTTACTAAAAGAGTTCGTTTTCAATGATTAAAAGTAATTCCTTGAAATTTGATTACCGTCTAGCTCCAACGCCCAACGGCTAGTGGACTTCGCCCTTCTCCCTACGATAAGTCAAGCACGAATGCGCTATCGCTCTCCGTGTTTCCTATATCTCAGTCGAAGTGCTCCAGTCCATACGCCGCTATGCGGGCGTTTCCGCTTTTGGATGGAATTCGTATCCTTTTTCTGTATAGGCCTTGTAGTATTTTTCCCCTCTTTGGTAGTACATTAAGTCACTCAGCTTAAAGCCGCCCATCAGGGTAAGCTTTTCGATTCCGCTGCTATTCTTCTCATGGGCACAGCCCACCTTAAAATGGCGTGTTTCTTGTTCTTTTTCTAAAGCGAACTTCATGAATTTGCTGTGAAAGTCACCGAAGAAGTATTTTTCTTCATAGCGATGTTCCTGTTTGTAGTTAAAAACTTCAATATGAATCGATGAATTTTCGCTTAAGCGCGTGTTTAATTGCTTAAACAAATCCTCTTTGGTTAGAACGTCTTGATTATCATAGTGCGTCATAACATTCGCCCGTTCTAACAGTTCATCTTCAAAGCTGCGCTGGAATTCCTCTTGGGTCAATACCTCACGATTACAGACAAACAGCAATCTTTCGATCAGTTCGGTCGCACCGTTTTCAAGGAATGTTAGCAGGTTTCCAAAAAAGCGCTCATCAGAAAAGAAATGAGGACCGCGTTTTTCCTTCAGCTTTTTCGTTATGCTGCTAAGCATTTGTCCATAATATTCCGCGATATTTTTATCTAAATACTCATCCGAATCATACAGACTCTCCGCAGCTGCTTGTTTCAATAAAGATTCCACCTGATCGACAATCTCTATTTTCGCGCGCAGATACTGGTGGTTTTCTTGTAATACTTTATGATATTGCTTTAAGATGGCTTGCTTTACCTCAAGTTTGACTATTTGATACTTTAAACCGTAAGCTTCTTCAAAAAAATACCGTAAAAAGCTAGTTAGGTTTTTCTTGTCTGAAAATGGGAGATAGCTTTTTTTAAAATCACAGCTATCCACGATTCGATGATAGAGCTGCTCGAGCCGTGCTTCAGTTTCTGCTCGTTCATTTTTGGCTTCACGAATCATTTTATGGATTTCATCCAGTATGCTAAAATTCGAGCCTGTGGCATCAGAGGTCCATAAATAGGCGCAATATAACCCGTACTTTTCATTATTAATTACGTTTTCATGGAGGCACCGCTCAATATGTGCTTTCAAGTTCATGGTTTGTAAATGCGCACTGACCGGCTCTTTAAAGTTAGTATGGAAAAAGCGTTCTGTACCACCTTCATACAGATGCTCTTCTGCCTCCTTGACAGACATTCTTTTTACCGTTTGATAGGAATTGGACACTCCCATCATGTCATTCATATCCACGAGCTTTTCGTCCGAAGGAATAATGTCATGATAATATTTCTGGAAAGAAGCCTCCGTCAACTCAAATAAGCCGAGTACATTTTCGCGTTTCTCGGAGCTGGCTGCTTTTAATGATGTCAGCAGTTCATGGAAGAAATGGCTGGCCGCATGAAGCGCAATCGCTTTATTGGGGCGGTTCACCTTGGAAAAGCCAGCTGAGGCGAATACTGGTTCCTCAGAGTTTCCTCTGAAACTACGTTTAAAGTCCTGATGATTATAGCTGTCCATCTTTTCATGATAATCGGTAATCATTTTTCGGTTTTTTAAGAGATTTAGATTGCTAATAATTTCGTAGTTTTGCTTCCCGGCATCACTTGAAATTAAGCCATCTTCATTTTTATCGCTTAACAAATACACCATGTCAAAGAGCGGGGAAGGGGGGTGAACGACTGGCAGCCGCAGATCTTCTTCCAACTGAAGTTCTTTTTCAAAGGTGTATTTATCGTGTTGAAACTGATTTAACTCATTAAAAAAACTAATCCCTAGTGAAGTAGAGAGGGCAAAATTTTCGCCATCCTGCTTTTCCTTTATTAATCCATACAAATCTACTTCCACTTGACGAAAAGACTCTTGTAAAATACTTTTTAACAGCAAAGTAAATTCTTGAATCAGGATATTTGCAGGGTCATCGACGGCCGTCACCACACATAGGTTTAGTTTAACTAGTGAGGAATAGACCTTACCGTACTCAGCAATTTTTGACGAAAGTTTACGGAAGGTTTTATTTAGTTCAATCAGCAAATTCTCATCCTGATAAAAGGTCTCGTAAATGCTTCTACGAATGGTTTTGGGATCAAACTGATTGCCTGGAAGTTGAATGGATAACACGTTATCGTGGCTGATGGTATTGGTTTGATAGGCATGGAAATATAACACACCCGTGCTGTTATGCCATTTTTCTTCATTAATGGTCATGATGGATGTCATGGCTTCCTTGACAGAGTCGCCTAGAAATAAAAAGACAATGGGATGGTTTACACTGCGCTGTTCATTTTCCTCCAATGTCATTTTTTCCAGCTGGTTTGAAAAGGTGTTTGCGTATTTTTGTAAGAGTTCTTTCAAAGCTGTTTCCCCCCGTTGAAAACATTCCCCTATTTATAAAATAATGGGTGTGATTAGAGGCGGCCACATGCAAAAGCTGCAAGTGGCCTAAATAAAATTATCTGTAATTGTTTGTTATGATTTCAATTGACGGAGCATGTCATTAACCTTGAGCATCATTTCTTTATAGAAACGGTATATTTCTTCGCCATTGACTAAATCCTGGTAATCGTAATCAAGGGCTTCTTTTTCCCTTGAATAGGTTGCAGCCATTTCCTCTAAAGCAGTAACAAGTTCGGTCGTGTTTTCTTGGTTGATCATGTCATTGCTGCGACGATCTGATTTCTTTTGCAGTTGATCCATTTTCTTTTGGCTCAATGCTTTGAAGGCATGATAAAGTTCATAATCAACAAACTTCGTTGTCTTCATTAAATTCACAAATGGTTCCCATGCATCTTCTTCAATCTCTTTATCGTACACGTATAAGGCGCCGCGTTTCCGAATTGTTTTTGTATAAACGGCTTGAATGAATTGAGTTAAAGAAACCTCTTTTTCTTCTTGTGAGGCAATATATTGCTCAATCTCAGAGATTTTCTCTTTGATTAAGTGATACTTTCTAACTTCTAGTTTTACTTTTTCAATTAGTTTAGGTGTACGGATGAGATTTTCTTTTGCCAATTCCAAGGTGGTGCTGTCAAAGATATCACTCACACCGTCGGACTCCATGGCGCCGTTAAACATGTCTTTAAGCTGGCGAAGGATTTGCTTCAGGCTGCCAAGGGTTGCTTTGTTTAACTGTTTCGGATCTATTTCGTACTGAGCAAATAAGTCCGAAATGTTCATTTCTTTTGTAAAATGGCATTCGTAGCGAGCACTAGTGCTGTGATCGGAATTCTTCACCGTAATGACTTTAAATTCCATCGCTTGTTCAAACATGGAACGGATACTGGCATTGTATTGCTGAACGCGCTTGTTGCGGTACGTATCTCCCCATGATTCTTCAGGAATCGGTGAAGGGAGGTAGGCCCAGTTTTCTTTATCTGTTTGAACAAGGTGGCGGCCAACGCCTTCTCTTTCTAAAATCGTTTTTTCATAGGACTCCTCATAAATGGAGAGTGGGGAGTACGAGAACAATGGAATACCATTTTTTGTGTTTAACCAGAAGATCCGATTCTTCAGTTCACTCTCTTTAATGGTGAAATGAGATTCACTAATCGAATGCTTTTGGTATTCCTTCACTCCTTTTAAAATATTAGGAGCCTTTACTGGAACGGATACAAATCCCCATTCTGGGAAATGAAGTGCACCACGACCGTTATCTAAATGGAACACTGGTGTTGCATCACCATCAAGTCGTGCAGCAATTTTGTCTTGGATGATTCGATCAATTGGCATATCTTCGCCATGTTTAAGCCTTAAAAAGTCTTCCATTGATTTCGTAATCAACTCGCCAAACTGGTCGCTTAGGAATTCTGAAACGGTACCAACGATATCGATATCTGATTCATTGACCCAATAGGATGACTTTTCGAGAAGCATTTCTGACCATTGCTGGACAAGTTGTTCTCCATCCTTTGAATCGAACATGCTCTCAATTTCACGGGCCACATCCGGTACACTGACTAAATGCCAGTAATAGGTGACATTATCTTGTTGTTTGACTTCCTCACCATTCACAAGAATATTGGCGTTCTGTTCAAATATCCCTCTAAGTGCATCGAGGATTTCTTTATAGACCACATAAATCTTGTTGTTTTGGCTATTGATTAGCTGATATAGATCTTCATAGAATTCAATCATTTCTTCCATTCGTTCTTTTTCGGCGCGAAGATCATACTCATTCAACTTGGACTCGATATAGGCATTCTTTTTCTTTTCCTTAGATATAAATGCACTTCTGGCATCTTCAAGTTTATTGTAGGTATACTCCTCAGCCGATTGAATGGCTTTAGGCATACGTTCTAGACGTTCGCGTAAGCTTTCTACATAGGTTTGCAGGGTCGTTAATAAGCAAAACCCGTCCTTCTGGTAGATTAAACGTGATGCGTAGATAGGGCCTTTTTTGGAATTTAAAAACATTTTCTCAATTTGTCGGCGGAATTCTTCCATGATTTCGCCTGGATGCTGCTTTCTGCATTTACGATACTGATCTTTTGCTTTTAAAAGAAACTCTCTGTCTAATTCATCATTGATGTTGGTTACCGATGTTTTGATGACATTGTTGTAGGAGAAACGGTCACTATTCTCATAGCCTGAAAGCGGTTCTGGTACACGTTCATTAAAGCGTTGGTGGACGGAATCAGGGTCAATCCGCAGTTTTTCAGCAAATTGCTCCACATCTGATTGCTCAGGACCTGCTTCAAACATATTATCCATTTTTTCAAACAGCTTGTAGGCGATGTAGGTTGTCATTTCTTCCAGTGGAATTTCTGCCATGGAAGCGCCGATAATGTTGTATTGATAGTTAGCTGGATACGGCTTATGCATGCCGGCAATATTGGATCTGATATTGCTGATATAGTCATGGATGGCAAATTCCTCGCCGGATCCTTTATCTTCACTAGCCATAAAGTTTGTAATATTTTCTGCTGTTACATTCATGCAGTAATCGTAGGCATTCTCAAGCCATTTACCCTCAGTATTCGTACCTGATATTAAATGGCAGAGATTAAACGGCGGTACTTGTGAGTTTACGGTTAATAAATTGCCGTACTTCTGAATAAAACGTTCATTTCTTTCATCACAGTTCATCCAGTAATCGAGTTCTTTTAAGGCAGCATAGCCGTTTTTCTGGATGTATTCAGCCGTATGGTGGTTGATTCCTTTTTTAGACAAATTTACGTCAGGAGTGAAAAGGTAGCCAAGGATACTTAAACGGTCAACACCTTTTGCCCCAAACTTTTTATCCATGATTCCTCTTATAATGTAGGCAATATCTAGGTAACAGCCACTGCCAGTCCCACCAGAAAGTCCGGTAAGCAGGAAGACGTATAATCGTTTTCCAGACCCTTCAAGTACGGCATCCATTTTGTTTTGGATGATCGTTACAACCTGATTGATTTTTGTAAACATGAGCAGTCTGCCCGCTTGGCGTACGCCTGAAGCCCCGCTGATTCCATCCGTTATTGACAATTCGGGTGATAACCAGTCTTTAATATAAGGTTCAATCGTGCTGCGATTTGAAAGAACGCTGCCGATTTCTGGGTTGGAAAGCAGGACGAATTCTTTATGGGGGTCAAGGCCAATCCCATTATATTTTTTATTACGATCATGCTCATTCGTTTCAAATGCTAAAAACTCAATGTTACTTGGTTTATCTTTCTTTTTTTTCGATAAGGGATCTTCTGGAAGTTTAAAACGGCGATTTACTTGGTATTTGAGTCTTAATAGGGCATCAATTCCTGTACCGCCAAGTCCAATGACAAGCATCGGATTGTCAATCGTATCAACGCGGATTTTCTCTGATATAATCCCGCCGCCATGGGCGACTTCCAACTGTGATATATGCTCTTTAACACTTGCTTTCATGCAACTATTCCTCCCTAGCTGTGAACTACTAATAAATAGACGAAAAATAAATTGATTAGGATTCCTTTTTCGGTGCCTGACACCGAAAACCGCTTAGCTTATATATTCAATATAAATAGACTTATTTACCTTCTTTAACACAATGCGCAGACGGTCATTTCGTTTGATCTGCTGACCTTTCTTGGCATCGATTGCCCGGCCGCTTTTTTCAATCGAACAGTCCGAGTTGTTGATTAGCAGGAGAGAATCCCCGGCATGCGGCTTGAAGATAATTTGATTGGTTTCAGCGAATTCAGGATGCAGTCCCAGCAGCTGATGCAGCTGAAACTTCCCTTTAAAACCTTTTAATGGCTTGTATTGCGGATTTGAGCGTTCACCAGTATCCTCGTCTTTTACTTCCACAACGATTTGACCACTAAAACCTTGCTTTTTCCTTAACTTGTTGTAAGCAAATACGGCAAGAAGAATGAGCACAATCACTCCAGCAGCCGCATAAAGCCATGAAAACGGCGTCTCTTCTTTTGGTTGAGTGGTTTTAGCTGCTACAGATGTCTTGGCTGTGTTTTGGACCGTTATTTTTTGCGGCTGCGTTTCACGGAAAAAGCTATTATCTTCCGCTTTTACCACTACTTCATAACTGCTTGAGTTTCCTAACTTAAATTGACCTGAAAAGCCTTGGTCATCCGCTGTTAAGCTTACTTCCTCGGTTTTCCCTTGATCGAGATCTTTCACATATAGAGTCGATTTCATTGATTGATAAATGCTTTTATCAGCGATAGGTGTACTATTATCTTCAAAAAAGGAGTGGACCTTAACTGTTTCGCCCGGCTTGTAACTTTGCTTAGCAAGCTTATCTAGCTTCAACTGTAAATCATAATTGAAAACAAGGTTGATATCGATTTTGTCCTTTGCTACCCCTTTAACCTTCAGTGTCCAATCTCCCTGAACTGGTTTCAACAGTTTGACCATAGAGTAGGTCTTCGATTTTGAAAGTAGGACTTGGTCTGAAGGGATGGCGAGCTCTTTACCGGAAGGATCAACGAGCTTAACCTCGACCGGATGGTTTGACATTAATGAGATGTTGGCTTCTAATACATTTTCATTGGGAACATTTATTTTGATATCTTGAAAATCACCATTACCTACTATTTGATTAATCGGAACGATTTTTAATTTTAAATGGTTGGCGAAAATTTCACTAAGTATGCCGGGCAATTTATCGGCAGAACTTGCTTCGAAGAATTCCCCATTCGTGCTCTTGGCTATATTTGTGAGAACCTGTTTATTTAGCTTACCATTAGCGTTTAAGCCAATCGTATAGATTGGGTATCCTTTCGCTTTAGCGGCGGCGACTGCTTGGTTTAGGTCTTTTTCCGCTTGCTTTTCGGTTTTGGAGTTCTTTGGGTCTAGTTCGTTATTCCCATCGGCAAGCAGCACGATCAGTGGGTAATAACCTTGCTCGTGACTACTATCTAATACGTTGACGGCTTCCTTAACCCCAGTTGATAAATCGGTGTACATATATTTTTGAACAGAGTCGATGAACGACTTTAGGTCCTTCTTATCCTGTTCTGACTTGATTTTGACAAGCGCTTTTTCACGCATGACTTCGTCAGCGTAAGCGATGGCACCAATTTTATCGCCATTAAAGGAGGCCATATCAATGAACATCTTCATCGCTTCGTTACTGATATTCTTTGGGTCACTGCTCTTCATGGAATTACTCACATCAACGACAAGCATTCCCTCCATTCGAGAAGTGGAATTTAACGGACTTGCAGCGTGTACATTATATAAGGAAATATTCCAGAATAGACACGCAACTATGATTAAACTACTGATACATTTTCTTAACATCTGTGTGCAACCCCCACTGCATTTTTCCTATTTCGGGTAATAATTACAATTCTTGCATTGTACAACTATTCTACCACTTTCCTATTATATACCGAAACAATTATTCCCTAGATATATTATAATTCTACTATTATAATATAAGTTAATGTATTTATTGGAAAATATCTGGGTTTGATTGTGGATAATTAGTTTTCATAAAATGATCTCAAAAGGAGAAGTAAAATGTACGGTGTGGTATTCACTAGTCTTCTAGTTTTAATCCTTTGTTGGAAAACCTATAAATTAATGAAAAATAAGCGAAATAGCGGTGATTTTGAAGGTATTGATGATGAATTAGTCATCATGCTAAATGAAGGTGATTCGATTGGCTAAACAGGCCGTCCAGCTCTCCAAGAAAAAAAGAACAAAATATCGATTTCAAAAGCTAAAGATGTGTAAAAAATGCAACCGTTATTCCATTTTAGGGGATGAAAAATGCCAGAATTGCGGTTCGGATTTTATCGGAATTGAAACACTCGTGAAGTCGATTTTTAAAAACCGTTTATTTACTGAAGCGATATGGATCCTAATGTTTGTTTGTGTAGGTATTTTGGCTGCTCCAACGGTAAAGATGTTATATTACTCGTTTATTGCCGGGGTAGTGTTTGTCATTGGATATGTCATTCTTACCTCCATCTTCATGAAAAGTGAGTATTTCATGCAACTGAAAAAACTACTTCGAATCGACCTTAGAAAAATTGCCGCAGGTATTCAATATGACAGTGAACTAGCCAAAGAGGATGTTCATGCTGAGAGACTAGCCCCGGCATATGAAAAGCTCCGCGATATTGGCGATTTTATTGCGAGTGATCAGGTGAAAATCCGCCGTATCATGGTCTTAAATGAAATCGTTCTAAGAAGTGATATGGAGCTTGAACTAGAACCCCTTATCCCTTCATCCTATGATTCGAATTTTGTAAAATATGCACTTGAGGTGTTAAAAATTAATCGGACGCTTTTTACGAAAAAGTGTATTGCCTACTTTATTAAGTATCGAGAGGCGATTGTCAGCGATTTTGGAATGGAATCACTCATTTCTGTGGCCGGCTCAGCGTTACGAATGAAACTGTACATCCTAGAATTTTCAGAGTTCATCGAGGAATGCCTTGAATATTTCCCAAGGGACCGGTTCTTACGACTGTGCAGTATCATCTATTCCAACCCGGAAGTTGATTGGGGCAGTCTAGAGGAAAAAACCAAGCGTTTAGTTATGGTGAAGTATCATTACGATCCTGATTTCAAGCAGTTCGTATCGTAGAAAGGATCTTACTCAATATGTTTAAATTTACCGTTTATAGAAAAGTGAATATGTCTAGGAATTTTTTCTTGTTGATGCTGGTTATCTTGCTTGGGCTTGTTAGCGCAAAAATCGTCTTGGCACATGAAAAAATTGACACCTACAATGAAGCAGTAAAATTATTTAAGTCCGGTGAATTAGTCGCTGCAGAGGAAAAGTTCCATGCCGCAAAGCTAAATGTTTCTGTCACTGACCATAACAATGACATCAATTTCATGCTATCCATTCTGTCACCGATTCGTGAAGTCATGGAAGATCTAGATGAAAAAGCTGCTGATTATAATGAAGGAAATGACCTCGACAACCTCATTAAAATATACGATCGTTGGAAGGCAAGCGAGAAAAAGTGGGTGTCAGGCACCAATGTTCAAAAGGATATGTACGGGGAAATGGTGGCGTTGACGAAGCTAGATACGGATATGAAGGGTTATTTTTCCACGATTAAAAAGGAAAATCTGGATAAATTAATGAATGAAACGGCTAATGACATTTCTGAAGAGGAGGAGATATTTACCGTCCTCAATAAGATTCCTGCAGAATATTACGGCAGTCGTCCGTCAGCTAAGACAGAGGAGATCCAATCTTCATTCAAAAACTATTATGCGGCAAAGATAAATAAAATGGTTGAAACTGGCACTGTCTCATCGATTATTGACGAGGGGAACAGGCAGTTTAGTGCACTAAGAATATTGTCGTTGGATGCTAGCTGGCTTGAGCAAACCCTTGATTCGAACCTGTTAAGGATTGTAAAGGCTGCGATCGATAAAAAGGATTATGGCGCATTTGCCGAAGCCGCAAATTCAATCAAAAGGTTAGAAGCGAATATGAATGGTGCCGATGTATTTGCTTATATTGAAAAAACAACCTCAGATCTATTCGTTAAAGCGGAGAATCTCATAGAGGCTAATAAATACGAGGATGCAATTAGCATTTATGAAGCATTAAAACCACTAAAGGACACGACTGAATCAATTGCGAGTGCCAATCTTGCTTGGGATAAATATGAACCCATTCGCGTTTTAAAACGTCTGTATCCAGGAAAAGAGTTTTCGAACGTTGTAAATGCAAAAAACAAATGGGGCGCAGACAGCGTCGTTGCAGCAATCTCCACGGACGGCGGCATATATTTTGGCAAGCTTACGGGAGAGGAAGCAATGGTTGTAACCGAGGGGTCGATCGAAGGGGCAGCGTCCATTAATAAGTTGGCTTTTAATAGTAACTTCAGCACTTCTGACAATCCAGTCCTTTATATTGAGGCGAAGTCATCCGAACGGAAGCATCATTATATAGCCTATGAAGTTAGCGGCGGTTCGATGGTAAAGATCCTCGATGTGGAAGCGGATAAGCTAACTTTCGAATCAGAGCAAGTGTTGGTTGTAGATAATCCTGTTGGACAGGGTGAAGGGGAGCTTGTTTACTTCGAACCCGATAGTAGCGGGGAATATCAGTTTTCTAGAATAAAGGTAGACTATGTTGATATACAAGTCACTGATATATCCAACTATTATGGGGAGAAGGTTCGCTTCACTGCTTTCGCAGATACAGTTCAAAATGGCGGGGCCTTGGTAACCTTATCGGAAACCTATAACAATAGCACGGGACTATGGGAGAAAAAGTATTTGTTATTAAAGGGAGATTCCGATTTCACAATCTATGAGAATTATACCGTTATTGGTACTTTCAATAGTTATGAGAATATTACCGACGAAAACGGCGAATCAGTTCGCGTACCCGTTTTTCAAGTAGAAAAAGTTGAATAAATGAAAGAGGACCAAACAAGGGCTATTGCTGATGTTTGGTCTTTTTTTGATTGGCTCTGTTAAACTTGCCTGTTGATTTCCGCTCCAATCAACAGGGTGCTAAAATTAACAATAAGCTTTAACATAGCCTTTTAGAAAAAATAAGCCAGTCCCTAATGAGACCGGCTTTTGATTATTTGATTATTTTTTACTCGAGATGGTAATGAATTTATTGAAGATGCCAATCGATGTGACTTTTCCCAGGCCTACTTCGGAAAAATCGGTTTTGTAGATCGAGAAAATAAAATAATCCTTTTGCGTTGTTCCCGCATCATAAATGGATTTCCCAGCAACAGATAATAATCCCTTTTCTATCAGACTCGAAGATTTATCCATTGTTTTGTGATTGGCCCAGTCGATATAGGCAGAGCGCTCAGGATTTGTGGCTGATAGAATAAAAATCAAAACGATTAAAACAATGATCGAAAAAAGACGTCTCATAGTAACATTCTCCTATCTCGTAAATTATTAATTGTAAATTTTTATATAAATAAGTATAAATTGGAAGGATCCCTTTGTAAATTTTAAAAAGAAAAGCTTGATCGGTTTTCGAGACTCTATCAAACTTTTTATTTTGATTAAATATATGTTTCGAACGTTTGGAATAGAAGACTATCGGTAAATTTTTTATGGTAATAAAAAGCAATCATTATTTTCGTGATATTTACCTACCAATATGCTAAATTATTACTAATATATTTTTTGAAAAAGAGGGGATCATTTCGTGACGAGAAAATGGAAGTGGACGATTGCTTGTTTCTTTTTCCTGCTTTTATTTAATGCGTTCGGGATCATTGCAGTAAAGATATTGGGCAGGTAAGGGGAAACGGGATTTCTCCGCCAAATTTTTCAGGTAGGGAATGATGAGAATGATAACGAATTTAACAAAACCGATTTCAAAAAAGCTGCTATTTGCAATGATCATTGTAACCATCGGGGCAGAGGTTCTTCTTTATCTTACTCGTTACAGTTCTATGGCCAGCACCTTATATGATGCCGTCATGGTGTCCTCCTTTTTTATCGGTTGGAAGCTTTACCGGAGGCTTGGGAATCAGCAGGGTCATCAGAAAAGCCCGCGCCAGATCATGCTGCAATTCACTGGTGCTTTTCTCATCTTCTTCCTTGGAAGTACGATTGTTAATGTGTACTCTAGTATCACATTTGAGGATTTTAATGAGGATTATGATCAATATGTTCAAGACTATACGGAGTCCCAAGCCTTTGATGTGGAAGATGGAGTGGATTCTGGCCTTCCAGACGATCCAGTCTGGTCCATTTTTGAAAAGGTAGATACAATTGGATATGATCTATATAACGACACATTGGCTGGCCTGGAAGAGGTTTGGCGTCTAGCTTATATCATTCTACTGCTTGTGGTATGTAAAAAGTTGTTTCCGAGGCGTTGGGAAAGTGGCTCAAGAGATGTTTTTCTAATGGCTGCGCTGTTTATCACCTCTATTCTTTTCGGCATAGACCATACGCTCGATACAGAGGAGCCATGGGCGATCCGAACTGGGGCGATTGTAACCTTCGCAAATATGGGATTGATGTTTGGAATTATCCTATTATGGACCCGGAACCTTTGGCTAACAGTTATTGTCCATGCTATATACGATATCACAGCAACTCTTTCATGGTACTATATCGATTATGCGGTCGAATATTTCACCCTTGGTGTTTTAATTATTCACTTGAGTCTCTTTATTTTAGAAAAAATACACCAAAAACGATTAATGAGCCAGTTGGTGACGGTTCAGGAAGGTCAAATGGCAGAATTGACTCAAAGTGTAGAATAAAAGGAAAGAGGTTGCCGGGTGAGTCCGGCAACCTCTTTTGTCATTTTTTAGAATGATTTGAAACTATTAATATCCTACTAAAAAAAGAGACAATAAATCCATATTTTATCCAATCTTTTCTTCATTAAGTCAACAATGACCGTCAACCCCAAAATAATTGGTGGTATTTCCCGAGAAATGACGTTTTTTGTGTTTTTGGTGTCACTGTGGTGTCAGGCACCATGATTCAATGGATCTTCATATTTTTTATGGCGAATTTTGTTTTATTATGATGTGAGAAGTTTGTAATAAATTGCCGAAATATATATATAGTTAATCTTTTCTATTAAAACATTAATTATGGTATTGTAGTAATAAATGGAAATTGCAAAGGGGATGTACTTGTGTTTAAACGTTTTCTGATTGGATTTATTATTTTATGCTTGGGATTTTCAGTTTTTCCCAACTCCCAAGAGGCTGAGGCTAGTACAACTAAGAATCAATTAATTATTATTAACAAAAAGGTTAATAAACTCGCATTTTACGAGAATGGTAAATTAATAAAAACATATAGGGTGGCAACAGGAAGAACTTCAAGACTCACCCCGGAAGGAACTTTTTACATAAGAGAAAAAATTGTAAACAGACCTTACTATAAAAAACATATTGCTGGCGGCGATCCTCGTAATCCATTAGGAAACCGCTGGATAGGTTTAAGTAAAAAAGAGAATGGCGGATATCCGTACGCAATACATGGTAACAATAATGAAAATTCGATTGGAAAATATGTCTCTGGCGGATGTATCCGGATGCATAATAATGAGGTAAGAGAATTGTTCAGTAAGGTAAAGACGAGGACGAAAGTAATGATCGTTTCCTCGAAAAAAAGCTTTAATCAGTTAGCAGCACCGTATTACAAAAATATGGACATCAAAGCTCCCGCCGTTCCAACGGTTAATACTGTTTCAGACAAAACAATTGAAGTATCTGGTAAAACAGAAAAAGGAGCCACGGTCACTGTTGCGATTGGGTCAAAAAGGTATACAGCAAAACCTGCAGATTCCAAGGGAACATTTAAGGTCAATATTCCGAAACAAAGGGCTGGCCTAAAATTATCTTTTACTGCTAAAGATAAATCTGGAAATATCAGTAAGACTAAAACGGTTGTTGTGCTTGACAGAACGGCTCCAGTGGTTAGCGGAGTAAGTAATAACCGAGTTTACAACAAGGATGTTACTATCTCCTTTAAAGAAGGAACAGCTTGGTTAGATGGAAATCGAGTAAAAACAGGAAAGGTTGTTACTTCAGAAGGAACACACAGAGTTGTGTTAACTGATGCGGCCGGCAACAAAACAATTGTTATTTTTACGATTGATAGAACAGCGCCAGTTGTGAGCGGAGTAAGTAATAACGCATTCTACAACAAGGATGTTACCATCGCCTTTAAAGAAGGAACAGCGTGGTTAGATGGAAATCGAGTGAAAACAGGAAAGGCTGTTACTTCAGAAGGAACACACAGAGTTACGATAGCTGATGCTGTTGGCAATAAGAGAACTGTTGTGTTTACAATTGATAAAACAGCACCAGTGGTTAGCGGAGTAAGTAATAACGAAAGCTACAGCCAAGATGTGAAGATCTCTTTTAATGAAGGAAAAGCAACATTGGATGGAGTAGCAGTGAATACAGGAACAGTTGTTAGTGCAGAGGGAACACATACATTAGTGGTTACTGATGCGGCCGGCAACAAGACAACTGTAGTGTTTATTATTGAAATAGCAGAACCAATAACAGAACCAATATTGCCTTAAGTTTTAACATTTCATTAAAACAATAATAAGTCCCAAGTGAGTTCATTCACTTGGGACTTTGCTTATTTTAATATTTGTACTTTTACCGTTTTCCTTCCCCATTGTATCGCGCTTTTATGAGAGGGGACAAAAATATCAATTTTTTTACCTTTCATGGCACCGCCAGTGTCGCCGGCAACTGCATAGCCATAACCTTCAACATAGACCTTTGTTCCGAGCTTAATTACTTTCGGGTCTACAGAGATGACCTTTAGGTTTGGATTTTTCTTTAGATTTAAACCGATCGCTGTGATGCCAGAGCATCGTTTACAATTCGCTGTATAGGCAGTTGCACTTACTGTTAAAGTCTTTACTACCTTTAACTTCGGTGCTTTACTCGTACTAGTGCTGGCCTTCTTAACAACCGGTTTACTAGCTGGTACATTAGTAATCTTTAATATTTGATTCGGGTGAATAGTATTTGATTTAAGTTTATTCCATTGTTTTAATGTGTTCACGGAGATTTTATATGTTTTTGCAATACGATAAAGCGAATCGCCACTCTTAACTTTATATGTATTGGATGCTGCTGATGCGCCGTTGCTACTTCCGAATAATAACATACCTGCCAAACTACACATGACTAGGAATTTCTTCATAATTGAAAACCCCTTCCTTCTGTTATATAAAAGTTACCACAATAATATTACACAAATATTTCAATAGCTTACTAGTTTCATGACAAAACCGTGATAATAAGGTGTCAGGCACCAGCCGTGGACAAAACTCCTAATTTGTCCGCAGATGACGGACACTGAAGGCAAGGAAGTTCATTTTAATATAATTTGTTCCTTTGTGTTTCGATTCGGGTGAATAATAAAATAGCAAAAAAACCTCTGCCAATTATTATCTCGGCAGAGGTTTTAATACTATTTAATATCTAATTGTGTTTTCAGTTCACTTTGAATCCGTTGTTTTTCGTCTTGCGGAACGATGTAGTAATAGATTCCGTTAATTTTCGTCCCGCCGCCTTTTATTGTCATTTGCTCAACGTTACCAGCCGCACTACGGTAATTCTTTTGAATATCCATCATTTGATCAAATGTTAGATTTGTTCTCACATTATTGCCAAGGGCTGTAAAAATACTTTGATATTTAGTAAGCGATGAGAGGCTCGCACCTTCTCTTAAAACACCTTGAATAATTTCACGCTGACGTAATTGGCGCCCAAAATCACCACGAGGGTCTTCATGTCTCATTCGAGTAAAGGCTAACGCTTTTTTGCCATCTAAAGTTACTTGACCTTTAGGAAAATGGTAACCGCCTTGAGAAAAGTCTAAATCATTGTTTACCGTGATGCCGCCAACCGCATCGACAATATCCTCAAAGCCTTCCATGTTTATTTTTACAAAATAATCAATGGGAATGTCCAAGAAATTTTCAACCGTGTTCATTGCCATTTCTTCGTTGCCGAATGCGTAAGCATGGTTGATTTTATCCTCGGTGCCTTTACCAACTATTTCTGTTCGGGTATCACGTGGAATACTTAACATCTTTACAGAATTTAGTTTTGGATTCACTGACAAAACAATCATGGTGTCAGAACGACCTTTATCGCCTTTACGCTGGTCCACACCCAAGAGCAATACCGAGAAAGGCTCCTTTTCTTGTAATGATACTTCCTCGGTACGTTTGTCGGATTTTCGATCGACAGGGTGATGCATCGTTTCGACAGCAGTTGTTAATGAGCTATATACTGAATAGGCGTAAACCCCGATTCCAATTATAAGTAGTAATAAAACAATTCCAGTTACGCGGAGCCATGTTTTCTTTTTCTTTTTATTCTTTTCAGCTCTCATCTAGTTTTCCTCCATAACGTTATTTTGGACCAACCTATAGAATAGCAGAAATTATCGAAATTTAATACATTTATTTGAAGTACTTACATATTCTTTAACTGGATAATTTGGAAAAACTTTTTACACAAATTGTTGTTAACTAAATAGTGTAATCCATCATAATAGAGTATGCTAAACAAAAATTCCCTAGGGACAATATGCTAGAAATGAAGTTTATTTAAGAAGAGCCTATCTAAAATCAAGAATATTGATTTTTAGATAGGCCTTTTTTGCAAGAAATCGATGAGATTCTACTCAAAACGAGTAAAGCAGATGTGACAATCTATCAAAGTATATCAAAAACAGCTGCAATTGGAACCTTGACGAAATACCAAATCCTTCATATTGTTTCGAATCAAGGTACATGGTATGGGATCAAATTTGGTAAAGGAACCGGTTATATCGAAAAGAAATCGGTGATCGCGCTGATCAAGCAAGCACAAAGCGGCTGGGTCACGAATCAGCCGAAAACCGGTATGATTAAAATGAGGGAAAAGGCACCTATTGTCGACAAATCCACTGCAGGTAAGGTAATTGGCTATATTAATAAATATCAAGAATATTATTTTTTCAAAAAGGAAAAAGACTACTATGTTGTTGACATAGGTGGAAGAGTTGGTTATGTAGCTAGTAAATATATTACGGCTCTTAGTGTTGGCAATTAAGTTTACCGTTTTAGCAAAAGCGAATTGGATATCTGTCAAAAGGGCTTCCGTTTGGGAGCCCTTTAAGGTATTAAAATTTAAAGGGAAAAACGGTAACCGTATGGTTTTAGAAGTAGTGTATTCCTTTAGTTGTATATTTTTAATAAGTTAACAAATTCTATACATATCAACTAATCATTGATAAAATCTTATATAAATATTGTCGAAATTTCAGGGAGTGTGACAAAATTTGTATGAAAACTAAACAAGTCTAGACGGCATCAATCAAATCCTGACTTACAACGAAACAGTTATAATCAAGCAAGAAACTTGTAAAATGCGGTTAAAAGCCCAAAAGGCTTAAAAGGTACGTATACGGAGGATAAGAATCGTGCTATTTAGTTCAACAGTATTTTTATTTTTATTTTTGCCTCTTACACTAACTATATATTTTTTTTCACCCAGAAAGTTAAGGAACACGGTCTTACTTTTGGCAAGTTTGTTTTTTTACGCATGGGGCGAACCAAAGTTTGTGTTGTTTTTATTTCTTTCCATTCTTCTTAATTATGTTTTTGCCCTGTTAGTCGATCAAAATAGAGAGAAACGTGTATTGGTAAAGTGGGTGTTAGGCCTTACTGTCTTTGCAAACCTTTCCATTCTGATTATTTTTAAATATGCCAACTTTATTGTAGATAACATAAATAACTTGTTTGGAACGACGATTGAATTAGGCAACATCCCGTTTCCGTTAGGGATTTCCTTTTTTACGTTTCAGGGACTAAGCTATGTTATTGATGTGTACAGGAAAGACGGGAAGGCGCAAAAAAATCTGATTAACATGGCGATGTATAAAGCTTTGTTTCCTCAGCTTATTGCAGGACCAATTGTTCGCTATGTAACGGTGGCCGACCAAATTACCGACAGAAAAGAATCGTTACCGAAGTTTGCTGAAGGTACCAAAAGATTTATCATAGGGTTAGCGAAAAAAATGATTATAGCCAATAATTGCGGCTGGGTGGCTGATCAAATTTTCTCAATGCCTGCAAGTGAGTTATCTGTTGGTCTGGCCTGGATTGGCATCATTGCTTATTCCTTACAAATCTATTTTGACTTTTCGGGTTATTCCGATATGGCGATAGGTTTAGGAAAAATGTTTGGCTTTGATTTCCTTGAAAACTTTAACTATCCCTATATTTCTCGTTCGGCCACGGAATTTTGGAGAAGGTGGCATATTTCACTAAGTACCTGGTTTAAGGATTATTTATATATTCCGTTAGGCGGGAACCGCGGCGGAACCTTTAAGACCTATCGGAACTTGTTCATTGTCTGGCTGGCTACAGGGATTTGGCATGGCGCCGCATGGACATTTATTGCCTGGGGTGTTTATTACGGTGTATTGATTATGTTAGAAAAAGCCTTTTTGCTGAAATTTATAAGAAGTATTCCGAGGGTATTCCAACATCTTTATGCACTATTAGCCGTTATGATTGGCTGGGTGTTCTTCCGTGCAGAGACATTTACTTATGGGTTTAATTATCTGAAGGTTTTGTTCGGTGCCAATGGGAACCCTGTCTGGGACCGCCAGGCTAGTTTTTATATTTCACAATATGGAATCATCCTTTTGATTGCGATCATCGCTTCCATGCCTGTTATCCCATTCATCAAAGACAGATTCTTAAAGCAGGGAACAGTCGGTGTCACAAGCAGCAGGGATTTCATTGTCACAGCAAGTTACGCTGTTATTTTCTTCTTAACGCTTATAAGCGTGGTTTCATCCACCTTCAATCCATTTATTTATTTTCGGTTTTAATAAGTATGGAGGATATTATGAAAAAAGCTAATATACAAGGTCTCGCCTTAATTACAATTTTCCTACTAACGATCTTTGGATTCTTTATCTTTACTTTTGTAACGCCATCAAAGTCAATGTCGCTTTTAGAAAATAGAAATTTAGCACAAAGACCTGATTTAAACTCTGAAAATCTACTTACCGGTGAGTATTCCAAGCGATTTGAGCAGTATTACAATGATCAATTTCCGATGCGTGATACGTTTATTGAAACCAACAGTAGAATTAATAAGAATGTTCTTAGACAAAATATTATTGATGATGTCTATGTATCGGATGACGGTTATTTGTTATCCCAGATAGCAGAGGGAACGTCGGCCGATGCCCAAAAAATAGCTATTGGAATCAATGAGTTGGCCGATAGTTTAGCTAAAAAGAACATTGGTGTTTATACCGCATTAATGCCAAATAAACCGACGATGATGGAGAATAAATTTCCCTCTTATTTTCCAAGCTATGGTCAAAAAAATATGGACCTCTTATATAAGGAGCTAGATGAGAATACCCATCCGATTGACTCGCGTGCTACTTTAGAAAAACATATGAATGAGGACTATATGTTTTTCTATTCAGACCATCACTGGCAAGCTAAGGCCGCTTTTTACGCGTACCAGAATGTAATGTCTGAAATTATTGATAAGGAAAATATGAAGGATTCAATTTCGCAGTATAACGATTATTCTTGGAAATTAAAAGGCAAACCGTTCTATGGTTCAGATGCAAGGAAAACAACAAGTGCAAATGCAAAAAAAGCGGATAAAATCCTTGTAGCGGAGCTTAAAGAAAACCACAAGCCGTACGTAATGAAGTGGGGAATAAAATCACGCAGTGGCTTATACAATACGGACTTTTTAACCATGGAGGATCTGTATACAAATCGTTACCAGGCCTATTTAGGCGGAGATTTTGCGCAACTGACGATTACAAATCCGAATCAAACGAATAATAAAAAACTTTTAGTCATTAAGGATTCCTATGCCAATGCATTTGTTCAATTTCTAGTTCCTCACTATAAAGAGATACATGTATTGGATTTACGCCATTATAATAAAATGCCAATCGAGAAATATGTAGATGAAAATAAAATTGATCAAATTGTCCTGTTAAATAATATTAACTCGATTTTTGTCACTCCTGCTTTAACAAATTTTGACCATCCAGGGCAGGGTGAAAATCAATAAACAACTTTGAAAAAAGCTCTCCATCTAAGCCTTTTGCTGAAATGGAGGGCTTTTTTCGTTGACAGGTTCTGATAAGGATGTTGTTCTTAGGCAAACTTCACCCGTATAGTATGGCTTTTAATTTTTTGAATTTTGGTAAATTTATAGAAAGCCTTATAAGTGTATAATGCTATAATAATAGTATCTAAGTTTTTTTAGGAAGGGGAAAATAATGAGTAAAAAATTATCTGTTTCTTTACTGATCCTTGTGCTTTTATTCCCTGCTTTAGGGAATTATGCTCACGCAATAAGCCCGACGACACCAAATAAGTCCACTCAAAAATATGTGTATTACCCAGCCGCTGTAAATGGAACACAAGGAAATAATATTAAGTATATCTTATATTTTGATGCCTCCGGGTATTTGTCCCATGCTGTTTTAAAAGAAAAGGGAACGCAGCGAATTCTAGCTAGATATGTTTATTATCCCAAAACGGTTTATGGTACCCATGGGGAAAATATCAAGTATGTTTTGAACTTTAATGCCTCTGGATATGTGACCAATGCGGTTTTACGAGAAAAACAGACGCAACGAATTCTTTCGAGGTATGTGTATTACCCAAACACTGTGTATGGTACCCATGGGAAAAATATCAAATATGTCCTGAACTTTAATGCCTCCGGGTATGTGTCAAATGCTATATTACGAGAAAAAGGAACCCAGCGAAATCTTACTAGATACGAGTATTACCCTAATACGGTGTATGGCACCCATGGGAAAAATATCAAGTTTAGCTATACCCTAAATAATTTAGGGTATGTGACCCAGGCTACTCAAAGAGAAAAAGGAACACAACGCGTTCTTTCGTGGTATCAATATCAAGCAAAAACGGTTTACGGGAACCACGCATCTAAGGTCAGTAGTCTTAAATTAAATGTACCCTTGATCAATCAAAGGCCAGAGCTGCCAACAGGTTGTGAAATTACTGCAGTCACAATGATGCTCCAGTATAAAGGAGTGCATGTCGATAAAGTCACCTTAGCGAAAAAAATGCCAAGGCATTCAAGTAATCCAAACCTTGGTTATGTTGGGAATCCGTTTACAAGATCAGGATGGACTATTTATCCTCCTGCCCTAATGGGATTAGTAAAGGAATATGCTGGAAGTGCCAAAAACCTAACAGGTGCTAGTAATGGAACAATAGAAAAACAATTAGTAAATAATAAACCGGTTGTTGTTTTGGTTTCACGTATGCATGGTTTTTCAGTGCATGCATTGGTGCTAACAGGTCTTGATCAATTTAATTATTATTATAATGATTGCTGGACAGGGGAAAAGAATGCCAAAATCAGCAAAGCGGAATTTAATAGATTATGGGGCAACCAAAGTAAGCGAGCCATATCTTATTAATTAAAAATCCTTTATCCGCTTGTCAGCTTATTCGCGTGCTTTCCAGGAATTTATGGTATTAAATACGTGAATACAAAACATAAGGCGGCCTTTTGGCGGCCTTTTTTGCGTTATAACACAGACAATCAAGATTAATACGAGATTAATACGGGAATAATGAATGTAACCCGAAGTTAGGTTCTTATTTTTATGCTTCTGTTATATATTGATACAAAAAGTGAAAAAGTAATACATATAAATTTATTTTGGACTACCTAGTTGGAGGAATGGACTTGTTAAAGGTTACGGTGGCTATACCTGTATATAACGCGGCAAGACATTTGAATGTAACGTTGGATTCCTTAATGCACCAAACGATGGATGCGTCAGAATTTGAGGTCATTTGTGTGAATGATTGCTCTACAGATAATAGTAAGGAAGTTATTGAGAACTTTAGTAAGTTTATGAGTAACATTGTTCTAATTGATCGGATTGGTAATTCAGGAGGCCCAATGATTCCACGAAACGATGCGATAGATGCGGCTCGTGGTGAATATATTCTTTTCCTGGACAATGACGATTTCCTAGGAGAAGAAGCGCTAGAACGCCTTTATATAGAAGCAAAAAAAAATCAGTCAGATGTCATTTATGGCAAGTATGTTGGTATCAATGGGCGCAAAGTACCTGGGTCTATGTTTAAAAAAGGGAACCGTCCGAAGGCTGATATTATCAAAGATAATTTAGTTAACTCTTTAGCACCTCACAAGATGTTTAAGCGCTCTTTTCTGAGACAAAATGATTTTAGATTCCATCCAAAGGCTGTAGTGGGTGAAGATCAGCTTTTTGTCATGCAATGCTATGTGACAGCTAAGGTTATTACCGTACTCGCGGATTATCATTATTACTTCGTTGTATCGCGTGGGAAAGAGAATCTGAGTGTAAAGTATTTCCCTGCAGAGCAATTCTTTTTTTCCTTTAATCGACTCATGGAATTTTTACATGAATGTAACCATGATGAATCATATAAAACAAGGTTAAAGGTTGCTTTCTTAAATCGGTTTCTACATGCCAGCCGTTTACGTGGGCATCTATTAACTTCCCGGTTAACACATGAACAAAAAAAAGACTGGTTAAGTGAAACAAAAAGATTTATTGATAACCATGTGGATGACAGCTTACTT
Source organism: Neobacillus sp. C211 (assembly GCF_051842875.1). Classification (NCBI taxonomy): domain Bacteria; kingdom Bacillati; phylum Bacillota; class Bacilli; order Caryophanales; family Bacillaceae; genus Neobacillus; species Neobacillus sp. C211. Next base: position 33,015 of record NZ_JBPXRO010000002.1, read on the forward strand.
ACTTCTCTAGAACCTCGGTTCCATTACTTTATGGAAGTGGCAAAAGAAAATGATATTCATAAACTGGCTTCAGTCCAAATGTAGAATCGTTATTCTGGACATGAGAGGAATACAGAAAAAATATAGAGGTGACCACCATGTGGAAAATGAAAACAAAAAGGGCAAATGTAATCACTTATACTAGACCTTCCATTAAATCTATTCCAGCCAATCACTATGAAATACCTGGGCAGGAGCATATTGTTTATCCATGTATAAGAGGTTGGTTTGAGATCAGGCGAGTCGATAAGGATAATATAAAGACCGTAGAATTTATTCGGAAAGAAGATATCCGGTACAGTACGGAATATTTGATCTTTGTTATGAAAGAAAAAGCCAGACGTCTAATGAGAATTAAACCTCTAACAATAAAATTTCTTAGAAGTGCAATGGTAAAAAGCAAAAGGTGAGGAATACTATACTCCTCACCGATTCCAAAAAACTCAACTCAAATTTCATCTGTTTGTAATAAATGAAGGACAGGATCTAAGGGCATTACATTGCCAGTATCTCCATTTTCATCTCCATCTTCATCCTCATCATTCCATTCAGAAATACTATTATATTCAATACAATCCTCACAAAAACCATTTATTAAGTAGTATGAAATATCTTCCCGTCCGCAATCAGCGCATAGTGCCATAGTACCACCTTCTATTTCAGTTAACTTTGTATAATATTTTGTCCTAAAAATTATTAATCATACTAAAGTAGATTTTATTTATTAACTTGGGAATCCTTTTCCATAGCCCTTAACATCCAGTCATCAGCCCTTCTTCTTAGCCAGTGGAGATCTTCATTGGCCTCAAGCCATTTATCCTTGAGGAGCTGATTTTGTTGTATCATTTCATCAATAATGGAAATCAAATTTAGTCCCATTGCTCTTATTTTCTCGACGGAAGTATCCTGATCAACAGTTTCAAAAAAAATTCTTATTTTTTGAATTTCCAACATTTGATTACTCATATCTTCCACCTCTTTCTAGGATTATCTATAACTTATTCAATATTATTTAATAAATGTACATAAATTTTACCATTTTAACTGAATATTCCCTAGTTGGGGCATATCTCCAGTTGTTATGCTGGGTCTTTTTTACTATATTTATATTATGTATTAACATTTCTATGAAACTTTAAGATAATAGTTTATATATCGACAAAAAAATTATTTAGGAGGGCTTAAAAATCAAATTTCGACAATTGAATATTCCATTAATGATATTCTTTCTTGGATTCTTCGGATTATTTTTTATAAACGATGATTCCGCTAAGGCTGAGGATGGAGCGTGGAAAGCTACTTTCTACCCCAGAATTGATTTTACTGGAACTGGGATAACTAAAACATATACAAATGTAAAATTCGATTGGAAGGCTAATTCGCCTGATCCAAAAATTCCAAAAGACAATTTCTCGGCAGTATTTGAGAAAACGGTAACTATCTCAAGTCCGGGGAAATATCGCCTAACAGGAAAAGCTGATGATGGGGTACGGATTTATGTAGATGGAAAGAAAAGAATAGATTTTTGGAGTGACGGTGTACATTCTATTAATCAAGAAATCTATTTAACCGCAGGCACTCATACGCTAAAGGTTCAATATTATGAAAAAAAGTGGAGCGCTGCTCTAGCCATTGATTTGGTAAAACTTTCTGAAAGTATCGGATCAGATTCGTGGTCAGCAGAATTTTATCCGTCAGTTGATTTTTCTGGGAGTCCAGTAAAGAAATTTTATCCAACCTTAGACTTTCATTGGGGGAGCGGATCACCAATTTCAGGCATTCCATCTGACCATTTTACGGCTGTATTTAAAAAACAAGTACAGGTTACTAAATCTGGAAATTACAGCTTAACAGGCAAGGCAGATGATGGAGTGCGTGTTTACGTCGACGGTACCAAAAAAGTTGATAAGTGGAAGTCGGGAATTAATTCATTTAATCAAGAGGTTTATCTAGAATCTGGCAGTCATACGATATTAATAGAGTATTTTGATGACAAATGGAGTTCTTCCTTTGCATTTAACATGAATGAAGTAGTGGAATCCATCCCAGAAGAAGTGGTAACAATTCCAGTTGATAAGTGGAGTGCCAGATTTTATCCTACTAAGGATTTTACAGGTACACCTATTAAGAAAGAATATGATCAATTGCAATTTTCTTGGGGAAGCGGCTCACCAGATTCTACTATTCCAACTGATAATTTCTCAGGTATTTTTGAAAGAAATTATGTTGTTGATAAAACAGGCGATTATAAAATCGTAGGAAAAGCGGACGATGGAGCAAGAGTGTATATTGACGGAATCCGTTATGTGGATAAATGGACAGATGGCGTGAATTACATTGATGTTCCGATTACGCTAGAGCCTGGGACCCATACCGTTAAAGTCGAGTATTATGATTCAAAATATAGCGCTTCATTGAATTTAAATTTAGAACCAATTAATCAAGAGAATGAAACGATTGATCCTACAAAATGGAAAGCAACTTATTATCCATCAAAGGATTTTACAGGTACCCCATTAATAAAAGTTTATGATGAATTACAATTTTCTTGGGGAAATGGCTCGCCAGATCCTATGCTCCCAACTGATGGTTTCTCTGGAACCTTTGAAAAACAATATGTTGTGACGAAACCTGGAAACTATAGATTCATAGGAAAAGCAGATGATGGTGTACGAGTTTATGTAGACGGAGTACTCAATGTCGATAAATGGAAAGATGGCGTGAATATCATCGATGATCAGGTAACTCTTACGACGGGTACCCATACCATTAAGGTTGAGTATTATGATTCAAAATATAGTGCCACAATGAAATTAGACCTCATTGAAGATTTTTGGGAAGCGAAATTCTATCCTAGCAATAATTTGACAGGGACTCCTGTTCAAAAAACGTTTGATGCGCTGAATTTTTATTGGAGTGGATCTCCTATAACCGATATCCCAGCAGATAATTTTTCTGCTGTTTTTGAAAAAAAGGTATATATCGCAAAATCAGGTAATTATAAACTATCAGGTAAAGCCGATGATGGCGTGCGTATATATGTTGATGGTGTACGTAAAGTGGATAGCTGGAAGGACGGGGTAAATAATTATAGTTCTTCCCCCCAACAATTGTCGGAAGGAATCCACACCATTAAGGTTGAGTATTATGATGGTAAGTATAGTGCCTCATTAATAGTAAACTTTTTAGAGGTCATTAAGAAAACCACTACTCAAAATACCAATTATGATATTTCATTAGGAGAACTTCTCGATAAACAAATTGGTGTATCACAAACTGATAAAAAATATGACGCCTATGTACGAAGTGATTTATTAACAGTCAATGCCTCAACACCGAATGTCGGGGTTGTAAACACAGACAATACAAATGCTAGAGGAATACCAGTTGATGGTTGGATCCTTGGAAAGTTAGATTTAAATGAAAAAGTGACCATCTATTCCAAGACGATGCAAAAGGATGGATATTACTGGTATAAGATTCAGTATAATGAAGAATGGGTTAATCCAAGTCCAACTGATATTAGCTACTATATTAACCCTACCAATTTTGGAATTGGCACTTCAAGTTATTATCAATTTCTTAAGCTTTCCGAAATTGCTGGAGCAGATGCGTACGAAGTGAATCAAAAAATATTGACCAATAAAGGAATTCTTACAGGAAAAGGACAAGTTTTTGTTAACGCAGGTGCACTGTATAACATCAATGAAATTTACTTGATTTCCCACGCGCTGCTTGAAACAGGCAATGGCAGTTCTACGTTAGCAAAAGGGGTTAAGGTAAAGAAAAAGATTGATAGTAATGGGAATCCTGTCATTGATCCTGCTACAGGAGAAGAAGAGATTACCGAATTAGCAAGTGATGCAGCCTCCTATGATGCGATCGTTTATAATATGTATGGTGTTGGTGCTTTTGATAAGTGTCCGCTTCATTGTGGAGCAAGAAGGGCATTTAATCAGGGCTGGACTACACCGGATAAAGCGATTGTGGGTGGGGCAAAATTCGTTGCCTTGAATTATATTGATAAAGGGCAGGACACGCTTTATAAAATGAAATGGAATCCTGCAGCTCCAGGTACACATCAATATGCAACTGACATTGGCTGGGCTGTGAAACAAACACCTAACATTTTCAATCTTTATAGTATACTAGATAGCTATACTTTAGTCTTTGATGTCCCTAAATATTATTAAGCCCCAAAAAATGAAGTGGAAGATTTCTTCCCTTCATTTTTTTTGCAATAAAGTCACTGAACTGAAATCTTACCTCGCTTGAAAATGTATTTGAAAGAGTGTATAGTTTTAATTGAGTTTTTGTCAAGAAATTTGTCGTTTTTTGTTAATTAGGATGAAGAGTGGTACGGTTAATTATGTATCATTTTAATAATAAAGTTACTTTAAATAAATTAAGCATGTTAAGTATGATAAGGAGTGTGGACAATGATTTTTGCAGAAATTCTTGCCGGAGGAAAAGGAACAAGAATGGGTAATATTAATATGCCCAAGCAGTTTTTAACTTTAAATAGTAAACCTATCATTATACATACAATTGAAAAGTTTATCCTGAATGATCGTTTTGAGAAGATTCTAGTCGTTACACCGAAAGAATGGGTCAATCATGCCAAAGATATTATTAATAAATATATTGGAAAAGACGCAAGGATTGTTGTGATTGAAGGCGGAAAAGATCGCAATGAATCGATCATGAGCGGCATCCGATATATCGAAAAAACTTTTGGAATTAACGATGATGATGTGATTATTACCCATGATTCTGTTAGACCATTTCTAACGCATCGAATTATTGAAGAGAATATTGAAGCGGCCATTAAGTTTGGGGCTGTTGATACAGTGATCGAGGCGATTGATACGATTATCCAATCTGAGGATGGAGAATTTATCTCAAACATTCCGGTAAGGGATACTATGTACCAGGGACAAACGCCACAAAGCTTTAATATCAAGAAATTGGTTACTTATTATAATGCACTAACCGAGGAACAAAAAATGATTCTTACGGATGCATGTAAAATTTGCGCGCTTGCAGGTGAAAAGGTTAAGATTGTCAAGGGTGAATTATTTAATATAAAGGTAACAACCCCATATGATTTGAAGGTTGCTAATGCAATCCTACAAGAAAGGGTTTCACGATGATTAATCAAGTGTATCGTTTAGTGTCGCCACGGCAGTTTGAAGTGACCTATAAAGATCGTTCCATTCAGTCCGATAAAATTGTGGTGCGTCCCACCCATCTCTCCATATGTGCGGCGGACCAAAGGTATTACACCGGCACTCGTGGAAAGGAAGCAATGGCAAAGAAACTGCCAATGGCGCTTATCCATGAAGGGATTGGTAAGGTCGTTTATGATCCAAATAATGAGTTTGCACCTGGTACCCGGGTCGTAATGGTACCGAATACCCCAACTGAAAAAGATGAAGTTATTGCAGAAAATTACTTGCGATCAAGTAAATTTCGTTCAAGTGGTTACGATGGATTTATGCAGGACTATGTTTTTCTTAATAGGGATCGGATTGTCCCTTTACCAGAAGAAATTAATCCATCGGTTGCAGCTTTTATGGAATTAATCACCATCAGTATGCATGCATTAGTGCGCTTTGAGGCAAGGGCACATGCTCGAAAAAATACGTTCGGGGTATGGGGAGATGGGAATTTAGGTTATATAACCACGCTGATTTTAAAGAAACGCTATCCGGATAGCAAAGTTTATATTTTTGGGAAAACAAAATATAAAATGGATCATTTTTCGTTTGTTGATGAAGCGTATCAAATTGATGAGATTCCGGATGATTTACGGATTGATCATGGATTTGAATGTGTTGGCGGGCATGGCAGCCAATCTGCGATTAATCAAATGATTGATTATATTAATCCAGAGGGATCTATTTGTATTCTCGGTGTCTCAGAATATCCTGTTGAAATAAACACTAGAATGATTCTAGAAAAAGGTCTTACAATGATTGGCAGCAGTCGAAGTGGACGAAATGATTTTGTCAACACTGTAAATTTCATGGTTGAGCACCCGGAAGTGGTCGATTATTTTGGCATGTTGATTGGAGAAGTTCACCAAGTAAAGAACATCCAAGATATTATTGATGCATTTGAAAAAGACCTGACAAACTCGTGGGGAAAAACCATTCTCGAATGGAAAATATAAAATAAAAAAGGCAGGCATGGCGATGTATTTAGTGAGAATTTTTCCAACAATTATGGTGAAGGGATTCATTCAGATGATCTTTTACCTGTCATGCCTTCTTTTTAAAGTAAATAATGAAAAGGTCACCTTTGCTTCCTATCGGGCCACTGAGATTCAGGGAAATCTCTATTATATTTATAAGGAATTACACGGAAGATATCCCAATTGGACGTGTAATTTTCTTTTTAAAAAGTATAGCAGCTCATTTCTAGGCAAATTCCACTATGTCCTACATATGGTTAAAGCGAGTTATCATTTAGCAACATCCCGTTATTTTATCATCGATGATTATTATTTCCCCGTTTATGTGATAAAACCTCGACAGGGAACGGATATAGTTCAGCTTTGGCATGCAGCAGGTGCATTCAAGAAATTTGGCTTAAGCACCGTAGATAAAGAATTTGGTCCAAGTTCAGATTATTTACGACATGTTAAGGTTCATTCAAATTATAGTAAAGTATTTGTGAGTTCCTCGGAAGTCATTCCTTTTTATGCTGAAGCCTTCGATATGCCATCCTCAAGGATATTCCCATTAGGTGTACCGAGAACAGATTATTTTTTTAATAAACGAGAGCAGTTCAGATTGATGGGAGAATTACAGAGTGAATTTCCTGAGATTCAGGGAAGAAAGATTATCTTATATGCTCCTACGTTTAGAGGGAAAAGTCATTATCAAGAATCATTTCACTGTCCTATCGATTTTTCAGCTATGAGGGAAACTCTCGGAGATGAATATGTACTACTGATTCATTTACATCCATATATGCGTTCGGAGATCACCATTAAGGAAGAAGATAAAGATTTTGTCTTTCATGTAAAGGAAAAATTCAACATCGAACAATTACTAGTTCTAGCTGATATTCTTTTAACAGATTATTCATCGGTTATTTTTGATTATAGTTTATTAGTCAGGCCAATTGCCTTTATAGCTGATGACCTTGAAGAGTATATAAAGGAACGAGATTTTTATTTTCCTTTCCTGTCATTCATTCCAGGGCCGTTCTTTCATCAAACGCAAGATCTGATTGAGTGGATCCAACAAGATGAATTTGATCTGAAAAAAATTGAGCAATTTAGAAATCGTTTTTTTACATACTTTGATGGAAAAACAAGTAAAAGAATCGTAGATAATTTAATTGAAAAAAGCTAGATCGCATAAATTTTCCAGTAGGAGATTAATAATGTTAAAAAATAAAATGGAAAACCAAGCGGAAAGTAAAGGAAACAGCTCTCAATTTAGTCTTGTTTACCGTTTTTTCCGTAAAGTTATGTTTCGATTGCTTTACCTACTTTTTTGCCTATTTCCGTTAAATAAAAAAAAAATATTATTTGCATCAGATAGCCGAACCGATTTAAGCGGTAACTTTGAATTTGTATATCAGACATTAAAAAGAAAAAATGTAAATTACCAATACCATTTTTTTTTAAAAGAGAGTACGCGTGCTTATAAAACCTATTGGGAAATGGTTCGTTTAGCTTTTCATCTGGCAACCGCAAAATTTATTTTGTTGGATGACTTTTATCCGATGGTCTATCCATTAAAGATACGGAAAGATGCCGATCTTATCCAGTTATGGCATGCAGTCGGTGCGTTTAAAACCTTTGGATACAGCCGTGTAGGTCTTCCAGGCGGTCCAGACCCTCATTCTTTGAATCATCGCAATTACACGAAGGTAATCGTAAGTTCGAAGAGTGTGGCAAAGCATTATGCTGAAGGCTTTGGGATTAGTGAAAATCGAGTCTTTGCAACTGGGATACCAAGAACGGATGTCTTTTTTGATCAAGCTTACCAAGTGAAGGTTAAAGAAGAATTATACAGAAAGTATCCCATTTTATCTGAAAAAAAAGTCATTATGTTTGCACCGACCTTTCGAGGGGACGGCCAGCAGTCTGCCTATTATCCGAAGGATTATCTTCATCTAGATAAACTTTATCATGCCTTACATGATGAGTATGTTTTTCTATTTAAAATGCATCCATTTGTAAAAGACTATTGGCAAATCCCTGAAGAATATAAAGATTTTTTCTACGACATTTCACATTATCGGGAAATTAATGATTTATTATTTATCTCAGATCTATTAATAACCGATTACTCCTCTGTTTGCTTTGAGTATGCATTATTAAATAAACCGATGATTTTCTATTCTCCAGATGTAGAGGAATATATAGCAACACGAGATTTTTATTATAAATATGATTCATTTATCCCTGGTCCATTAGCAAGGACATTAGATGAATTAATTGAAACCATTCAAAATAAAGACTTCAAAATGGGAAAAATCGAGACATTTGTTGATTACTTTTTTGATCATACAGATGGGAAATCAAGCGATCGTGTAGTAGACCAACTCATCGTAGATGCAGATTCCAAATAGAATCGAATTTTATCCGTATTCTTATATTTAATAATAAAAGAGGAAAATGATGTAAATAATAGTTAAAAAAGATGAGCGTTTCAAAAAATGGTGCTTTGTTTTTTTTACAACAGAGGAGATATTATATGAGTAAACTTCAATATATCATTCATCCTGAATTAGAAGATGTAAAGGTAAGTATAATTACCCCAGTTTTTAATGTGGAAGAATATATTACGGAGACATTGGAGTCTCTTGTCAACCAGACGTTAGATCACATTGAAATTATTATGGTTGATGATGGGTCAAGTGACCGAAGTCCAGAAATCATTGAGGAATTTGCAAATAAATACGGAAATATTGTCTTTATTAAACAAGAAAATTCAGGACCCGGGGTAGCTCGGAACAATGGTTTAGAAGTTGCGAGAGGTGAATTCATTAGTTTTGTTGATTCAGATGACCTCTTACCACTAGATGCCTTAGAAACCATGTATAATAGTGCGTTAAAAGAAAAGGCAGATATCGTTTTAGGAACTTCTTTAAGCTTTAATAGTACAGAAACATGGTTTATCGCTAGTCACGTGAATAATGGTGTATACATTCCAGGTGAAAAGAGCCTTGTCTCCAATCCAGGGTTACTATTCTCATTGGGACCGTGCAATAAGCTTTACCATTCTAAAATCGTTAAAGGAATACGGTTTCCTGCAGATATTCATGTAACCGAGGATCAGCCATTTGTGATTGAAGCCTATATGAAGGCAAATAAAATATATACAGTTGATAAAATCATTTATAAATATCGGTCTAGGGAAGCGGAGGAGAACTTATCCTTATCACAAACTGTGCGCGTGAATTCAGTAAAGGTTTTAACCGATATTTTTAAAAGTTTACGTATTTCCGATCAATTATGGGATAAATATATTTCAAATCAACATACCCGATTTGCTTTAAAGAAAAGTTATTATACCAGAATTATTTCAGCAGATATTTGGCCTGCTATTCGAAGTGCGCTTGTAAGCAAGGATCAAAAAACTCAAGTAGAATCATTTACCCTGGTATTGAAGTGGGTGAAAACTTTAGATTATCATTTATTTAATCAGATTCCGTCGTTACATAGAGTGATGACCTATGAAATTGCAGATCGGTATAAACTGGTTAGTCCAGCTGCAAAAAAACTATATCTACAATGGCTAAAGGTTTGTTTCTCAAAACTGGATCCAGGTTCTTTGCATGCCTTAGAGACTTCGAAAAAACAAAAAGTGTTCATGGCGGTTAAGAAAGCATGGAAAAGAAATAATCTTTCCCCGATCTTTTTCTATCTAGTAAAAGTTAAATTTAAAAAAATAAAAACCAAGGTGAAAACGGCCCTTGTCCGGCGGGCAGCTTTTCCATTTTTTAGCACCCTGCCTGTACAAAAGAAAATTACGATGGCGACCAACAAATTTCCGAGATTAACGGATTCATTTGAGCATATTTATGATGAATTAATTAATGAGCGCCCAGATTACAAAATTAGAGGTCATTTCAAGAAAAAGCGAAATTTCAGGGATTTCTGTAGACTGTATTATGATATCGCGACTTCCCGTTATTTAATCTTAGATGATTATTATCGTCCATTATATAAGCTTCGTGTGCGCAAGCAAACGGAAGTGATTCAAACCTGGCACGCAGCTGGTGCTTTTAAGAAATTTGGCCATAGTGCCGTAGGGTATCGTGAAAGTAATTCCGCCCAATTTGAACGCAGTGCTCATCAAATTTACACAAAAGCCGTAGTTACAAGTAAAGAAATTATTCCTCACTATGCTGAGGCATTTGAAGTGCCGGAAGAAAATATTTATTCATTAGGGTTGCCGCGAACGGATGTCTTTTTTGATAAGGATTTAATGGAATTCGTTCACCAGCGATATCTGGGAACCTATCCACAACTTAAAAATAAAAAAGTGATTACCTATGCACCTACGTTTAGAGGTGGTCCAGGTAAGCGGGCTAATTTTAATATTAAATTGGATTTAGTAAAAATGGCTGAAGAACTTTCAGATGAATATGTACTGATATTAAAGCTTCATCCATCTGTTACCAAAAAAGTTCAAATACCGGAGGAAGCTGCAGACTTTGTTATAAATATGAGTTCGAATGAAATAAATAATGTATTAATCAATACGGATATTTTAATTAGTGATTATTCATCTTTAGTTTTTGAATTTTCTTTATTGGAACGACCAATGATTTTCTTTGCATATGACCTTGATGAGTATCTCGAAGATCGTGGTTTTTACTATGAATACTCTGACTTTGTTCCAGGGCCAATTGTAAAAACTACTGACGAGGTTATCAAAACGGTGAAAGAAAAACAGTTTGATTTTAAAAAGATTGAAAGCTTTAAACATCGATTCTTCGATGATCTTGACGGAGAATCTGCAAAAAGATTTGTGGATATACTAATAAAACCATGATAGTAACTATCATGGTTTTATTTTTACATAGACCGAACGTGAATCCTTTCACTAGTGTTTGAAATAAAAACTAGTGGGATATATAATGGGAACTGGATTGTTTTTCTGCAAGAGTTTTCAAGTGGTGAATAAACGCTGCAATGAAAACTCGGTGAGGAGTTGAAAAGAATGAAAAAGGTATTAACGTACGGGACTTTTGATTTGCTCCATGTTGGTCATATCAATATATTAAGAAAAGCTAAGGAATTAGGAGATTTTCTAATCGTTGGTCTATCAACAGATGAATTTAATATCGAAAAGAATAAAAAAGCCTACTATAGTTATCAGGACCGAAAATTAATTTTGGAGTCAATTCGCTATGTTGACCACGTCATTCCGGAATCCTGCTGGGAACAAAAGATCCAGGACGTAATTGACCATAATATTGATGTCTTTGTAATGGGTGATGATTGGAAAGGTCATTTTGATTTTCTAAAAAGGTATTGTGAAGTGGTTTATTTGCCAAGAACTACCGGTATCTCAACCTCCAAAATTAAATCCGATTTAAATTATGTGAAAAATGATTAGAGAAATTGTCATATCCATTTATTTGTTTATATTTAAGTGTTTTTTTATGATTTGTAAAACATTCCCATTAAAAAATAAGGTCACCTTTCTGGTTTCCTTTGGGGATAATGCCAAATATGTGTACGAGGAAATTCTTCACCAGAATATCCAACAGGAAATTGTCTTTTTATGTAAGGGTTCTTCACTTTCACTTTTTAAGAAATATCCTGCTCTTCCTGTCATTCCATTTGAAACATCGTTTATCGATCTATTGCGTTCCATCTATCACCTCGCTACTTCCAAAAAAATTATTATTGATAACTATTTTGGGGTTTTGGCTTCAACTAATTTTAAAACGGGTGTGGAATGTATCCAGCTTTGGCACGCAGCAGGTGCGATTAAAAAGTTTGGACTGGAGGATGAGTCCAATGTCAATCGTAGTAAAAGGGCTCATAAGCGATTTCTACGAGTTTACGAAAAATTTCATAAGGTTGTTGTTGGGTCAGACAAAATGGCTGATATTTTTAAACAGGTATTTGCCCTAAAGGATCAAAACATTCTTCGAACAGGAATACCGAGAACTGACTTTTTTTTTGATGAGAACAAACATAAAGCAATTATTTCTAAATTATTAGATGAGAATCCTGAATTAACATCCAAAAAGGTGATCTTGTATGCCCCAACCTACAGGGATCATCAATTAGATCAATTTGAATTAAAATTGGATTTAGAAAAAATGTATCAGGAGCTCAGTGATGAATATGTTTTGTTGCTCCGTTTCCATCCTGCGATAAAAAGTTCATTAGAAAACAATGAATTATATTCTAATTTTGTTTATGATTATTCATCCTCACGTTATGATGCTAATGAACTGTTACTTATCACTGACTTGCTGATTACAGATTATTCTTCCATACCATATGAGTTTTCATTATTAAATAAACCCATGATCTTCTTTACTTATGATATTGAACAATACAAAGTGGAAAGAGGATTGTGGGAGGATTTTGAAGAGACCGTTCCAGGTCCGATCACGAAACATACGGATGAAATCATTACGATTATTAAAGATAACTTATTTGATTATCAGAAGGTTACCAGTTTTTCTGACATTTGGAATAAATATTCAAACGGGATATCCAGCCAGAAGCTCGTAGATTACATTTTTAAAGAATCACAAAGCGACTCGTATCAAAGGGATAAGAACTCAAACTAACTACATATGTCTAATTGAGTTAGAATTTATCCTTTTTTTATGGTAAAATGTTATGGTCTTTGAGGGGGAATGATTCATTTTATGAAAAGGTCTTATCTTATATCCCCAATTAAATCGTTTAGGAAGGATCAACACGATGTCAATGTTTAAGGTCATAAGGGAACAGATTAGCAGTTTTTATCTCATCAGAAGATTATCCCTTTTTGAATTAAAAAGTGCAAATAACAGTCATTATTTAGGGATATTATGGGAATTAATCAATCCCATGATTCAAATAGGTATCTATTATTTTGTATTCGGATATGGTATCCGTGGTGGACGTGCAGTAGAGGGGATTCCGTATTTCTATTGGATGCTGGCGGGTATTTTAGTTTGGTTCTTTGTTAATCCAGCAATCTTGGACGCATCAAAGTCGATCTATACGAGGATCGCCTTAATCGCAAAAATGAGCTTTCCGATGAGTGTTATTCCAACCTATGTCATTATATCGAAATTTTATCAGCATCTCATGTTAGTTGGAGTCATTGTGGTTATCTTTCAATTTACTGGCTATCCTATATCGATCTATTATTTGTCGTTACCCTATTATATGTTTGCCACCATTATTCTACTGGTAGCTATTTCATTAATTACCTCTACCTTAGCGACGATTGTACGGGATGTACAAATGATTGTCCAAGCGATTGTCAGAATGCTGCTGTATCTGACACCATTATTATGGACGCCTGAAAGACTTCCACATATCGTTCAAAGCGTAATGAAGTTTAATCCATTATACTATATTGCTGAAGGTTATCGCGCTGCTCTGTTAGGGCATAGCTGGTATCTAATTGAACACATTAAATATACCGCCTACTTTTGGGGACTTGTTTTCGTGTTGTTATTTATAGGCTCCGCACTGCACTTGAAATTTCGAAACCGATTTGTAGACTACTTGTAAAGTGGAAGTGGATAAAATGACTAAAACAGTTATTATTGATAATGTATCAAAGAAATACAAATTGTATAATAGAACATCTGATAAGCTTCTTGATATCATTTTGCCCAATGGCTATGGTGATGATTTCTACGCGTTGCAAAATATAAGTTTCACCGCTGAACAAGGCGATGTGATTGGTTTAATTGGTGTAAATGGCTCCGGAAAATCGACTCTATCCAACATTATTGCAGGCGTAGTTCCACCTACAAATGGAAAGGTCGAAACGATTGGACAAACATCTTTAATTGCGATTGCCTCTGGGTTAAACAATAATTTAACAGGTCGAGAAAATATTGAGCTGAAATGTTTAATGCTCGGTTTTAGTAAAAAAGAAATCCGGGAGCTCGAACCCGAAATTATTGATTTCTCCGAACTAGGAAGGTTTATTGATCAGCCTGTAAAAACCTATTCAAGTGGTATGAAATCAAAGCTTGGTTTTGCCATCTCCGTGACAGTGGATCCCGATATATTAATTATCGACGAGGCGCTCTCCGTTGGGGACCAAGCATTTGCAGAAAAATCAAAGAAAAAAATGTACAGCTTTAAAGAGAAAGGCAAAACCATCTTTTTTGTAAGCCATGCGATTGGCCAGATTAAAGATTTTTGCCAAAAAGCTTTATGGTTAGAATTTGGTCAAATCAAAGCATATGGGACGACTGCGGAAGTGGTTCCGCAATATGAAGCGTTTCTCAAAGAATTTAAGGCCATGTCTAAAGAGGAACAGCGAAAGTTTAGAGAAACAGCCTTAGAAAAGCAGAGCAGATTAGTATTAAATACAGCTAGATAATAAAAAGAGGCTCAAAAATAATTGGCTAGATCCATTTTTTTGAGCCTTTTTTTTATAAATATGAAAAAATACAAAAGGATAAAAACCATGCAGAACAACACCGTCGATATATTAGGTATTGATTTTATCAATAAACAATTTAATGAAGTAGTTAACATTCTTAATGAAATGATAAAAAGTAATCGCAAAGCTTTCATTGTCACAGCCAACCCGGAAATTGTCATGTACGCTCATGAACATCCCGACTATAAAAAAATCATTCAATCAGCCGACATGGTGGTTCCTGATGGTTATGGGATTATTCTAGCGTCAAAAATATTAAATACCCCGATTAAGGAGAGGGTCGCAGGTTATGATTTAATGATCCGTCTACTGGAACTTGGGAACGAGAATAAGTTGAAAATTTATCTATTGGGCGGGCGCGAAGAGACCAATCAAAAAGCTGTGGCTAATATCAATAGTCAATTTCCGCATGTTCAAATAGTGGGCAGTCATAATGGCTTTTTTGATTGGGAGAACAATCCGATCTCTGCTGAGATTAAAGCCTCAAGCCCCGATTTGATTTTCGTGGCATTAGGGTTCCCTAAACAAGAACAATGGATTGCAAGAAATCTGGCTCAATTTCCAAAAGGAGTATGTATAGGGGTTGGCGGCAGCATCGATGTCCTCGCTGGAGAGGTCCAGCGTGCCCCTCGTTTCTGGCAAAAAATGAACCTCGAATGGTTCTATCGCTTGATTTCGCAGCCGTCGAGGTGGAGGAGAATGTTAGCCATCCCCCGTTTTTTACAGGAAATCTTCCAATTAAAGTTCACCAAATAAGCGATTATTCTAAAATAAATGTAACTTTTTGGAGTAACCATTCGTCTTACATGGTGTGGGATCGTGACTAATAAATCCTAGTAACGCTAGCTTATTAAGAAGAAATTTTCCGACAATTCAACAAAATATACCAAAGTAAAAAATATGTGCTATAATATGTTCGTTGTGTACTTAGAAATATGTGCCTGTTTCTAAAATTTATTAATGGGGCATTATATTCATAGGGAGGGTCTTCATGTTATATCTGACCTTAATATTATGTTTTTTATGCTCCGTATTAATCACTCCAATCGTAAAAAAATTGGCTTTTAGATTAGGAGCAACGGACAGTCCTAATCAGCGTAAGGTACATGTTAAGATTATGCCGCGTTTAGGCGGACTGGCGATTTATATTAGTTTTCTCTTCGGTCTTTTAATCCTGCACCCAAGCAGTCCCTACCATGCAGCTATTGTTGCTGGTGGTTTAATCATACTAGTTACCGGTATTTTAGATGATATCTTTGAATTATCGGCCAAAATAAAATTTACCTTACAAATTGTTTCTGCCCTGATCGTTGTGATCTGGGGCGGGGTGGAAGTTGAATTTATTAACTTACCGTTTAATGGGACCTTAGAATTTGGTATCTTTAGTATTCCAATTACAGTCATCTGGATTGTTGGCGTTACCAATGCAATCAATTTAATCGATGGACTTGATGGTTTGGCAGCTGGCGTTTCCTCGATTGCCTTTATCACTATTTCCGGGATGGCGATTGTGATGGGAAATGGTTATGTAGTTGCCATGGGGACAATCCTGCTTGCGAGTACGTTAGGCTTTCTACTATTTAATTTTCATCCGGCAAAAATTTTTATGGGAGATTCCGGGGCACTCTTCCTTGGCTACATGATCTCAGTTCTAGCTTTGCTCGGTTTTAAAAATGTTGCCTTGATCTCGTTTGTTGTTCCAATCATTATTTTAGGTGTTCCGATTTCAGATACTTTTTTTGCAATCATCCGTCGTATTTACAATAAGAAATCATTATCCGCACCAGATAAGTCCCATTTACATCATTGTTTACTAGAATTAGGTTTTACGCATCGAGAAACGGTTCTGTTAATTTATGCTATGAGCGCCATGTTTGGCCTCGCAGCCTTTATTTTTACGATTACAACCGTATGGGGCTCGATCTTAATCATTACCATTATCGTGCTGGCCATTGAATTATTTGTTGAAACGATTGGTTTAATTAATAAGAATTACCGGCCGCTCCTTCGAATCATGGGGATTTTGAACAAAAATAGATAATAAAAGGGTAAATCACAACAGAGGAAGGCGTTGTGATTTACCCTTTTATTGTTTTCTTTTATTTGACATTTATGTAAAAAAAGAACCCGGATACTATCTAATCCGGGTTGCTTCTTATTCAACTTTCGTTGCACTTGCTGTATTTGTTCTGTTAAGGTGTGTCTTAAGTGTTGATTTTGTTTCCTCTAGGGCCGTTTCATCAAGCTGATAATAGTAAACACGATCAATATATGAATCGGACCCTTTTAGTGATAGTGATTCAACATCGATTCCACTACCAGCCTGGATATAGCTAATAAACGATTTCATTTGGTCAAACGTTAAGTCTGTTGACATATTCTTCCCAACAGCTTCCATCACGTCTGTGTAATTAGAAATAGACTTTATGGATGATCCTTTTGAGAGGATGGCTTTAAAGATCTGCTGCTGGCGCTGTCCTCTTTGAATATCACTATCCATTTTCCTTGTCCGTGCAAACGCAAGAGCTTGTTCACCATCTAATTCTTGTACGCCTTTTTTCAAGGTGATTGCTTTCGCGTGGTCCTGGGAATCTTGTTCAGAAAATGTGAATGGAACGTCTACTTTCACACCATCTAGCGCATTAATAACGTCAATAAACGCGTTGAAATTCATTTTAACATAATAATCGACTGGTACATCAAGCAATTCTTCGACTGTTTCAAGCGTAAGTTTCACGCCGCCATAAGCATGGGCATGAGTAATTTTCGTATAAATATTCTTCTTGGGGATGTGAACATATGAATCACGCGGGATACTCAATAGCTTAATAGATTTTTCTTTCTTATTAAAAGTAGCCAGCATCAAGGCATCTGAACGAGATCTGCCATTTGATTTTCTCTTTTCACTATCATCGACACCAATAAATAGTATTGATGTATTTTCAAGTTTTACATTGGCCCTCGCTTTGGTATCACGATCAATTGGCTTGTAGGATTTATTCATCACTGATTCAGCCTTATTATACAAAAATCCGCCGTAAGCTGTTGCGCCTATTATTAATAGTAGAAGGGGCATTACGATCCATAGTAAGATTCGTTTTCGTCTTAGTCTTCTCTTTACCTTACCCTTGTTATTATTTTTATACACTTGTCTATTGATAGACATAGATTGCCTCCTAGTAGTTTAAATAGAAAATTGTCAATTTTTGTTGAAAATCTACTCTATTTTATAATATTTATTGAGATTGGTAAAATGAAATTTTCTTTACAATATTATTACTATTCTCAATAGGTAGGGGGGAAAGAAATTTCCTAGTTATCTGACTCAAGATAGGTAACTTCTCCAGCAGTAATATCGGCTTGTCCATTTGTCATTTCAATCATCCATTCTGTGAAAGCCGGTTGGTTCTCTTCTTCGACAAATACTTCAATTTCGACATTCTCCTGGTACTGGATATTTTTAAGGATATAGATGGACGACCGCAATTCATTTTCAATCTTGCCAAGCCAAGAATAATCAATTTTTACATGGCAGACCCGCATTAGCCTTCTTTCGACAATCCCAACTGCATCCAAGCCTTCCGACGTGGCTTTCCCATAGGCACGAATTAAACCGCCTGCACCTAATTTAATCCCGCCAAAATAGCGGGTAACGACCACAACTGTATCCTTCAGCTTTCTTTTTTTCAAAACTTCAAGGATTGGAACGCCGGCTGTACCACTTGGTTCGCCGTCATCATTGGCTTTCTGAATTTGATCGTGCTCGCCAATCAGATAGGCAGAACAGTTATGCGTGGCATCCCAATATTTTTTCTTCAATGTTTGAATGAATTCCTGGGCTTCCGCTTCCGATTCGGTTCTTTTGATGTGGGCAATAAATCTTGATTTTTGAATAATAATTTCATGTTCACCAGTTTGTTTTACTGTATGGTAACGAGGCAACATATTGCGCACTCCTTCCTTAATATCATATTGGTGTAATATAACTTTAATATGGCAGTAAAGTTTCCGTGTTATAATAAAAAAGATAAAGGTAGTGAAAACCTATTTTTATAGACAAAAAGAGATACTACCATTATACTACTTTTTTACTGAAATTAAGGATACAATCTAAGTTCATATTCGCATATTGATAAAATTCAAGGTAAAATATGTTAAAAGGTAGTATGATGAATTTTGAAATCCAAAGATAATAAAATATCATTCACTGAAATTAGATTATTGTTTAGCTTAGCGTCCAGGCGCTTATTGCTTTTCTTATCGGAGGAATGTGTATGAAGCTTAAGCAGATTAATATGAAATCAATTGATGAAATTCGTGAAGAAATGATTGAAACTGTTACTTGCAGCAAAACCGACATTTTCCAGATAGGCGAGCAATGCCGTCAAGATTACGAAAATATGATCAATGAATTAGACAATATCAAGAAAATGATGAGCAAACTCATAAAAGAAGGCGAGAAGCTCGAGAAACAAGTCCTCGAGGCGCGGAGTATGCTGTCAGAAGTCAGTATGAATTTTAAAAATTACTCTGAAGAAGAGGTCCGTGATGCCTACGAAAAGGCCCATCAACTGCAAATGGATCTTTCGATTAATTGGCAGTACAAAAAGCAGCTTTTGGATAAACGGGCAGACCTTGAAAACCGTCTAGTAGGATTAGATGAAACAATTGATCGTGCCGACCAGCTTATTTCGCAAATTTCCGTCGTGATGAATTACTTAACGAGTGATTTGAAACAGGTTGGTAAAGTCCTAGAACATGCGAAAGCCAAACAAGATTTTGGCTTAAAGATAATTGAAGCACAGGAAGAGGAACGCAAGCGGCTTTCAAGGGAGATTCACGATGGTCCCGCCCAAATGCTTGCCAATGTCATCATGCGCTCCGACTTAATCGAACGTGTTTATAGGGAAAAGGGCGCGGATGAGGCTTTTTCTGAGGTCAAAAGCTTTAAAAAAATGGTCCGATCGGCACTTTATGAGGTCCGGCGCATTATTTATGACCTTCGTCCGATGGCATTGGATGATTTAGGTCTTGTCCCTACCCTCAGAAAATACTTACAAACCATCGAAGAATATCATAACCATTCGAAAATCGAGTTTGTGAATATAGGCCTAGAACGCAGGCTCCCTACTAAGTATGAAGTCGCGCTCTTCCGGATGATCCAGGAATCGGTGCAAAATGCACTGAAGCATGCAAATGCTTGTGAAATCAAGGTCCGATTAGAAATAACCAATGCCTCAGTTACCGTCTTGATCAAGGACAATGGGGTCGGTTTTGATATCATGCAAAAGAAACCTGAGTCATTTGGCATGATAGGGATGCGCGAGCGTGTCGACCTGCTTGAAGGCGAAATTACCTTTGATTCAAAAATAGGCAAGGGAACCGTAGTACTCATTCGAGTTCCACTAATTAACTAAAAAATAAATGAACCTACCGCCAATGGAGAAAAATTTCGAAATTAGAAGGATTAGGGGGCGTACCAATTGATTACAAAAATTGTCATTATAGACGATCACCAACTATTTAGAGAAGGCGTTAAGAGAATACTAGAATTTGAAAAATCGTTCCAAGTTGTGGCTGAAGGCGATGATGGCTGTGAAGCACTAAGATTAGTAGAAGAATTCCAACCCGACGTTGTTATCATGGATATTAACATGCCGCAAAAGAACGGGATCGAAGCAACTCGTGAGTTGGTTGAAAAATATCCGAAAACGAAGATTATTATCTTATCCATACATGATGATGAAAACTATGTGACCCATGCCCTGCAGACGGGTGCACAAGGTTATCTATTAAAAGAAATGGATGCCGATGCCCTGATTGAAGCAGTGCGTGTTGTGGCGGATGGCGGTTCCTATCTACATCCAAAGGTCACCCATAATTTGGTGAACGAATATCGCAAGCTTGCTGCGGGTGTGGCTCGTGGCGGCGGCGGCTATATGCCAACAATGGAAATTCGCCGACCATTGCATTTATTGACACGACGCGAGTGCGAAGTGCTCCAAATGCTTGCCGATGGAAAAAGCAACCGTGGTATCGGTGAAGGTTTATTCATCAGTGAAAAAACAGTCAAAAACCATGTGTCAAACATTTTACAAAAAATGAATGTCAACGACCGTACCCAAGCAGTTGTTGTTGCGATTAAAAATGGCTGGGTTGAAGTAAAGTAAGATTTAATAAAATAGTAAAGGGCATACTTCACGGTATGCTCTTTTTGTTTTTTTGCGAAGTAATGCAATTTAGCTCTATTTCATATAAAATAGTAAAATCAATAGAGTGGTTATATAGATAAGGATGGTAGTTTTTATGAAGACAGCTGTTGTCACGGATAGTACTGCGTATATCCCAAAGGATGTACGTGATAAATGGAATATACATATGATCCCGTTACATGTCATCTTCGGTAACGAGGTTTACCAGGAAGAAATTGATATATCTTGGAGTCGGTTTTATGATGAGGTGAAGACAAAAGCGCTGCCTACTACCTCTCAGCCGCCAATTGGCCAATTTGTCGAGCTATTTGAAGACCTTTCAAAGGAATATGATGCCGTCATCTGTGTTCACCTATCAAGTGGGATCAGCGGCACTTTCCAAGGGGCTAACGCAGCGAGTACGATGGTTGAAGGCATCGTCGTTTACCCATTTGATTCAGAAATCAGCTGCATGGTTCAAGGCTTTTACGCGATCGAGGCAGCAAAGCTGGCATCCCGAGGCAAGGACGCTGCTTCCATTATGGACCGCTTAGAAGAATTGAAAAAAACGGCTCGTGCCTATTTCATGGTAGATGATTTACAGCACCTGCAGCGAGGCGGCCGCCTTTCAAGTGCTCAGGCTTTTATCGGGAGCCTCCTCCAGGTCAAACCATTGCTTCATTTTGACAACAAGGTGATTGTTCCGTTTGAAAAGATCCGCACCCGGAAAAAAGCAATGAATCGAATGGTCGATTTGCTAAGTGAGGATGTGTCAGGCGGCAGCGAATATCAAGCCGTCATTATTCATGCCAATCGAGAAGAAGCCGCCAAGGAGTGGCGCGATGAATTGGCTGCCAGGTATCCAAACGTTGAATTCTCGATAGGCTACTTCGGTGCAGTGATCGGTACTCACCTCGGCGAAGGATCCATGGGCCTAGGCTGGATGAAAAAATTAGAAAAGTAAGTGAGTTACCATTCCGTCCTTTCGGCCGGAATGGTTTTTAATTTTAAGCGGTTGGTGGGAAAATAGGGGTTTGGCGGAATCATCAGAGGAATCGGTGGAAAAGGTTGTGAAGTCGGCGGAATCTGGACGAAGTTTGGCGGAATAACTCCAAAAGTTCGCGGAATCCGGGACCATTTCGGCGGAATCCATTGGCAGGGACCAAGGAGTATAATGCCCAGGGAATAGGCTCGAAACATTAAAAAAAGGTAATTAAAAAGTGTTTGGCGGAATCATCAGGAGAATCGGCGGGAAAGGTTCCTAAGTTAGCGGAAACCGTACGAAGATTGGCGGAATAACTCCAAAAGTTCGCGGAATCCCGGACCATTTCGGCGGAATCCATTGGCAGGGACCAAGGAGTATAATGCCCAGGGAATAGGCTCGAAACATTAAAAAAAGGTAATTAAAAAGTGTTTGGCGGAATCATCAGGGGAATCGGCGGAAAAGGTTCCGAAGTTAGCGGAATTCGTACGAAGATTGACGGAATAACTCCGAAAGTTGGCGGAATCCCGGCCCAAGTTGTCGGAATCGAACGGCTGAGAGCCAGGCCGTAAATGACCAGAGGCTAGGCTTGAGATATTAAAAAAAGGTAATTTAAAGGGGTTTGGCGGAATCATCAGGAGAATCGGCGGAAAAGGTTCCGAAGTTAGCGGAATCCGTACGAAGATTGGCGGAATAACTCCAAAAGTTGGCGGAATCCCCTAGCAACAATTGTAAAGACACCAGACCGTCACATATCTACAAAAAATATAAAAACCTTCGACAAATTAGCAGGAATTCCTCCATTTTTTGAAGAAATCTTCCAAAAAAGAATAAGGAGCTGACGAATGAATTGATCATGAAAAAATTAACCCCTCCGCAAAGACTATTCTTAACCCAAATCTTAAAAATAAGACTAATACTCGGTCACAGCAAATATCAAGAAATTGAAAAGGATCTCGCCAAACGATGGGCAGGTTACTGGGGCGAAATTGCCTTAGCAAACTACGTTAAAGAACTTCCACATGATAAATACCTTATCTTCCATGACCTCCAATTAAAATACAATGGCATACACTTTCAAATCGACACACTTCTCCTCTCACAAAACTACATCCTAATCATCGAAGCAAAAAACATCGCAGGCACATTAACTTTTGATAATGTCTTCAAGCAGCTAATTCGTACCCATGATGATGGAACTGAAGAATCATTCGAGGACCCGCGCGTTCAATGCCAACGACTGCAATCCCTCTTACGCAATTGGCTGGTCCAAAACGGCTGCAATCTTCTCCCGGTAGACACCCTTGTTTTTTTCAAAAGTACCAGTACGATCTTGAAAACTAACTCCGGAGACAAAACAGATTTTAGTAAAGTATGCAAGGGAAGAGACCTTTTTAATAAAATCGAATCAATGGAACAACGAAATCATCAAGAAAAGGTAGATACCGATACCTTGACTAAGATCGGAAAATTGCTCTTAAGTCAACACAGTCCAAAACCAATTGATATCTTAAAAGAATACAATCTTACCGAAAAAGATATCCGGAGCGGAGTTTGTTGTCCAGATGATAAATGTAACTATATCCCAATGAATTTCAAAAGAGGAAAATGGATTTGTCCCGCCTGTCAAACCTCTTCAAAAGATGCCATCCTAAAAAGCCTCAGTCACTATTTCTACCTATACAAGCCAACAATGACCAATCTAGAATTGAGAAACTATTTACATCTCCCATCCCCTGATACCACTCAAAAAGTTGTTCATAAATTAAACCTGCAAACAACAGGTAAAACAAAAGATCGACTCTATTATCTGACTCCGGAGGAGGTGTCCTCGTGCGTTTTGTTATAAAAAATAAACTCCTAATTCCTAGCATCAAAGACGTTGATTCACTCCAAATTACGCACATCGCCAGCATCCCGCAGCCGCATCTAAATCCAAACTTCCAATACAATCCTGATCTTCAGGAGCTTCTCACGGGCAAACAACTCCTCTTAGAAGATATCCCAATTCCATTAGATGAAGTGCAAGCACATTATGAAAATGGCTATGTCACCTACCGGAAAGGAATCGAGTACAACGGAAAAAAGCCCATATGCTCCCGGTGCGGAAATAAGGACCCACAGCATTTTGCATCTTACCCATGCTCACGATGTGGCGAAACCTGTCTCTATTGCCGCCATTGCATCATGATGGGAAGAATTAACGAATGCACGCCACTCATCGGCTGGAATGGCCCGGTGCCTGACACCCATCTCCCTGCAAAAATCAAACATTGGCAGGGGACACTCTCACAAGGACAGCAAGAAGCATCAGAGCATGTAATTGAAGCCATTCAACAAAATCAGGAGCACTTAGTTTGGGCCGTTTGCGGGGCAGGGAAAACTGAGGTCCTATTCGCTGGAATTGAAGCCGCACTTGCTGCTAAAAAAAGAATCTGTATTGCCACACCGCGAACGGATGTCGTCTTAGAGCTCACTCCTAGACTAAAAGCCGCCTTCCCGGAAATAAAAGTTGCTTCTCTTTATGGCGGAAGCGAGGACCGTCACCTCTATGCTCCTCTCACGATTGCGACCACCCACCAGCTGCTCCGCTTCCACCATGCCTTTGATACGATCATTTTAGACGAAGTCGATGCCTTTCCTTATACTGTTGAGGAATCTCTCCAGTATGCCGCCATTCAGGCGAGAAAGCCATCATCGGCCATGATCTACCTAACCGCCACGCCCAATGAAAAGTGGCAAAGGGAATGCCGTACAGGGAAACGAGCATTCACCACGATCCCAGCTCGTTTCCATCGCCATCCGCTCCCGGTCCCCAACTTTGTATGGTGTGGGAATTGGCAAAAGCAATTGCAGAAAAATAAATTGCCACCGAATGTCCTCCGCTGGACTTCGGCGCGGATTCAAGCAAATAAACAAGCCTTAGTCTTCTTTCCGCATATCCCTTTGATGGAAAAAGCCCTCCCCATCCTGCGTCAATTTGATACAACTATAGAAGCTGTCCATGCCGAAGACCCTGACCGCAAAGAAAAGGTGCAAAAAATGCGATCCAAAGGAATTCCTTTACTGTTAACGACAACTATTCTTGAGCGAGGAGTAACTTTTCCCAACATTGATGTAGCCGTAGTTGGGTCCGAAGATGCCATTTTTACAGAAAGTGCCCTCGTCCAAATTGCCGGAAGAGCAGGGAGGAGTAAGGAACATCCTGATGGGGTGGTGACCTATTTTCATTATGGAAAAACCGAAGAGATGTTAAAGGCAAGAAAGCAAATCGTCTCGATGAACCGAGAAGGTATTAAAAGGGGCTTGCTCAATCAATAAAAAGAGAGAGGAGCATTAAAAATGAAATTCCCCGTCCAAAACCGCTGTCTAAACTGCCACGAAGTAATCCTGCCAAGCATTGGCTGGAGGGCTATTTTCTCCGTAGATAAAGAACAGCTTATTTGCCAAGCCTGTGAAGGGAAGTTAGAAAAAGTTGAAGGCGATCAATGCCAAATCTGCAGCAGGCCATTTGGCAACATAGATATGAAGTTTCGTAGAGGTGATTTGTGCCATGATTGTTTCCGATGGGAGGAAGATCCCGAATGGCAGGGATACCTTGAGAAGAACCATTCCCTGTTCCTCTACAATGATTTTTTAAAAGAAGTGATCGCAAAGTTTAAATTTCGCGGTGATTATGTACTAGCGAGAATCTTTTCGGCATTTCTCAGGCAGAAGTTGACCGAGATCGCACCCGACCTATTTATACCTATTCCCTTAAGTGAAGAGCGGCTATATGAGCGGGGCTTTAACCAGGCAGCCGCCATCCTTGCAGAAGCTGGCTATCATCCCGAAAATGTGCTCAGCCGAATCCATTCAGAAAAGCAATCTAAAAAATCTAGGTCCGAGCGGATTCATCTCTCACAAGTCTTTCAGGTCAACCCTAATGTTAACTTAGCAGGAAAAAAGGTCATCCTGATTGATGATATCTATACAACTGGCTCAACACTACGGCATGCAGCAAAACTTTTAAAAGCAGCCGGTGCTGCGAGCATTCAATCACTGACACTTGCTCGTTAGCTTACATGCGCATCTCCCAATCGGTGCGCAACCAGGGATGGAGTTAAGGGGGACCCCAGACAGGGACCCGCCCGCCCCTATAACATTAAAATCCCATCTTTAACGCCTTTTGTGCATTTTCAATGTCATGGCCAAGCAACCGACCTAAATCATAGGAAGGATAATAACCATGCTTGTGCATATAATTAAAAATGCGCTCATGTCCATGAATCGCCCCAAGCAGTTGATTGGTAAATGTTTTTCGTAACGCAGGTGTCGCCGTTTCTGTAATCGCGACAGAAAGATTTCTCACCAAAGTTTTAGAAAGGCCCAGCAAATCACCGGCAAAAAAGCCTGTATCCTCGCGCACATCTTCTTCGTCCCTGGCTTGATGGCCGGCGGCAGAGGGATAAAACTTAAGTAAAGCTCTCAAGTTGCTTTCCAGATCATGAATACATTTTTTGTAAAGTTCCTTTAGCTCAGGATCAGTAATTTTCTTCATCGACATTTTTAGTTTCATTAACCCAACCGACTGAAAAGCAACCATTTCGTGCAATTCCAACGTCTCATGCCAGGCCAGTAATTTTCTTTCTTCTTGCTCCATTCTCGAAATCCTCCATTTCGTTTAACATCCATTTAACCTATTCTTTAAGCAATTCACTGGAAAGTTGTCCCACTAAAGATTACAATAAAATTGAACAATCATTCATTTTAATAAATATTATCTATCTGTGTCAAAGGGCGTACAAAACATTGTCACTATATTCCCTTTGATTTTGTCAATAAATCGACAAAATTTTTGTTCTGATTTAGCAGGATAATCATAGGGTAAAATAGAAATGTTATTACATAGCCTTAACTAAAGGAGGAATCCACAAATGAAATATAACGTTCGTGGTGAAAACATTGAGGTAACTCCAGCAATTAGAGAGTATGTTGAAAAGAAAATCGCTAAATTGGAACGCTATTTTACTGAAGCACCTGATGCAAAGGTAAATGTGAATCTACGATTCAATCAAGATAAAACTTCTAAAGTAGAGGTAACCATCCCACTACCGCAGCTAGTCCTTCGTGCTGAAGAAACAAATGTTGACATGTATGCTGGGATTGACTTGATTACTGACAAATTAGAGCGCCAAATTCGCAAACACAAAACAAAGGTTAACCGTAAATTCCGTGAAAAAGGCGACTTTCCTGTTACATTTGCAACTACTGAAAACACCGAAATTCATGAATTAGACGAAGACGAATTAGAACTAGTTCGTACAAAACGCTTCGACCTAAAACCAATGGACAGTGAAGAAGCCATCCTGCAAATGAACATGCTAGGCCATAGTTTCTATGTATTCACAAATGCAGACACACATCGTACCAATGTTGTTTATAAGCGCAGAGACGGCCGCTACGGCTTAATCGAAGCACAATAAGTAAATTATACGAAAAGCAAACGCTGCTCCTTAACGGGGCAGCGTTTTTTGAGCTCGGGTAGGGTCTACATGACCGAAAAGAGTAAAGAATAGATAAATGGTCACATAGAGGAGAAATCACACAAAATCAAGCTGCCTTTTCTAAATAAACATATAAAAAAGATATCCCCTTGTGGATATCTACAATTTAGAAGAGATATCAACAAAACTCTGCATTATATCTACAAAATTTTCAGAAGATATCAACAAATCCCCACCACTTATCAACATATCCACATAATCCCCCCTCAAACAACAAAAGGAGCCAGCGATCAAATCGCCGGCTCTGACAAAACTAGTTATTTCCCTGCCCCGCAGCAGTTCTTATATTTCTTGCCGCTTCCACAAATACATGGATCATTACGGCCCACATCAATTTGCTTCACTTTCGGCTTTTGCTTAACCGGTTCGCCGTCTTCTTTTGGATGAACCGCTTGGCCTTTGGCTACTTCTTGGCGCTCAAGGTTGTTGCGGATCTCCGCTTTCATGATATACGTCGCTGCTTCGTCTTCAATCGAATGGATCATCGTCTCAAACATCGCAAAGCCTTCATGCTGATATTCACGAAGCGGGTCGATTTGTCCGTATGCACGTAAATGGATTCCTTGACGGAGCTGGTCCATCGCATCAATGTGATCTATCCACTTGGAGTCAACCGCACGCAGCGTAACCACCCTTTCGAATTCGCGCATTTGCTCAGGGAAGAGAAGTTCTTCTTTCTCCTCGTAACGTTCCTTCACTTTTGCAAAAATCGTATCCCGGATTTCCTCGGGGTCTTTCCCCTTAAGGTCATCGACCGCGATGTCACCTTCATGTAGTAGAGTAGCATTCACATAATCGACAATGGCTTGAAGATTCCATTCTTCCTCATCCTCATGACGAGATGCATGGGCATCCACATTCCGCTCGATGGAGTTCACAATCATCTTCTGAACAATGTCACGAAGGTTTTCAGATTCTAATACTTCATCACGCTGGGTGTAAATGATCTCACGTTGTTGGCGAAGAACATCATCATATTGCAAGAGCTGTTTACGGGCATCAAAGTTGTTACCCTCGACGCGTTTTTGTGCAGATTCCACAGCTCTAGATACCATTTTACTTTGGATAGGCTGGGAATCATCCATGCCAAGGCGTTCCATCATGGATTTCATATTATCAGAACCGAAGCGGCGCATCAGTTCATCTTCCATAGATAAGTAGAACTGTGTAATACCAGGGTCCCCTTGTCGTCCAGAACGTCCGCGAAGCTGGTTATCGATCCGTCGGCTTTCATGACGCTCGGTACCAATTACGGCAAGTCCGCCCAGTTCAATGACACCTTCACCCAGCTTAATATCGGTACCACGTCCGGCCATGTTCGTCGCAATCGTAACCGATCCTTGGTGACCTGCTTCTGCAATGATTTCTGCTTCACGTTCATGGTTTTTGGCATTCAAGACATTATGACGAATTCCCTTTTTCAATAAATACTTGGAAATGAGTTCAGACGTCTCAATCGCAACCGTACCAACTAGTACGGGCTGTCCTTTTTGATGTCTCTCAGCGATATCCTCGACAACGGCACGAAACTTGCCTTCCATTGATGAGTAGATTAAATCAGCACGGTCATCACGGACAATCGGGCGATTAGTAGGAATCACGATAACATTCATATTATAAATGTTACGGAATTCTTCCTCTTCCGTCTTCGCGGTTCCTGTCATACCGGCCAATTTTTCATACATCCGGAAGTAGTTTTGGAACGTAATCGTTGCCATCGTCATGCTTTCGTTTTGGACTTCGAGACCTTCTTTTGCCTCAATAGCCTGGTGTAAGCCTTCGCTATAACGGCGGCCCTTCATCAAACGACCGGTGAACTGGTCAACGATGACAATTTCGCCATCTTGCACGACATAGTCCACATCAAGGTGCATGCTTGCATTCGCTTTTAAAGCCTGGTTAATATGATGGTTTAAGGTAACGTGCGCCATGTCAAAAAGGTTTTCAATCCCAAAGGCTTTCTCAGCCTTACTAATTCCTTCTTCCGTCAGCATAACGCCCTTTGTCTTTTCATCATACGTATAATCTGTATCCCTTTTAAGCATACGGACAAAGGCATTGGCTTGAATATAAAGGGCAGCGGACTTTGCAGCTGAACCTGAAATAATTAATGGGGTACGGGCTTCGTCAATTAAGATCGAGTCAACTTCGTCAATCACTCCATAAAAAAGTGGGCGTTGTACTTTTTGTTCCTTATATAGGACCATGTTATCACGCAAATAATCGAAACCAAATTCATTATTTGTTCCATACGTAATATCTGCGGCATAGGCTGCCTGCTTATCATCCTTATCCATACTATTTAAATTTAAGCCTACCGTTAAGCCTAAAAATTGATACAATTCACCCATTTCATCGGCGTCACGGCTTGCTAAGTATTCGTTGACCGTAACAACATGAACACCTTTACCAGAAAGAGCATTCAAATAAACGGGCATGGTCGCGGTTAACGTTTTACCTTCACCAGTCTTCATCTCGGAAATGTTCCCTTCGTGGAGAGAAATACCCCCCATTAGCTGAACATGATACGGATATAAACCAAGTACACGGCGGGCGCCTTCACGGACAACGGCAAACGCTTCAACGAGCAAATCATCGAGTGTTTCCCCGTTTTGATAGCGGGCCTTGAACTCCTCTGTTTTTTCCCGCAGCTGGTCATCGGTCAGTCTTTCTGTTTCCGTCGCCAATGCATCAATTTTCGTTGCAAGCTTGTCTAACCGCTTCAGCTCACGCTTGTTCAGATCAAATACTTTATTTAAAATCCCCATCATCTGATGAACGCTCCTTTATTTCGAGACTAATACACTCTTTTTTAAAAAATCCTAGTCAAAAATATCGATAATTTCCCTTTTAATCTTACCACTTCCTCAATACAGTGACAACAATGTAGAGGGAAGCAAGATTCGTACAATCTACTATAATTAATCAACTAAAGTCAAACTTCTAACCTAGCCTTTTGTTATGTTCGATTTATCGTCAAATATGACAGACTTATGGCAACTGTTGAGAATGTATTGCAACCAGAAAATCAACGCTTCAATTCCTAAATATTTTTGTATAAATAACACTAATAATGCATAAAAAAACATAAATATACAGATTAAACAACATGCGTATAGTGTTAATCTAACCCTTTAATAACAATGTTTTTAAGTTATTTTCAGTGGAAATATCACCTCTTATTTCTTTGGGGAATTATTCACAAATTGTACATTGGAATATACTCTTACGATGTTAGATACTACCTTTAGAGAGGTTAATATGGAAAATATATAGAGAAAGAATCCAAAATGGGAAGGGTGAGTTAATTGGCCATTTGGGGGAAAAAAAATAAAGATAAAGATCCCGAAAGTAGAGAAGATAGAAAAAAAGCTGGCCTGATTCGCGGACTTTGGCAAAAGTTTCGAGGGATTGACTGGAAGAATCCAGTGAACAGGTGGAAATTACTGTTTGTTTCACTTGTCGGTTGTATCATTGTTTTTGGTGGCGGATACGGGGTCCTTACCATGACAAACTCGCCGACATTCTGTGCGAGCTGTCACGAAATGGCACCAGAATATTCAACGTTTACTGCCAGTGCCCATAATCAGATATCTTGTGTACAGTGTCATATCAAGCCAGGTTTTACCAACATGATTACCCACAAAATGAAATCGGTGAAAGAAGTTTACTACCATGTAACAGGAGTACCTGAACAAATTGTGCAAACGGAAGCTGTTTCAAATGAAAACTGCTTACAGTGTCACTCCAAAAATCGACTCGTCACAGCATCCGGTGACTTAAAGGTAAATCACAAAGGACATATCGAAAAAGATATTCCTTGTATCACCTGTCACGCCGGGGTTGTCCATGCAAAAATGGCATCTCGTGGTATCAACGTCGAAGAAGTTCGCGGTAAGTGGACAGCAGAGAGCGCTGAAAAATTGATGGAAAAGAAATATTTAAGACCTAACATGGGAACATGTATTGATTGCCACGATAAAGTAAACAACGGCGAAAAGCCATGGATAGAAGAAACTTATAGCTTACCGGAAAATCCAGAAGAGCTTGAGAAAAAACTGGAAGAAAATAAAAAAGAAGGCACAACGGAAGCAACAACTGAGGCAACAACTGAGGCAACACTCAAAGGCGAAACAACCGAAGCTGAGGAGTTAGCCGAGCATGATCAAAAAACACAAGATATCATCTTACAAGCCATTGGAAAACAACAAAAAGAAGTTAAAATTTCGATGGAATGTGAAACTTGCCATAAAAAAGTAAAAGTTCCTAAGAGTCATAAGGTTGAAGGCTGGAATGGTCAACACGGCGTCACGGCTGTCCAAGAGTTAGATAAATGTGTGAACTGTCACCAGGATTCTAAATGGATCAGAGAGATTCCAAAAGAAGACATTCTCTCTCTACTTAAAATGAAAGAAACAAAAACAAAATATACACCAAACATCACAATCGTTAAAGATCAATCTCGAATCAATAAATTCTGCAGCGCCTGTCACAGTAACCGTCCTTCTGGACACGTAGACAGCGATCAATGGCTAACGGCCCACGCGTCTAAAGCGAAAACAGCTGATCAAAAATCAGAATGCTTCGTTTGTCACGACCGTGAAAAGCCAAAACCAGGATCAAAAGAAGTAAAAGCACCAACAGATGTGTATTGCCAATACTGTCACAGAACTGGCTTTAAAACAGACAAGAAGAAATAATCGATTTTTGTTCAGGAGGGTCGCTTTATGGAAGAAGAACGAGAAACGCGGTCAGCCCCTCCCCGTTTTCGCTATAAATTAATCAAAATTGCGACTTTAACATTGTTGTTTCTAGCCATCTTCTTCGGTCTCAGCTTCGTGGGGCTAGAAACAGCATCTAGCTCCGAGTTTTGTGCATCCTGTCATGAGATGAAACCGGAGGTCTATACGTGGAAAGCCTCCACACACAGTGAAGTCGATTGTACCGACTGTCACACGGACCCTGTGTTTAAAACATTAGCGAAAGATAAAGCTCAAGGGGTAGTTGAAGCTTTAAAAAAACATTCAACGAGCACATCTGCTGCACCAATTCGGATGCCTGGTGAAATAAAAGATAGTGCATGTGAATCATGTCATGACGTTTTAAAACGAGAGGTAACTCCATCGGGGGATTTAATCATCCCACATGATAAGCATAAAACTGAAGGTGTTGAATGTATCCAGTGTCATAGTGGAGTTGCACATGGTAAAGTCGCTGATCGAAAAATGACTTACACAACTGACTACGAAAAGTGGGACAGTAAAGTCGGAACAGCGACCATGGCGGATCTCAAATTCACTCGGCCAGATATGGATACAT
The DNA here is from genome assembly GCF_051842875.1 of Neobacillus sp. C211. Taxonomy (NCBI): domain Bacteria; kingdom Bacillati; phylum Bacillota; class Bacilli; order Caryophanales; family Bacillaceae; genus Neobacillus; species Neobacillus sp. C211. The sequence continues at coordinate 65,707 of NZ_JBPXRO010000002.1, forward strand.
GTATCGAGTGCCATAAAGCACGTAAGGTTACAACTAAATGTAGTGCCTGTCATACAACTGGAATGGTTCCGAAAAGCCACAAAAAAGAGGATTTTGCAACAAAGACCCATGGAAACCAAGCTGCTACAAATCTACAAAAATGCAATCAGTGTCACAAGGATATGTCAACGGAACCAGTTGAGGGTTATGATCAGGTTTCAACCTTAACTACTTATCTTAAAAAAGATTCCCAGCAAAAACAGGTGAAAAAGAATCATTATGATTATGCGAAAGACAATACTTTCTGTAAAGATTGTCATAGCAAACGGCCAGCTAGCCATAGCAGCCGGTGGATGACGAACCATGGTAATCAGGCATCAAAGGATAAACAGCAATGTTTAGCATGTCATAACTATCAAGCAGCTGGTGGGGTTAAAACCACAATGGTTGCCTGCTCATCCTGTCATCCTGCGATGCATAAAGGATTCGACAAAGAAAGACATCCAGTAACACTGTCTGAAAAGCAAAAAGTAACTGATTTTTGTTATACCTGTCACGTAAAAAGAACATGTTCAGCCTGCCATATAAAATAGGCAGACGACATTTGCTAGATTAGGAGGGTTCGTATGGAAGTTCAAGAACAAACGCTCAATCAAGAAGAGACACGATCAAAAAAAGAACCTGAAAAAAAGAAGAAAAAGACTAAAGGCACAAAAAATGAAAAATTCAAATGGTGGCAAACACTACTGATTTTGAGTCTGACTTTAGTTATCTCAGTTGGTGCCTGTTATTATGTCAGCCAAAAGTATTTTTGGTCGAAGTATGATAATGATCGTTTAGCCGAACAATTAGATAGCGCAAAGGCTGTTGCTGAAGCTAAGCCTAATGATCCAAAATCCCATGTCAATCTTGGGTACGCCTACTTCTTAAATGGTGATAATGAAGAAGCTATTAAACAATATAAAATGGCTCTTGATTTAGATAAAAATTATTTCGATGCTTACTTTAATCTTGGACTTGTTTATAACAAGCAAAATAGACTTAATGATTCAGTCAAAATGGCACAGAAGGCGACAGAAATATCACCTAAAGATTACAAAGGCTTTCTTTTGAAAGGAATGTCCTATAGAAAACTTAAAATGTATAAAGATGCTATTGAAGCACTTAACGATGCAAATAAATTAATGCCTGCAAATACGGATATTATCTATGAGGTTGGTAGAGTCGCAGAAGATCAAGGTGACAAAAAGAATGCTGAACAAATCTACAAGGACGCACTCAGCTACGACCCAATGTATAAACCGGCATTAGAAGGACTTGAAAGAGTCGCTAAAAAATAGCTAGAGGGGTTGAATACAATGAAGAAAAAGACTGTCTATAAGTGGATGAGCGTGATTGTAGTTTTATCAATTGCTGCATTCGTCGCTATCTACTTCTTGAACATGCAATCTGTTGTAAAAAAGGCACCTAATTTGGTTGACCCTGATGCTCCTCCTACCTTTAGCCAACTTATTTATGGAGACTTTGATAATTCATTGGATAAACCAATGGATATTGCGAAAATTGGTGAGTTCTTATATGTCTCTGATACTAATAACAAGCGTGTTCAAGTATTTGATTCATCTGGAACACCAATATTTAAGTTTGGTAAAGAGGGCGAAGGAAAAGGTCAATTTAAATTTCCTTATGGGATTGCAGGCGATAAAGAAGGAAATGTCTACGTTGCCGATTTATATAATGGGAAAATATCCATACATGATCAAAAAGGTAAATTTATTAAATACTTTGACGACAAAAAGAAATTAATAAAAACACCTGCTGGAATTCGTATCTTTGATGAAAAATTATACGTGACAGATGTTCAACAAAACAAAGTTTATGTCTTTAACCTTACTGGCGAAAAGGTACTAGAAATTAGCACTGGCGCTAATAAGGATGACAAATTTAAAGCACCGAATGCCATAGCTTTAGATAAAAAAACAGGTGAGCTCTTTGTCTCGGATTCTGGTAATCAGCGAATTTTAGCTTACGATCAAAAAGGTAAATATTTAAGAACTATTAATGGTTCCAAAGACGGTAAGGGTTCATCAGTGTTTGTAAACCCAAGAGGAATCGGTGTAGATTCACGCGGCATCCTATACGTAGTAAACAACCTATCTCACACGATCTATGGATTTAATGAAAAAGGTGAGCAAGTATTTACCTTCGGTTCAATGGGTGACCAAAACGAACAATTCTATCTTCCAAACGGATTATACGTTGATGACAACGACCGAGTTTACATCACCGACACCTTAAATCAACGGGTTGCACTTTACTATTAAAAAAACGACCGATAGATTTAAGGAGGTGATGCCTCAAATTAGGGTCAACGATGTAATTTCATAGATTTAGATTTAAAAACAGAGAGAAAAAAAGAGAGAATTATGGGAGGTTTTTGGAATGAGTAAGATGAAAATTAGCTCTTCATTCCTGCTAACATTAATGTTAGTAGCAATGTTTAGCATCGTGGCTTCTGCTACAGGGAGCGTTGGCTCAAATCCTGGTGACACTGGCGGAGTTAAAGCAGGGGTAGTTGGAACTGATAGTGCAAATGATAACAGCTACAATGGAACTGATAAAAGCAACGCCAACAAAACTGGAACTGGTATTGGTACTAATGATGATTCAACATTCAACCAAGTAATCAAATCTGATGACATGGTTAAGTCAGACGGATCACACGGAACACAACGTACACACGGTTCTTACATGAACAACACAAACTCTTGTGCGAGCTGTCACCAAACACACACAGGTGCATCTGAAGGCCTTTTGTTTAAAAATGGCGAATATGCAACTTGTAGTGCATGTCATGATGGTACATTAGGGTTCTATAATGTAATGGGAGAAGGTTCTAATTCTGCTGGTACATTCGGTGGAACTCATGATGGTAACATGTCTGCTCACTTAGCTGATGGTTCTGTAAAAACAAAAGCTGCACCTGGCGGAAACCCAAATGGTACAGGCAACTGGGAAGCTGAATTCACTTGCGCAAGCTGTCACGCACCACACGGTTCTTACTCTGACCGTTTATTACACACAGATCCAAACGGAATGGGTAACCTAACTGCTGATAAAGGCGGTAAGAGATTAGAAAACCTACCTGTAGTAACTGATATTTCTGCTAAAGTTCCTGGTGGAGACTACATTTATAAAAATGCTATGAATGAAGATGTAACAATTAACTATGTATTCTATCGTTTCGATATTGGAACAACTGTTGATGCTGCATATTCTGCAAAGGGTCTAACAACTGGCGATACTGTTATTCAATTAATGAAATGGAACGGCACTAAATATGTAAACGATACAGATCCATGGTTACATGGTTATGATTTCGATGAAGCACACGTAAAACACTATTGGACAGCTTTCAAAGATTCTACTGGTAAAGAAGTATTTGATACTGACCAATTGAAAAAAGGCGAAATCTTAGGTGCTGGTTTTGCTGGAGTACCCGCTGCAAAAACTTCTTTAGTTACGACTGTTAAATCATTAGTTTCTGGTAACGTTGCTCGTGGTTATGTAGTTAAGTTAGACGTTAGTGCTCTAGATGCAAACAACGTAGCAAAAACTACTGTTTCTTCTTTATGGGCTAGCAAAAAAGCTGACGGTACTACAAACCCAGGTTATGTTTCTGGTCGCGGTGTTGCAATGTCTGGATTCTGTGCTGCTTGTCACACTGACTACCTAGCAGGATCTGGTAAAGAAACTGGTCAATTTGATCATGCATACCGTCACACTACAACTTCTGATAGCTACACTTGCGTACGCTGTCACTATGCACATGGTACTGATGTAACAATCATGAGAGACGCTCGTGGTAAACAAGTTGCTGATATCGAAAAATCTGACTCTGGATACTTCTCAAGTGTTACTGATGTAACTGAGCGTCATAATTTAGCTACAGATTATATGATCGATAAAAACCCTTCTTCTGCTTTAAAACGTTATACTAACATGGCTGTATGTTGGGGATGTCATACGTCTTCACACTCTGAAGGCACAAGAAACACTGACACATTCCAATACAATCCAACTGCAGATGAAGATAACGATCGTAACGGAATCGAGTTCGACTATTAAAAAAGAGCCATCAAATAGCCCTACTATTTGATAGCCCTGAATGAAATATTTAATTTTAAAGAGGCAGCTCACTTCGGTGGGCTGTTTCTTATTTTTATTTAAGCATGAGTTCACAAAATCGTCAATCTTCAACTTCACAAATTTGTCAATCATTATTCACAGATCTGTTAACCAATTACATTAACAATAAAAGTATAATAATAATGAAGATTATAAGATAAATACATTTAAATATTTATAAACTTAATAACATGTTAATTTACCGCCAAAGAAATTTTATCATCAAATCACACATGTCGAATTAAAAGAGGAATGACCAAAAATGACTTCACAAATTAAAATCAAACAATTAAATATCATTTTTGTTTTTTTATTAATGTTTATCTCCATCATTCTTCCCTATAGAGTTACTGCTGAAGATCAGGTCCCAGCAGAAAACTCTAATCCAGTTGAGAATCCTAATTCAACTGAAAACCCGGCTATTGTTGAAGAACCAATTACAACTGAAGCCCCTGTTACTGTTGAAGAGCTAGTTACAACTGAAGCCCCTGTTACTATTGAAGAACCCATTATAACTGAAGACACAGTTACTAATGAAGAACCACCAGTTACAACTGAAGAATCAGTTTCAGAAACAGATACAATCCCGCCTTCCATTATTGTAAAGAGTATTACTTTAACTAGCACTGGAGTTCAAGTGAATGGGACGGTTTCTGATAATCAGGCTTTAGATAAGCCAATAACAATGAAATTAATCTATCCTGATCGAGAAATAGTATTGACACCTATATCTGGAAATTGGACATTTACAACCGATATATTATCTATAAAACAAAACAATGTGAAAATACAAGCCACTGATGAGATGAATAATACAACAACTATTTTTGTTCAACGTCCATATATAAAATCTATTAGAATGAATGTCTTCAAATACAGGGAGAAAGTTTACGAAGCAGATGGAAGTTCCAGAGAAGAAGATATAACTACAGATATTGATATTTTGAACAAAGATGACATTACTAGAGTTTCTTTAAATCAAATCATCGTTATTGAACTTAGTGAAGATCTTTTACATACAATTGTTAACCCATTCATTATCTATGATAAAAATAATGATCTAGTCGAGAGTACGGTAATTAAACCTAGATCTGAAAATAATAAAATTGAAATATCCTTAAATAATCTGAATCCTGGGGAAACATATCGCTTGGAATTTAATAATAGTTTATTTTCTAATGGTCTACCTAATGATTCAACTCTATTAGCAGATGACGGTCGTATTTTTTTTCCTTTAATTAAGAAATTCTCAACTGTAACCAATCAGGTGAAAAATCATCCTATTAACGGCTACACACTCGAAGAAATGAGAGATTTACGAGAGCAACGTCATGGATTTTATAACAATAATACCAACAGCTGTAGTGTCTGTCATAATACCCATGTAGCAGCGAACGAAAGCTTGGAAGGCAAAGATGTAAAGGAAGGTTATTGTTTGGCTTGTCATGATGGAACTATAACAAGTCCAGTTAAGGCCGGAAACGCTATAATGAATAAACATGATACTCAACTAGGATTGGATCACAAAACCAAAGCAGGTTCCTGTACATCCTGCCATAATCCACATTTATCTTGGAGTCAAGAAAATCCTAACTTATTAAAAGACCATTTTGTCTATGAACATCAACCTGAAGATAAATGGGAAGATATCGCTGTAGGCAAGATTGATAGTAATATCCAACTATGTGAATCATGTCATGGAAGGTATACCTCTTCATATAAAAAGAAGGCAGAAGAGACAGGTGGTTATAAAGTTCTGAACTTTAAGAAACAAACTAATGCAATAGGAGAAATAACAAAAACAGAACAAGTAAAGGGCGATCCAACAAGTGTCATATCAGAAGTTGAGGATTACAACTTATGTTTTAGCTGTCATAACAACGAGAACAAAGTAAAAAATGCAAAAGACATATTAAGCTCTTATACAAATGAGGATTCAAAACATATCATCACCGCCATTGACGGTAGTAAACTAAATGGCCAAATCCCTTGTGCGGAGTGTCATGAAACACATGGGGCAAAAAATATTCTATTATTAAAAGATAAACTAGGCCATGAAAATCAAAGTGATTTTTCTCTTAACAAGGAAGAAGATTGGACTGATTTAAAGAAACGAGATTTCTGCATAGCTTGCCACAATGGTAAAGCATCAATTTACGGTATTACTGGTAAAGCGATTTATGATAAAAATGGTGATTCAATCATTACCACGAATGAGCGGGCAAAATCAGGTCACGCGAATACCAGTGCAGAAGTCTGTTCAACATGTCATAGCAATGACAATTCATTTATTGAGGCCGTGCATAGCCCTATAACAATCTATAGTCCATAAAAGAATCGAGAGGAAATTACCTCTCGTTTTTTTGTATTTTGTACCAAGGTTTTCATTAAATATTGTATTTAATGAAGATATTTGTTGTAAAAAAGTATGCATTTATCAACAAAAACAGTCATTCTTTAAAAGATGGAGGGCCTTTTTTAAAAATTAACCTTTACTTCTCTAAATTGGCACTTTTGTAGATATATTGTGAAGTTTTTGTAATATAACAATAATGAGGGTTTTGGTATACGTCCTAAACGAAGTTATTTACTGTAATAAAGTTGATAATCAACAAATTATTATATTAGATGTTTGTCAAGTGAACGAAAAAATTGTTTTACGGATATAATGTTTGTCGAATTTCCGAACTATTAGACAAAATCCCAATAAGTATAACGCGCTATGATAAGATGTCATTGGCTTTATTAATATTTGGGGGCGAAAGAATGAATGTCGATAATATAAGCATTTTAGCGGAAGCAAACTTGGAAAAGGAACCATCCCCAATTAAGCCAAAACCAATATTAAATATTGCCATCGCATGTGTAGTGGGCCTCATCGCAGGTGTGGGCTGTGCATTCTTACTTGAGAACTTCAATACTACACTTAAAAATGAGCAGGATATTGAGAGAATACTAGGGCTTCCTCTAATCGGTGTTATTTGATGGATAACCATAGCATTGTAGAGAAAAATACGCGCGCTGAATTAAGGAAATCTAAGCAAAGAGGAGCGACCCTTGGTGTTTAATTTTAATAGAAGAAAGAAACAAAAACCGAATAAAAGTAGAAATCTCATTACCACAATTGACTCGAAATCGCCTATTTCCGAGCAGTACAGGACTATACGTACCAATATACAATATTCTTCAATTGATCAAGAATTAAAAACAATTTTGGTAACATCCTCAGGACCTGGTGAAGGGAAGTCAACGACAACCGCAAACCTTGCTGTTGCTTTTGCTCAACTTGGATTAAAAGTTTTACTTGTAGATGCTGACCTTAGAAAACCCACTGTCCACCATACCTTTGGAGTTAGTAATCTATATGGGTTTACTTCTTTATTAACAAGGCAAATATCTATTGAAAAAGCAGTTACGGACACAAATGAGAAAAATCTATTTATCATTACTAGCGGACCAATACCTCCGAATCCGTCGGAATTATTAAGCTCTAAAAATATGACACAGTTTATTCAGGAAGCAAGGGCAGATTTCGATTATATCTTTTTCGATACCCCTCCTCTATTGGCGGTAACAGATGCCCAAGTTATTGCAAATCAGTGTGATGGGTCTATACTTGTTGTTTCAAGTGGCAAAACGGGGGTGGAACCAGCAAAAAGGGCGAAAGAATTACTCGTGAATGCACAAGGCAAACTACTAGGAGTGGTTTTAAATAATAAAGTCATCCAAAAAAATGACCACTATTACTATTATGGTGCAAAATAGAGAAATCGCTGAGGTTCATGGTTTGTTCCAAGCAAGCTCGACCTGCTGCGGAACGGGAAATACTGCTGAAGAAAAAGTCGTGAGTGCTGCTCATACACCTTAAATTAAAAGAACGAAAAAGCGAGAGGGGAGCACCCCCTCTCGTTTTTTCATTAAAGCTTTTTTCTAAAACTCAATTTTCCTTCATCACTTTTCTAACTGCATCAATCTGTTTTAACTTTTCATCTTCATTATCTAGAAGCATGCTGCCATATCGCGGCATCATTTCATAATACCCATTGTTTGTTTTGGTTAGGAAGAATAGATACATTTGATCCTTTTTTAGCAGAGGAGATTTTTCGTAAGTAAGTAAGTAGATATAATTCCCCATTTTCTTTATAGTAGCCTCCCTCTTGATTGACCGTTATGTCCCCGAGCAGCGCACCTTTTATATTTTGGGTAATCCGCACTAAAAATTGGGTATTGGGATTTACTGTAAATTCTTTATTCCCAACTTGTCTTTTACCCCGCCAATAAAAATATGATCAACGGCATTCGTTAATTTTCGTTTATCTTGATAATCATCCTTAAATGGATAGTGTATTAACAATAATCGCAGAGTCCTTTGAATCTAATAGTGTCGTAAAATATTTAATCGAGAAAATCCCCAATATTCTAGAATCAAAACAATAATTATAGCCCATTTTTTCATAAAACAGCTTTCCCTTCAAATAGCCTCCTGTTTCCAATTATATCTTCAGAGCATTTAATATTTTCTTTGATCTTATGAATCTTAATGGAACAAAATGTAATGGGAGTACTAAGAAAAATATTAAGTATTGTTGTTTTTTAAATTCGCCCATAGAACCCTCCGATTCGCCTATAAAAGTCCAGAATTCGCTCATAGAACTCAAAGATTCGCCCATAAAAGTCAAAAATTCGCCTATTGAAGGTATAAGTCATTAAATAAATCATAATTGTCCAAGTATTTTAGTGTAATTTTACACCAAATATCATTTTTATGAGCTTATCCTTGAGTTATAAAAATATTTTTTACGAAAAATAGGCTTTTTTAAATAGATCGCTTTCTTATAGTTATTTTTAAACATATTTTTCAGATTTAAAGCCATTCATTTTGCTTTCAAATCCTAAATAATATGGTTTCTTCCTGTTAACGGAAAACGTTCGAAATTAAGGGATGGTTTTCGTCCCAATAAAAAAAGCCCTTGGTAACTCCCAAAAGAGCTTCCAAAGGCTTTAAAATAGGTATAGAGGATTTTAATACTTGTTATTGATCATGGAACTTCGCAAAAACGCATGATATACTGACTTATTTCCCTTTCAACCACTCCCCCAGCCCTTCAATCTTCTTCCACAAATGCAAATGCATATCTGCATAAACAATCGCTTCATTTTCATCACCAAAACCATAATAGTCAGGGGGATAAGCAGGCAGGCGTTTTTTGCCTGTTAAATAGCTAATCACATACTTATTATCTTTTTTTGCTTCCTTCAGCAGTTTCGCGGCCTTCGCCGTAAAGCCTCTTTCTTGGATCTCAAGCAACAACTTATTGTATGAAGTTTGGGCTGACTCCTCTTCATATTGGTAGAGCAAGTCACTAGCTTTCTTAGTGTCTCCCGCATCTAGGTAGGCTACAAACAACGAGTAACGAACGCCTTGGTTGTCCATTGGATTGAGTTCCAGCAATTCTTCATATTGGAGGATGGCCTCGTTTATTTTTCCAATCAGAGACAAGGCCTCTGCGTAATGTAGTTTCGCACGCATGAAGGGTCTTGTTTCAATTAACCCCCAGAAGTACCCTTTGTTCTCCTTGAAAAACGCTTTACCAAGTTCTCGTTCCCCCGCCTGGATGCCTTTTTCATAGAGCAAGATGGCTTCTTCGAGACTTTTTGTTTTTTCAGCAAGGATGACATAGGCATCCGAACAATTTGGATTTAGCTTTACTGCTTCTTCAGCCAGTTTATAACGCTGCTGGCCGTCCGATTGATAGGCATCGTAAATTAAATTTCTAGCCCGCTCTTCATCCTGCTTTGAAACTTTACGAACTGGGCTTTTAGTTTTTTTTGATGAAGTATCGACAAGTGTAAGTGTTTGAACAGATGAATCCCGCATCGCTTCTGTTTTCCTTGATTCTTCAGCTGCGGGCGCGCTTTTTCTTGGGAAATCAATAACAGGTGCCTTTTCAAATGGCGGCAGTAGGGGCGCTTCATCTAACCCATAAACCATTCCAATCAACTCGGCAATTTCCGGATGTAATACCGTTTCCAACTCCGTGAATATGGTGGAAACAGACCCTGTAGAAACACTATACAGCTTGGCGAGCTCCTTTTGAGTATACGTTTTTTCTAACGGTGCAATCGTTGACAGTAAATAATGGAGGGCGGCAACATACAGATTCGGATTTTGGATTCGCTTTTGCCTTTTCTGGCAAAAACTCAGCCAAAGAATAACCCCCGTATCGACTATGGATGCTGGTACATCAAGAGATTCCAGCTTTTGCTTAAAGATATTGGCGACTTCTTTATAGATTGGTGCCGGCCAATCCATTTCATCGATTTCCAAAAAATTGCCGACCATCGGAAGTTCGCTCAAGACCTCCAGGAAAAAGTCAGTCAAGTATTCCTGGGGTGAGTCGTAATCTGCTTCGATACTGCTAACCTCAATGTATGAAAAAGCATCTTCAGGTTTTAGGTCTGGTAAATCAAAGGGAGATGGAAAGAAGACATAATTTTGGTCATAGGGAACTAAGATTCCTACGAAGAAGGAACCTTCTTCAACCGTGATAGGTACATTCGCAATGATTGCTTCAAACTCTTCAGCGGTAAAGCCGTCCTCCACCGTTACTCTATTATTTTCAACAGCCAGGATTTTTCCAGCAATCGTTCGAGCTTCCGTCCATGTTTGTAAAATCTTTCTTAATTTAGGCCGTTTAATTTTCCCAATCTCAGCCGCAATAAACTTCTCGATAATGGTTTCCCCATCATCTAATCCTTCAAAAAGAGTAAACCAAATGGCATGAATCAACTCATAAAATTCTCGTTCCTGTTCATTATCGATTTCAATCATTTCTTCAAGGACTTCGAAATCCTCTTGTATTTCTGGCCCGAAGTGATAGTAACCATAATGGAGGATATGCTTTTGCAGGACGTCGATTTCACTATCAATCATATCGGTAATCGATACGGCTTCATTAGCCCCGCAGCACTTTTTATACTTTTTCCCACTTCCGCATGGACAAGGACCATTCCGGTTTATTTTCTCCAACGCATTCCGCTCCTTTGATTACCCTATTTATTTATCCAGCGCACTAATTAATTGCATGATGTAGTATGTTCATTCATGTTAAAAGGTGAATTATGTATAAAATAGCTGAAATAAAGTGGATTTCATCCACTTTCCACTTAATTTAATAGTACCATTTTTGACAGGCAGAAATATAAAAATACTAATGAAAATTGATTGAAATGATATTTTAAGTCTTGGATGATCCAAATAAAGATTTGTCGATCATTTCTTAATAACAGGTTTGTGCTTTTTTAAGACCAAACTTTGAATTTTATACGGTTATCACGCTATAATGGTTAAGGAACTGACAATTGATTTTCGGTATAAGATACAATAGAGGTCATATTTTTAATTTTTATAGAGGTGAAGAAAATGGAATTAGCAGAAATTCGTAATGAACTTGAAAGAACAGCTAAGAAATTAGCGGACTTTAGGGGGTCTCTTTGACCTTGAAAATAAGGAAGCGAGAATTGCTGAGCTAGATGATGAGATGCTGCATCCTGACTTTTGGAATGATCAGCAAGCAGCTCAGACCGTCATTAGTGAAGCAAACGGATTGAAGGACCAGGTCCATGAATTTTACAAGCTTAATGAGAGCTTTGAAAATTTGGAATTAACTTATGAGCTTGTTAAAGAAGAAAATGATGAAGAATTGCGGACCGAGTTGGAAGATGAGCTCGGGCAGCTTACAGGGCGCTTGAATCAATTTGAACTGCAGCTTCTCTTGAGTGAGGAGTATGATAAAAATAATGCGATTTTGGAGCTTCACCCAGGTGCAGGAGGAACAGAATCACAGGACTGGGGTTCGATGCTGCTCAGGATGTATACCCGTTGGGCTGAGAAAAAGGGCTTTAAGGTCGAGACACTTGATTACTTGCCTGGGGATGAAGCTGGGATTAAGAGTGTTACGCTTGCGATCAAAGGTCATAATGCCTATGGCTACCTGAAGGCGGAAAAAGGGGTTCACCGTCTGGTAAGGATTTCCCCATTTGATTCCTCAGGCCGTCGCCATACTTCGTTCGTCTCCTGTGAAGTGATGCCTGAGTTAAATGATGACATTCAAATCGAAGTTCGGACAGAAGATTTAAAAATTGATACGTATCGTGCGACTGGAGCGGGTGGACAGCATATCAACACCACGGATTCCGCCGTCCGGATTACCCACCTGCCAACGAATGTTGTCGTCACTTGCCAATCAGAGCGCTCACAGATTAAAAACCGTGATGCGGCAATGAAAATGCTGAAATCTAAGTTATATCAATTGGAAATTGAGCGTCAAGAACAAGAGCTTCTGGAAATTCGTGGCGAACAGAAGGAGATCGGCTGGGGAAGTCAAATCCGTTCTTACGTCTTCCATCCGTATTCGATGGTGAAAGACCACCGGACCAGTGCCGAGAGCGGAAATGTTCAAGCTGTGATGGACGGGGATTTGGATCAGTTTATTGATGCGTATCTAAGGTCGAGGATTTCATAAAACGGGAATTTTTAAACAAGGATTTGAAATAAATGTATCAAGCCTTTGCTGACCCATTCGGCAAAGGCTTATTTTTTGGGATGTATTTGCCGATCATGGTGAAGGTTGTGTGATCGTTACTTTGTGGTTTAAGTGGATTTACCTAAAATTTTGAATTTACACTTCTGCAGAAAGCATTTCAAACATTTTATCATGATGTTCCAATTTGTTATCGATGTGTCTGAAATAACTCCTAAATTCCGTGGCATTATTTTTAACCGTATCCTCGAGTGAGTGAATACTTGCTTCTACTTTATCTAACCGTTGTTTCACACCAATGAATTCATTATCCATCGAATCAAACCGCTGATCCATAGCATTAAACCGTTGATCCATAGCATCAAACCGATCATCCATAGCATCAAGTCTAAGTTCAATATTATCAAACCGGTCATCCATAGCATCAAGTCTAAGTTCGATTTTATCAAACCGGTCATCCATGGCATCAAATCGCTTATCAATTGCGGTAAAGCGTTGATCAATTTTATCAAACTGTTGATTCATTTGTTCCATCATTTGTCGTAACAACTGCTCCATATGGTACACCTCCATTTCAACATATTATAACATTTATTGATAATGTTTTAGCAAAACAAATGACAGCGTATTGAATCATAAATTCCTTATCAAAACCTCATTTTTGGCAAATGCTAATAAAAATTTTAACCCTTTAACACGTCAACTTAATGCCATTTACACCAAAATTTGCCCGTGCTATACTCACTCTCGGTTAGGCTATGTAAAACTTGTCTGTTGATTTGAGCTCCAGGCGCTTCGCTTTCCGCGGGCGGTTTGGTGAGTCTCCTCGGCGCTTCAGCGGAGGGGTCTCCCCGCACCGTAATCCCGCAGGAGTCTCGCGCCTTCCGCTCCAATCAACAGTGGTACAAAATTAACAATGACCATTAACATAGCCTTCGGTTAAAGAATGAATTTTGAGGAGAATAGATTTATGAATATTTTAAGTAATCTTACACGGACCTATCCAAAAATGAGAATTGCGATAGATTATCTATTTGTTCTGATTGGGGCGGCGATTATTGGTCTGACATTTAACGTTTTCCTACTCCCGAACCAAGTGGCTTCTGGTGGAGTTAGCGGCATCAGTACGATTCTAAAAACGGTGCTGGGGTGGGAACCAGCCTATGTACAGTGGGCATTTAATATACCCTTGTTCATTGCTGGTATCGTGTTTTTAGGGAAGCAATTTGGCGTCAAAACGCTAGTGGGAACGATTTTTTTACCGTTCATTGTTTTTTTTACCAAAAATTTAGAGCCATGGACCAATGATGCTCTACTCGGGGCTTTGTTTGGGGGAATAGGCGTAGGGCTAGGGCTGGGCATTGTTTTTAGGGGGAAGGCATCCACCGGCGGGACCGACCTCGCCGCGCAGATTATTAATAAATATACAGGTTTTACACTGGGGCGTTGTGTGGTCCTAATCGATGGATTAATCGTGCTCACTGCTGCCATCGTGTTTGATATCGAGAAGGGATTGTATGCATTGATAGCCCTTTATGTGACTAGCAAAACGATTGACCTTGTTCAGGTTGGCTTTGGAAGATCAAAAATGGCGATGATCATTACAAGTAAACAAGAAGAAGTTCGTGCAGGAATTTTGAATAAAATTGACCGTGGTGTGACAAAACTATCTGCATATGGTGGTTTTACGGACCATGAAAGGCCAGTTCTGATGTGTGTTGTGGACCAAACGGAGTTCACAAAATTGAAACAATTGGTCAAAGCCCTTGATCCATCTGCGTTTGTAGTCGTTATGGATGCCGCGGAAGTGTTGGGAGAGGGTTTCAAACGGGAATAGGATTGGTATAATAGTGCATTGATGGTAATATTTTCAGGAGGGGATCCAGGTAATGAAGAAGAAGCTACTTACATTGTTAATGGGAACAGCATTAGTTATGGGACTTGCAGCCTGCGGAGGCGGCAATGACGACAAGGGAACGGACAAGGGAACGGACAATGGAACGGACACTGTTACCAGTGATGCTGGAGCAAAGATTTTCGACCAAAAATGTTCCGGCTGTCATGGCGGTGATCTTACGGGTGGTATGGGACCAAACTTAACAAAGGTTGGCTCAAAGTACTCTAAGGACGACATTTTAGGTATTATAAAAAATGGTAAAGGTCAAATGCCGGCAAACGTTGTTAGCGGCGATGACGCGAATCAAGTTGCTGAATGGCTAGCAGCTAAAAAATAAAAGTTACAAAAACGTTCTATTTGAAAAGATAGAGCGTTTTTTTTTTGCCTAAAACGCAAACTTTGTCGGGTTTTGTAATTCTTTGAAAAGAAACTGTAATATTTTTGCCGCTTTTTTTAGCAATTTATGATGTTATAATAGGAATATGCGAAATTATGCACATATTTTTTTTTATCCTAGTCCATTTTGCAAATAAATAAAGATTATTGTCGAATCGCCATTCGAGAAGTCTTTAAATAAAGGTGATAAAAATGATAGAACTACAAGATGTATATAAAAAGTACCCGAATGGGGTTTCTGCCATAAATGGAATAGACGTCCGGATAAACCAGGGCGAATTTGTCTATGTCGTTGGACCAAGTGGAGCTGGAAAATCGACATTCATTAAAATGATGTATCGTGAGGAAGTTCCGACTTCAGGGACCATCACAATGAATGGTGTCAACCTCGCAAAATTAAAGATGAAAAAGGTACCCATTTTCCGCCGGAATCTTGGCGTTGTCTTTCAGGATTTCAAGCTGTTACCACGGTTAACAGTCTATGAAAATGTAGCTTTTGCCTTAGAGGTTATTGAAGCGCAGCCGAAAGTCATTAAAAAAAGAGTGATGGAAGTTCTCGATCTTGTAAATTTAAAGCATAAGATAAAAATGCTGCCAACAGAGCTTTCTGGTGGTGAGCAACAGCGTGTTTCTATTGCCCGCTCGATTGTCAATTCACCGAAAGTGGTCATTGCGGATGAGCCGACTGGAAACCTTGACCCGGAAACATCATGGGAAATTATGAAGATTTTTGAAGAAATTAATGCACGAGGAACCACTATTGTTATGGCAACACATAACCGGGAGATTGTTAATGCATTGCAGCATCGTGTTATTGCCATTGAAGGCGGAAAAATAGTACGAGATGATGAAAGAGGTGAATACGGTTATGAAAATTAGAACAATTGGCCGTCACGCTCGAGATAGTTTTAAAAATATTAGCAGAAATGGCTGGATGACTTTTGCATCCGTTAGTGCTGTTACCGTTACCTTGATTTTAGTTGGAGTCTTTTTCGTTATTATGATGAATCTTAACAGAGTAGCACAAACCATTGAAGATGATGTGCAAATTCGCGTTCACATCGATGTTGCTGCAACCCCAAAAGATCAGCAAACCTTAAAAACTGAGATTGAAAGAATGCCTGAAGTAAAAAGTGTGACTTTCTCTTCTAAAAAGAATGAACTAGATAATTTAGTAAGCAGTCTTGGTGAGGAAGGAAAATCCTTTAAACTTTTTGAACAAGACAATCCTTTAAACGATGTATTTATCGTAAAAACGAAAAAACCAACAGATACGATGGAAGTTGCTAATCAAATCAAACAATCCAATTATGTTGCCAAGGTAAAGTATGGCCAGGGCAAGGTAGAAAAATTATTTAAGTTTATTAAAGCGAGCCGCAACGTCGGAGTTGTTTTAATTATCGGCTTATTCTTTACTGCCATTTTCTTAATCTCTAATACGATTAAAATTACGATTATTGCAAGACGTAGAGAAATTAAGATTATGAGATTAGTAGGAGCAACGAATACGTTTATTCGCTGGCCGTTCTTTTTGGAAGGATTGTGGCTCGGTTTTCTTGGGTCCATTCTGCCCATTATCCTGATTGCGATTGCCTATTATCGTGCCTATGATTACATTGGCCCTAAGCTAGAGGGGACTTTTATCAAAATCTTGCCGTTTGATCCGTTTGTCTATCAGGTTTCTGGCATTTTGATTTTAATGGGCGCATTAATCGGCGTTTGGGGCAGTTTGATGTCCGTAAGAAAATTCTTAAAGGTTTAACTAGATAAGCGAGAGCAGTGTATTTGATTAGATCAGGAAGGGCAGTCTTCATGTCCTTCCTGATTTATTATGAACGATAAGATTACTAGAATAAAAGCATGAGAACCATCAAAAGTTTCGTACACAACAACATTCGTTCACACAAAGATAAAGAACGATTCAACCTGTACATAGAGATAATGGGAGGAAAAATCGGAAATGAAGAAATCAGTAATTACTATTGCCGTTGCAACGACGGTCGGGCTGGGAACAATTTTTGGCGGAGTAACAGTTAAAACAGAAGCCGAATCGATTTCCGGATTGAAAGGTGAACAAACTAAAATTCAGGACCAACGTTCCAATATAAAAGCCGATATAAATTCAGCAAACGATAAGATTAAAACATTACAAAGTCAGCAGGCAGATGTAAAGAGTGAAAAGAAACGCCTTGACTTTGCGATTGATGATACAACTGACAAAATAAATGATAAAACTGAGAAGATTAAAAATACGAAGGCCGAAGTGGCTAAACTCCAAGCTGAAACAAAAGTCATCAAGGAGCGAATTCAAAAGCGTAATGTGCTTTTGAAGGAACGGGCCCGCAGTTACCAAGAGAATGGAGGAATGGTTAGTTATTTGGATGTGATAATGGGATCCACAAGCTTTAATGATTTCATTGATCGTGCAAACGCAGTAGCAACCATCGTGCAGGCGGACCAGAATATTTTAGAACAGCATGAGGCCGACAAAAAGGAACTTCTTGAGAAACAAACGCAAGTAGAAACGAACCTTGCTAGCCTCCAGAAGATGCTAGTAGACTTAAAAAATATGAACCAGCAATTAAGTGCACAAAAGAAAGAAAAAGAAAAACTATTAGCTAGCCTGAAAGATCAGGAAGAAGAAGCACATGAAGGTATGCTGGATATGCAGGAGAGAGAGCAAATCCTTGCGGCTCAAGAGGCAGCCATTAAAAGGTCAATCCAAAATGAGCGTGAGCGTCAGGCAAGGGAAGCGGCTCAAGCTAAAAGTAATCAATCTAAAAGTGGAAGCAGCGGGACCTCTTCTACTTCAAGTGGAAGCAGTGCATCATCTTCTGCACCAAAGGTGTCAAGTGGCAGCTTCACAAGACCAGCTCCTGGGGTCATTACTTCGACCTTTGGAGCCCGTGGTGGATCATTCCACTATGGTTTTGACATCGCAAAACCGGGCGATAATGTACCAATAGTCGCTGCTGCAGATGGGGAAGTATATGTTTCGCATTACTCATCAAGTTATGGAAACGTAGTGTATATTTTGCATAACATCAATGGTCAAACCTATACCACCGTTTACGCACATATGAGAAGAAGTTTGGTGGGAGCAGGTGCAACCGTGAAAAAAGGACAACAAATCGGTGTTATGGGTAACACGGGTGATTCCAGAGGTCAGCACTTACACTTTGAACTATACAAAGGGCGTTGGCAATATCATGCGGCAATCAATCCATCAGGGATTGTACCGCTATAATAATGAAATGGGAGAAGTTCATACTTCTTCCATTTTTTTATTCAATCATAACTCGTCCACTCCTAACATATAAGTTAATATTCGGGCAGGAATTTGGAGCCTTGTTATAAAAATAGATAGGACACGCATTTTTAACTCGAGGAGGATTGGGATGAATCGTAGATGGATTGCCCTGTTGATGACGGGTTCGCTTCTGACAGGAGCGGGGGGCACATATGCAGGAATGCAGTTATTAGATGATAAAATCGGAAACAAGAAGCTTGAGTTAGTGCAATCATCAAAAGATAATCAAATAATTCCCGAAGAAAATACAGCTGATCTTGAAAAAGTAGAGCAGGCCTATGACCTTATTTTAAGCAGGTATGTTGAAAAAGTGGATCAGGATAAATTAGTAGAGGGTGCGATCCAAGGGATGCTTTCAGTCTTAAAGGATCCGTATTCCGTCTATATGGACAAGGAAACAGCCAAACAATTCACACAAACTTTGGAATCCTCATTCGAAGGGATTGGAGCCGAAGTTGGAATGGTCGATGGGAAAATTGTGATTGTCTCACCATTCAAAAATTCCCCCGCTGAAAAAGCAGGCATCAAGCCGAATGATCAAATATTAAAGGTGAATGGAAAAAGTGTGGAAGGACTTGACTTGAATAAAGCAACGCTAAAAATCCGCGGCAAAAAAGGCACAACGGTTCAATTAATGATTGCGAGAAAAGGGTTAAAAGATCCACTAGCCATTGATGTCACACGTGATGAAATTCCACTTGAGACCGTACATGCTTCCATTAAGAAGCAGGATGGCAAAAAGGTTGGCTATATTGAATTAACCTCCTTCTCTGAAGATACGGCCGCGGATTTTGAAAAGGAATTATCGTCCCTCGAAAACAATGATATTAAAGGGTTAATTATTGATGTACGTGGAAACCCTGGCGGCCTTCTGGATAGTGTCGGTGAGATTTTAAAAGAATTTGTACCAAAGGATAAGCCGTATGTCCAAATCCAACAGCGAAACGGTAAGAAAAAACGTTACTTCTCGACGCTATCGAAGAAAAAGGATTATCCAGTGCTTGTCCTTGTCAACAAAGGCAGTGCCTCCGCATCGGAAATTCTCGCAGGTTCACTGCAAGAGGCGGCAGGTTACCAGCTCATCGGAGAAACAACGTTTGGAAAAGGCACGGTTCAACAAGCTGTCCCAATGGGGGATGGCAGCAATATCAAGTTAACGTTATTTAAATGGCTGACCCCAGATGGAAATTGGATCCACAAAAAGGGAATCCAACCAGATGTGGCCGTTAAGCAACCGGCCATATTCGCCACCCATCCCATTCAAGTGGAAGAGACACTGGAAGAGGATATGAACAATGAGCAGGTTAAGAATGCTCAAGAAGTGTTGGCTGGTTTAGGATTTGCCCCAGGTCGGACGGATGGATACTTCAGCAAGGAAACGACCATGGCCGTAAAAGGCTTCCAACTTCATGTTAACATGAATCCGACAGGAAAAATCGGCCCCAAAACAGCTGCCAAACTTGAAGAAGCTGCGATTGTTGAAATGAAAAAAGAAAAAAACGATCTCCAGCTGCAAACGGCATTGAGATTAATTACCAAATAGTAAACAGGGGCTTTAGCCTCTGTTTTTCTTTTTGGGTAGTAACTGTTACAACATTTTTGCCATTTTCTAAAAACTAGTAATATGTTTTATGGTTCTAATTTGGTAAAATAATCTTTAAGAGATTTTTTTATGAAATTACTAGAATTAATAGAGGCAGGTGGCAGGAAATGGTGGAAACATGGCTTGCGGAACTTCTAAAAGGGACAGGCAAGTTATTTCTTCATCCTGTTTTATACTATCTTGTTTTCCTAACAGGGATTTTAGGCGTTACAAGAGTGAAGCGTGAGCGGAAAAACTTTCACATTCGGGCACATGATGCCTATTTTGAACTCCGCCAGTTATTTCCGCTGGGAGTTCTGATCGGACTGGTTCTTTCTATTATTGTTGTTGCGGCAGGCATCGCCGTTCCATTTGCAACAATTCTACTGATTGCTGTCTTTACGTTTTTGTGGTCACTGACAACAAATGTTCGATGGATATCACCTGCATATACAATTGGGGCTGCCTTTTTCGCGATTATATTGATTGCTGAGAATAGTTGGTCGATCCCGCTCTTTACGAAGTCGTTTCAAGCACTGGGTGACAAGGTTTATCCTTCTGTTGTCGTTGTGCTAGGAATGATGTTAATTGCAGAAGGAATCCTAATTTTTAAAAACGGCGGAAAGGGGACCTCTCCTAAACTTGCCAAAAGCAAACGCGGTCAAAACGTAGGGTTGCATGAAGGAAAGCGCCTCTGGATGCTTCCGTTGTTCTTACTTATACCAGGTAATGCACTGCAACTTCCATTCGATTGGTGGCCAGTCTTTCATCTGGGATCACAAGAGTACTCACTAATTCTGGTGCCATTTGCAATTGGCTTTCACCAGAAAGTCAAAGGGATGCTGCCCAAAGTTGCCATTGAGCTTCATGGACGCCGAGTAATCGCCCTTGGGGTTTTCGTTACATTACTTTCTGTCGCAGGCTATTGGTTGCCGCTCAGCTCGATCGTGGTAGCGGCTCTGGCTGTCCTTGGCCGTGAATTGATTACATTAATGACAATGATGAAGGATGATAATCTCCCGTTTTATTTTTCAAAAAAAAATCAAGGCCTGATGATTATTGGAGTCATCCCTGAGTCCCCTGCAAGTAAAATGGGTCTGCAGGTTGGTGAAATCATCTCAAAAGCAAATGGACTGTTGGTTCGTGATGAAAAGGTGTTCTACGAAGCCCTGCAAAAAAATCGTGCGCACTGCAAGCTAGAGGTCCTTGATACTAATGGAGAGATCCGCTTCCTCCAACGTGCCCTTTACGAAGGTGACCACCACGAACTGGGCATCCTCTTTGTTCAGGATGAGCGCAAGTATGATGAGAAAATAGGATAACGATGGTGCCTGACACCATATTCAAAAAACCACTTAGCCAAAAATTGCTAAGTGGTTTTTTATGTTCTTTATTGGGTAATCTAATTGTGTAAAAAACAAATAAGATTATTTCGTTGACAAGATGCATTTTATATTATAAAATTACTTTGAATTAGAGATATATTAATTAATAATATTCCAATTCAAGATTACACTGTAATATTGAGTAGGATAATGTCCTGCCAAAAAGTGTTTTGTTTATTCATGAACACTACGTAACTCTTTAGATAAAAAATTTTATAGGTGGTGTTGAAGTTGGGTTTTTTAGGTAGACTATTTGGTGATTCAACAACAAAGGAGGAAAAAACAATGACAAAATTAAACATTGGTATTATTTTAGGTAGCACACGTCAAGGACGAGTAAGCCCACAAGTAGGGGAATGGGTGAAAGGGATTGCCGACAAACGCGGCGATGCAAACTATGAAATCGTTGATATCGCGGACTTCAATTTACCATTCTTAGGTACAACTGACGGTTCAGAACCTGGTATCGCTGAATGGAATGGAAAACTTGCTAACTTAGATGGCTTTGTATTCATTGTTCAAGAATATAACCACAGCATCACTGGTGCATTAAAAAATGCCCTTGATTTTGCACGTGAAGCATGGAATGACAAAGCTGCAGGAATCGTAAGCTATGGTTCAACAGGCGGAGCTCGTGCGGCTGAACATTTACGTGGTATTCTAGGCGAATTGAAAGTGGCGGATGTTCGTACACACCCAACTTTGTCATTATTTACAGACTTTGAAAACGGCAGTGTATTCAAGCCAGCTGAATTACACCTTACAAATGTAAATAATATGCTTGACGAAGTGAATAGTTGGAGCGGAGCATTAAAAACAATTCGATAATAACCAAGAGGGGGGGATGATGATTCATCCCCCTTTGTTGTATTTTGAAAACAGTTGAATAGGGAAGAACCTGGCTTCAAGGATGCCAGGTTGCGTTAATAAGGAAATTGGGTTGAATAATTACTATATTGTTGATAGGCCTGGTCAAGCTTTTGCTGTTCCTCGGCTTCAAGTTTGTACCAGCCATTTTGGAACATCAGGCTATACAGCTCGCGGCAGCTTTGGTGCGTCTCGTTTAAAATTTGTAGGATATCAGTATGAAGTTGTTCATGACTTGCTTCACGAACGGCAATGTTCAAGCTATCCGTTAAATATTTACAAGTACTGAGCCCATCATTCAAGTAGTCACGGTCATTCATATTTGGTCCTTTAACTTTTGGCAATTGTCCGGTTTGCGGATTAGCGATTTGGTTATTGTTTTGCGCTTGTTGGTTTTGCACGGTTCTACCTCCTCATGATGGTGTTTAGTTGACTTGTGAAGGACTTGGTATGTTCGCCATTGCTTGATTATTGTTCACTTGCAGGTGAGGAAGCAATCGATTAAAATGATCCTGGTGCATCCTCCCAGCCTTATCAAGCGCCTGCTTGAAGGTTGGATTTTCGGCGTTTTGTGCTAGGGAATGGAACTTTTTAAACGCCAGAAGCTCCCACGATAAAGCATCTTTTAAATACATTAAGTCTTTAGTTGTAATCGCGCGAGGCGGATTCGGAATAGGTATTTGTGTTTGTGTTTGATCCATGATGGTCTCCTTTAATTAGATTTATACTTCATTGTTTAGAATGAACAAACGGCTCATCCGTTATTCTGAAACCTTCTAGGGAGACACTTTTTTTACATAAAAAAACCAAAGGATGTGCTTCCTTTGGCTGTCACCTGATTATAAGGATCGATATTTTTTCAATGAAAAGATATTCAAAACAATGAAAATAGCGGCGAAGATCACTAAGGCAAGAAGGTCCCCGCTTATATCACTCAAACTAAACCCTTTATACATCACACCTTTTAATGCGTCACCTGCGTAGTACATAGGCATTACCTTCGCAACTGCCTGTAACCAATCGGCCATCCCTTCAAGCGGGAAAATTCCTGCAAAAAATATTTGTGGTATGACTGCAATCGGGATAAATTGAATCATTTGGAATTCTGAGGCTGCGAAGGTCGATAACAGGATTCCAAGCGAGAGTGCCACCAAAGCTAAGACTAAATTAATGAGGAGCACATTCCATATCGACCCGACAAGGACGATATCTAATACATTGATAGCATAGAAAACAACGATCATTGTTTGAATCACTGCGAATATTCCATAGCCAACTAAATAGGCGGTAACGATCTCCCATCTCCGAATAGGAGTAGACATCAGCCGTTCCAATGTGCCCGTTGTGCGCTCGCGTAATAATCCGATTCCTGAAATAATAAAGACGAAAAAGAAGACAAAGAAACCAACTAAGATCGGACTTAACACATCAAAAAAGACAGTGTCTGAGTCACCATAAACGTAGTTTATATCGATACTTTTCGGTGTCATCGCAAGCGCTTTTCCGGAGCTTTGCATCATAATCTGTGCTTGGAACTGTGCCGAGATTACTTGATTTACCTTCATTTGCAGCGCTTTTGCTTTTGTAGGATCGTCATTCAGAAGTATCAGCTTTATTTTTCCATTTTCCTGCTGCAGCAGTCCGTCAAGGTCGTCATTTAGAATGGTATGATTTGTTACTGACTTGTATACTTTAAGGTTAATGTCTGCCTTTTTAAAGGCGGTTGTTAACCCACTATTAACGCCCGCGACACCTAATTTTGGATTGACGGTGTTGCCATTGAATAAAAAGTACATCAAGGTCAGAATTAGTAGTGGTGCCACAAATAACAAGGCTAAGGTGCGTTTGTCCCGAAACATCTGCTGACAAATTCTTTTAATTAGCGCAAGAACTCTCATGATTGTTTCACCCCTGCCTTTAAGAATACCTCATCAAAATCGTCTGTCCCGTAGAACACCTTTAATTCTGCTGGCGTTCCACTCGTTAAAATGCGGCCGTCGCGGACCATAGCAACATAATCGCATTTCACCGCTTCATCCATAACATGAGTGGTGACAATGATTGTTTTTTGCTCTTCATTTTTCAAACGTAAAAATTCTTTCCAAATCGATAACTTTAATTCGGGATCTATGCCGACAGTTGGTTCATCTAAAATTAATATTTTAGGGTCTTGAATTAAAGCAATCGCTAGGGATAAGCGCCGTTTCATGCCCCCAGAATAAGCAGCTACCCGTTTCTTTAAGTCGTCTGTCAGGTTTACTAAGTTGGAAACATAAGTGATTCGCTTTTTCTGTGCTTCTTTATTTAACCCGAATAGCGAAGCGAAAAACTTCAGATTTTCTTCACCTGTTAATTCGCCATACAAGGCGTCCGCTTGGGCCATATAACCAATTTCCTGAAGTAAAGCAAGATTTGGCATTTTCTTATCTAATACATGAATCGATCCGGTATCCGCCTTATCCATGCCAACAATCATTTTGACAAGGGTGGTTTTCCCGGCCCCTGAAGGTCCAATCAACCCAAATAATTGCCCTTTCTCGATCTTTAAGTTGACGTCATTTAAAACGGTTTTTTTTCCAAAGCTTTTGCTGACTTCTTCTACTTTTATGGTTGAATCCATCAATCATTCCCCCTAGGATTGTTGACGCGCTTATGATTTTATTTTACAACTCAGTGAAAGATAAGCAATAAACAAAAAACAACAATGTGTTGATTATGATCCACTAGTTAACAAAGTGTTCATTTACTTTTGAAAAAAGGCAGCCTAATTTTTTATCAACCCGGTAACATGCCTTGGGCCTAATAATGTGATCCGCGATAAGATCATCGCCATTTCACGCGGCGGTTTTTCCATCCCGCTTTCTAGCCAGTGCTGAATCACACCGAGGTGGGCAGAGCTGACATAGGAAAATAGATATTCTACGGGGACAAGCATTTCTTCCCCATTTATCTTTGACATAATATGTTGG
This sequence comes from Neobacillus sp. C211, assembly GCF_051842875.1. Taxonomy (NCBI): domain Bacteria; kingdom Bacillati; phylum Bacillota; class Bacilli; order Caryophanales; family Bacillaceae; genus Neobacillus; species Neobacillus sp. C211. The sequence continues at coordinate 90,823 of NZ_JBPXRO010000002.1, forward strand.
AAAAAGGTCTTTTTAATGATATCTCGCAATTTTCCTTGGAAGGATGCGTCACCTTTGGGACCCAAAATCACTTTCATAAAACTTGAATTCTCATGGAAAAACTCAAATAGGTTAATGATGAAGGGAAATGGATCATTTTCACTATTAAAATTCAAGAAATCATTTGGATTTATCTCTTGGGTCATTTTTTCAATTTCATTTAATATCTGAGCCTCACTCTGCTCCAACAAATCATATTTATCACGATAGTGGAGATAGAAAGTACCCCGATTAATATCCGCTTTTTTCGTTAAATCACGAACCGTAATTCCTTCAAAGCCTTTTTCCTCCATTAGCTCTGTTAGAGCATCACGAATTAATCGCTTCGTCCGTACGATCCGCCTATCTGTTGACTTTTCCGACATGTCAAATCCCTCCTTGAAAATTGTTAATTGCCATACCTGTCAAACAAATTATAATATACATCGTGGATGTTAATAAACATCGTGTACATTAATTTTCTTGAATAAACAAAAGGGGATTCCTTTTTTGAAGTAGGAATTTTTTTGTATATTTGCCAGCGTGGCTGTTAAACCTAAAATGGGAAATTCTTATCCATGAAAGGTGGTTTAGCCATGATCTTTAACTTGTTGAATGGTATTGAGTTTCAAAATCCGGATATTTTTAATCTTGAAGGAGCGGCAACAATCGTTTTTTATTTTACAGTCTACTCATGGTTAGGCTGGCTGCTCGAAAACAGTTATAACTTTTTCACTAAACAGGAGTTTTTTAAGCCGAATTTTTTATTTGGACCATTTAAACCGATGTACGGCTTTACCCCTATCCTCCTGGTATATTTTTTGATTTCACCAGAAACAAATTGGCTGGTGGTAATCCTCCTCTGCTGCTTGATCCCCACCATGGTGGAATATGTGACGGGAGCATTATTACTAAAGCTTTTTAACCGGCAATGGTGGGACTATTCCGATTCACCCTTGCAGCTTCATGGACATATTTGTTTGCCTTTCTCGGCCTGCTGGAGTATCCTTTCCCTTCTTTGCATAAAATGGATCCATCCTGCAGTTGCATCTATGTACGGAGAAATTGAACCATATTGGGCCTGGGTCTGGTCTGCAGTAGGATTATACTTCCTTGCCGATCTTGTATTAGCCATCCGGAAACATTCATTGCAGGACCTTATTACCGATGAACCAACCAATCCAATCCAATAGGCGCCTGACACCATATGAAAAAACTCCTTCCGTAACATATAAGAAGGAGTTTTTTGCTTTAATACGTCAATCATCATACATGGCCATGGATGATGAATTTGAGCAAATAGATTTGATATTTTAATTAAATCGACAAATGATCGTGGCAGGTGTGATCTGAATAAAAGATTAAAATTCAATGAAAAAAAGAAAACTAAGCAGAAATCATGCTAAATTGAAGTAGATCATTTCTAAAAAAATAAGATGGTTTTATAAAATATGTAAATTTGTAACCTAGGTTCATGCCATATAAAGGAGGGGTGACGATGAAACAGCGGATTTTGGTTGTAGAGGATGAAAAACAGATCGCCAAGATATTAAAGATCGAACTGGAGTATGAGGGATACGAAGTACATGTTGCTTATGATGGGAAATCGGGATTGCAGGCAGCCTTACATGAAAAATTGGATTTAATTTTATTGGATGTTATGCTGCCTGAAATGAATGGCATTGAGGTTTTAAGAAAAATACGAAAAGAGAATGACCTCATCCCTGTTATTTTATTAACAGCCCGCAATATGACCATGGACAAGGTAGCAGGACTCGATCAAGGGGCGAATGATTATATCACCAAGCCATTTGAAATCGAGGAATTATTGGCAAGAATTCGTTCTTGCCTTCGTCAAAGTACCATCGCAGTCATGGCATCACAATCGAATGACTCCTTATTAGATATAAGGGATTTAACTGTTAATCTGGATACAAGAGAGGTCAAAAGGGGGGAGACTTCCATCACGTTAACTCCCAAGGAATTCGATTTACTCGTTTATTTGCTATCCAATAAAAATAGAATTGTCACGAGAGAGAGCATCCTCCTTCATGTTTGGGGCTATGAATATGAAGGGGAAACCAATGTCATCGATGTGTTTATCAGACATTTACGAAAGAAAATGGAAGAAGGTTTTTCTGACCCAACGATTATTCAGACGGTAAGGGGCATTGGTTATACCATAAGGGAGAATTAACAAATGAAGATTACCACAAAAATAAATCTTATTACTACGGCATGGATTTTATGTATGTTACTTGCTGTGAATGCGGTTGTCTTTTTTTCATTTATGAAGATTACTGTCAATATGGAAGATGGTGAACTACTTCAAAAGGCTGATTATTTGATAAACGAAATCAACAAGGAAGATTCTCTAGCGGTTATTAAAGAAAAATTAACCCCATATCTAACGAACCAGTCCTTTATAAGGATCGTTCAGCCAGATTCGAAAATAGTTAATCAAGTAACGAATGATCCGAAATTAGCGGCTAAAATAAAACCACAATTCACTACTGAAAAAGGTACGGAAAGGCGGACCATTAGACTTAAACATCAAGAAGAACAAATTGCCATTGTCAGGGTGCCAATCCAATCAAATGGCCATGTAGTAGGAACACTAGAGTTCGGGGAGAAATTAGTGGGATTGGAAACAGGAAAAGACTTATTACTTTCCATTCTTGTCTTTTGTACCATTTTAGGTGCGGTATTATCACTGCTCGGTGGTAGATGGTTGTCAAATCTGATTATGAAACCTATCTCTAATATGATTAACACCATGGAGGATATTGAAAAAAGCGGGATCCCGAAAAAGATCATCATCCAACATGAGACAAAGGATGAATTGCAAAAATTGGCCGTTACGTTTAATCGGATGATTGGCAGATTAGAGGCAAATCTCGAAAAACAGCGGCAATTTATTTCGGATGCTTCACATGAATTGAAGACCCCGCTTACTGTGATCAAGAGTTATGCAGACCTACTATTAAGACGGGGGTTAAAAAATGAAGAGGTTGCCCATGATGCGATTGAATCGATTCATTCAGAAGCAACAAGAATTCAAAAAATGACTGAAAGGTTTCTTGATTTAGCCGATACAGAATCAGGTCATCTTTTAGAACCAAAAGTAATCAATTTAGTTTCCTTGTGCGAGAATATCTTCAAGCAGCTTAAAAGTGCTTATAAGAGGGAAATTAACCTCCATTACCAAGAACCCGCCATTACGGTTATGGCGGATGAAGTCAAGCTAAAGCAGGCAATGATAATCTTAATCGATAACGCAATTAAATATAGTACAGATAAAATAGATGTGTACTTACAGGATAAGGAACAATTGACGATTATTACGGTAAAGGATTACGGAATCGGCATACCTGAGTGTGAAATAGAGAATGTCTTTGAACGGTTTTACCGGGTGGACAAGGCACGAAGCAGGGAGACAGGAGGGACAGGGTTAGGCTTGTCGATTGCCAAAAATATTATGAAGCAGCATCAAGGGGAAATTATCGTAAAAAGTACGGAGGGAGTGGGAACAGAGGTGGAGTTGTTCTTACCCAAACGTAAAGTTGGAAAGGAAATGTTTTTCGAGTGATTAAAATATTGATAGTAAGTGTTATTCTTTTATTCATTTTGTTTCTTATCTATTCCATATTGCCAACCCTCCTCATACGTAGGAGCGAGCGGGGAATCATCAAAACAATAAATGCTCCAGCTATTGCATTAACGTTTGATGATGGCCCCAATCCTGAATACACACCACAATTACTTGATCTTTTGAAAAAGTACGGTGTAAAGGCATCCTTTTTTGTGGTTGGCAGTAAAGTGAAAGCCTATCCTGCCATTATTAAACGGATGAGTCAGGAAGGACATACAATTGGAATTCATCATTATAACCATATTTCGAGTTGGATTCTTTCCCCCTTTCACTTGAAAAAACAACTGCAAATGACAGAACAGGCAATCAAAGATTGCACCAATGAAGCAGTAACCTTTTACCGGCCGCCATGGGGGAGCTTTAATAGTGCCAGCCTATTTTTGAGCAAGCGATATAAAGTGATTATGTGGTCGCATATCTTCGGTGATTGGAAGGTAGCGAAGGGTAAAAACGGCCTGCTTGAAGAATTGCTCCAAACGACAGAAGCAGGCTCTGTATTGTTGCTTCATGATTGTGGGGAAACCTTGGGTGCCGATAGGCTAGCTCCCCGTTATATGCTAAAGTGCTTGGAAATCTATTTACAGGAAAATGTAAATAAGGGCACAAAATTTATCCCATTAAAAGAAGTGAACTTTTAGAGGCTGCTATGAATGTAGAGACAATTATTAATTATATTAATATATATGGTTACCTAGTCATTTTTCTCTTTTTATTCTTTGGTATTGTGGGCATTCCTGCTCCTGAAGAATCGCTGCTCTTTTTAATCGGCGTGCTGAGTTTTCATCATAAGCTCTCAATAGGGCTAGCCATACTAAGTTCCATTCTCGGAGCGTTTATTGGAATGCAAACAGCCTATTCGATTGGAAAATATGCAGGGTCCCCGTTTATAAAAAAATTCGGTAAGTATGTCGGCATAAGCGATGACCGTTGGGAAAAAGTAAGTCGTATATATACGAAAAATGTACGCAAAACAATCGTTATCGGTTTTTATCTGCCAGGTATTAGGCAGATCAGTCCGTATTTTGCTGGGATTACAAACATTCCATTTCGGCGGTTTTTCCTTTTTTCCCTGCTAGGCACTCTTCTCTGGACCATCCCTTTTATTGTAGGAGGCTATTATGCTGGAAAGGTATTTCATATAAATCCAGACTATATTCCATATTTAGGAATGGTATTTTTCATTCTTTTTCTGCTATTTGTCATACTTAAGTATATAAAAAGGAAAAGAACTGCATCAGCTGAATAGGAGAAAATAAAACAAAAACCTGAAAAGGCATTTTCAGGTTTTTGTTTTTTGACCAAGCTAAAAAAAAGCTGAAGGTAAGATTAAAAATCCATTAAAAAACGAGTTTTTTAAGAAATGAGTGATACATTGAAAGGGTAATTTAGAAATCATCATTTTCAAAGTTCGATTTCTAGTAGAACAGGAGATGGAATAAGTGAAGAAGATTTTGTTTTTACCACTCTTACAAATGCAATCGGGACATCATCAAGTTGCTGAGGCATTAATGGATCTGTTAAAAAATCATACAGATGATCTTACATTTAAAAAAATCGACTTGTTAAGTTATACAAATAAATCGTTAGAAAAAGTGATTACAAATGGCTATCTTAATTGGATCCGCTACGCGCCAGAAACGTATAATCTTGCCTATAAAAGCTTTTTTTACGTATCACCAACTAAAAAACATTCCTTTAAATGGTATCAACCGCTCTTTTTGAAGAAAATGGAGCAATTGTTAACAGAGGAAAAACCAGATTTACTTGTATGTACGCATGGGTTCCCTTCTTATCTTCTTAGTAAGTTAAAAATGAAGGGAAAATGCGACATACCGATTATTAACGTTTACACAGATTTCTTTATTAATAGTGTTTGGGGAAGAGAGGGGATCGATCTTCATTTTCTCCCTAGCCAAGAGATCAAACGAAAACTAAGCAGAAAATATCAAACCACGAACCAACGGCTGATGGTCACTGGTATTCCTGTCCATGAAGAAATTACGAAAACCCTCTATCGGAAACACGAAAATGAGCGTCTCAAAATCTTATTATCTGGAGGAAATAGCGGTTTGGGCGGGATTTTGAAACTAGCGGAAGAGTTAAAACTCTCCTCAAACTTAGACTTCTTGGTATTGTGTGGTAATAACAAGAAGCTTTATGATGAAATTCTTTCGTGGGATTTAGAGCATATCAAACCATTAACCTATCTTTCATCAAGATCAGAAATGAATTTACTGTATGAAGAAGTGGATGCGATAATTTCAAAACCGGGTGGAGTCACTATAAGTGAAGCAATCCGAAAAAGACTGCCAATCTTTGTTCATTCTGCACTTCCAGGGCAGGAGGAAATAAATCTCCTATATTTAAAGCGGAAAGAGCTAGTGTTTGATCTTGATCAGAGCACTCCATTGGAAAAACAGCTGCTTAGTGTTTTAACGAACCAGAAAAAAATGAAAGGCTGGGAGGATGCTATTGATGCTTACCAGCAGGGAATTGAGCTAGAGAAGCCGGAAAATATCGTGGGGTTGATAGAAACAATCCTTGACCAAAAGACGAGCAGCAGACAGTCGAGATTGGTTAGATATTCTTCTCCTTTGAGAATTTAAGTTTGTTGAAACACATGAATCTGGAGGTTAGTTAAGATGTCTCACATAGACTATGGTATCTTTCAAATAATAAATCACCTTGCAATAAGTGAGCGATTTTTAAACCCACTAATGATATTTTTAGCAGAAAAAGCAGAGTATTTATTTTTTGCGGGAATCATTTTTTATTGGTTTTATCATAAATCACAAAACCGAAAAATGGTTATTGAAGCAATCCTGGCCGCGTGCGTTGCGCTAAGTATAAATGGAGAAATAGGTCACTTTTTTTACCGGAATCGTCCTTTTGTCACCCATCATGTAAACTGGTTAATCCCTCATGTGAAAAACGCCTCGTTTCCAAGTGACCACGCGACTGCCGCATTCGTGATTGCGACGGCCATTTGGATTTGGAAAAAACGTGACGGCTGGTTGTGGTTGGTATTGGCTGCAGGCATTGCTCTGTCCCGTGTTTGGACAGGAGTACATTATCCTTTAGATGTGGTAGCAGGAATGCTCATAGGGACAAGTGTAGCTTTTGCCATCCATTTCCTACTAGTTCGATTCGAGGAAATAAACAAAGTAATCCTTTGGTTAATTAAGTACTATGAGAAAATTGAGAGTAATCTTTTGAAAAAGAACCGTCTAGTCAGAAAAAGATAGAAAGCCGAACGAGGCAGCGGCTTTGTATGCGTTAAAGAGGGACTTTGCTTTGAATGTAAAACTGAATATGGAAAAGGAAGAGCCACTAAGGTTCTTCTTTTTTGTCATAAATCAGCTAAACTGTCATAAAATCTAAAGTTAATTGCTCGCTTAAAAAGTATATATCCCCAGAGTAGGAAGGAGGATATCATGTTCTATGCGATGTTGTTGGAAGGTCAATCGTTGTGGAATACACCATTACTAGCTTGCCTCATTTGTATAGCGGTTTTATATGTAGTCTTAGTACTTTCTTTTACAAAAATAAAGCTTCATCAAAAACAACCCCTGCTTTTTTTCCTCAGTTTAAGCATTATGTACGGAACCTTTGGCAGTCCATTTGAAGCCATAAGTCACTTGTCGTATAGTTTGCACATGCTGCAAATGAGCATTTTATACTTTATTATCCCACCTCTATTTTTATTAGGAATTCCAGATTCATTTCTCCAGCAAATTCGTCATCTCTCCATCTTTGTAAGAGTAAGCAAGTTTTTCTTACCGCCAATTGCTGCACTTTATGCTTTTGGCGCAATGTTCTTGATGTACCATTTCCCAGTAGTTTTAATGACTCTCACTCAAAATTCGTTTGTCCATAATGGGTACCTATTTGTGCTGTTTGTCCTTTCTTTTAGGATGTGGGGCCCAATAGCCTCTCCCGACTCGAAGAAGTATGGTTCAAAAGGGCAAAATAAACGTTATCTATTATTGAGCGGGCTTGTATTAATGCCTGCCTGTTTGCTTTTCATATTAACTGCCTTTATTGGTGGATTGAATAATCCGCTTCTTACACAACTAACCGCAAACCTTTGTATCTCTCCTTCTCAATTAAGTTCTCTCAATATACTGCCATCACCATTTAATACAAGACTTGATCAATTGTTTGCGGGAATCCTAATGTTGGGAATGCATAAATTTGGATTAACCTTGACCGTTCGTCTTGGTAAAAAAATGAATAGTGGGAATGTGGTGGGAATTGTTGACTGACCGGCACTTCCCACTATTTTTTCTGTGTGCGGATACTTTCCGGTGCCGTTAAATATATTCCGCCATAATTTTGGGAATGGTATGTAAGAAGTGTGCTTAATTAATTAAATTAGCCAAAAGATTAGGTGGGATTTTTATTTACAAAAAACAAGAGCGGAAGCTCATTTGGCTGGCTTTTATTGTTGCATCCATTATGGGACTGTCCATCATTGGACGGCTTTTTTCAGGATAAGAAAGGAGGGAGTTTTATGGGTAATGAGGAAGCAGTATTTTTTAGTCGTGTCCTCACAGAATTGACCTTGTCTTTTCACATCATTTACGCAACTATTGGTGTCGGGATTCCGCTGATGATTATGATTGCTCAATGGGTGGGGATAAAGAAACAAGATGAACACTATATTTTATTAGCTCGAAGGTGGACAAGGGGATTTGTGATTACCGTGGCTGTGGGCGTTGTGACCGGGACCGCGATAGGGTTACAGCTCTCACTACTCTGGCCCAATTTTATGCAGCTAGCGGGAAATGTGATTGCCCTGCCGTTATTTATGGAAACATTTGCGTTTTTCTTTGAAGCGATTTTTTTAGGTATTTACATATATACGTGGGATCGGTTTAAGGACCAGAAAAAACATCTGCTCCTGCTGATTCCTGTTGCGTTGGGAGCCTCCTTTTCTGCCGTTTTTATTACGATTGTCAATGCGTTTATGAATGCGCCTCGAGGATTTGATTTGGTTGGGGGGCAGTTGGTAAATGTCAGTCCAATTATCGCGATGTTTAATCCGGCGATGCCGACAAAGGTAGCCCATGTAGTTGTCACCGCCTATATGACTTCAGCGTTTGTCCTGGCTGCGATTGGTTCCTTTCGTTTACTTAAGGGGTCAAACCATGCGTATCATAAAAAGGCTTTGTTTTTAACAATGAAGCTTGGTTTCGTCTTTTCCGTAGCAACCTCTCTTTTAGGGGATTTCTCCGGAAAGTATTTGGCCGAATATCAGCCAGAAAAATTAGCTGCGGCCGAGTGGCACTTTGAAACCGGGAAAGGTGTACCACTTGTCTTATACGGTGTCCTGGATAATGGGGAAGTAAAATATGCACTAAAAATTCCCTTTGCACTCAGCATTCTGGCTCATGAAGTCCCTAATGCAGAAGTGATAGGACTCGATCAGTTTCCGAAGGATGAAGTGCCGCCCCTGTATATTCACTATTTATTCGATACGATGGTGACGATTGGGATGTGGATGACTGTTTTGTCTTTGGTGTATGTAATTGGTACTTGGCGCCACTGGCGTTTCGTTGTATCCAAATGGTTTCGCTGGCTGCTAGTGCTCGGCGGCCCTCTCTCCATTCTTGCGATTGAGGCGGGGTGGTGGCTGGACGAGGTCGGCCGTCAGCCTTGGGTCCTGCGTGGGATTTTGCGAACTAAAGATGCAGCGACAACAAGCGGTCAAGTGGATATCATGTTGGTTTTATTTGCTGGGCTTTATCTTGTCCTCGGGGTTGGCAGTGCAGTTGTACTCTGGCGAATGTTCCGGAAGAACACGGTGGAACGGGAATTGGCCGATAGAGCCTCCGAGAAAGCGGGTGATGTGCTATGACACTGGAAATCGTCGGGATAAGCGCATTGGGGTTGTTTCTCTTTGGATATATTATCATTGCGTCCATTGATTTTGGGGCAGGATTTTTTAACGCGTTTAGTACATTAACCGGGAAACAGCATATTTTGACGAAGATTATTCAACGCTATTTATCGCCAGTTTGGGAAATCACGAATGTCTTTTTAGTGTTTTTCTTCGTCGGGATGGTTGGTTTTTTTCCAAAAACTGCTTATTACTTCGGCACCACCTTACTTGTGCCGGCAAGCATTGCGATTATTTTGCTAGCTATTCGGGGAGCTTATTATGCCTTTACAACCTACGGGGGACTCAAACATAAACGGTACACCATTTTGTATGGGTTGACGGGATTATTTATTCCAGCATCGCTGTCGAGTGTCTTGACGATTTCAGAAGGCGGCTTTGTGACAATGGAAAGTTCTGCGCCTGTACTTGATTATTGGGCATTGTTTACCAGTCCTTTATCGTGGAGTATTGTGGTCCTTAGTCTGACAGCCGTATTATATATCTCCGCTGTATTCTTGACATGGTATGCCCATCATGCAAAGGATGAGGCGGCAACGAACCTTCTACGCAAATATGCACTTAGTTGGGCAGGACCTGCCATTATCACGGCTGCGGGTATTATCATAGAAATGAGGATACACAATCCGGAACATTATCAGCGCTTACTCGACCTTTGGTGGTTGTTCGGATTGTCTGTCGTTTTCTTTGCTGGAACCGTTTATTTGATTTGGAAGCGGCGTGCGTACGGTTTGGCATTCTGGTTATTAGTCGGGCAATTTGCGCTTGCCTTTTTGGCCTATGGCGCTTCCCATTATCCTTATTTACTGTATCCCTATCTCACCCTTTATGATAGTTTTACGAATCAATCGATGGCGATTGCCCTGATTGTTGCCTTCATTGCAGGGTTAGGATTACTCCTGCCATCGCTATATCTTCTGCTAAAATTGTTTCTGTTTAACAAGGAATATGTACAAGGGAATCGAAATGATGAACATGCTTAGGGGGAATGAACGTGGATGATTTCTTGCTCTTTTATGCCCCGTTTCTTGTGATGATTGTGTCGATTGTAGTGGCGTTTTGGATTGCTCCGAAAGATGATTCTGTGGAAAAATAACAACTGACTGTAAAATCGGTATGGAGTGTTCATGAGGACAAACCTAAGGATGAAAAAGTAAAAACTGTCCTCATGAGGCGTTCATGAGGACAAAACTAAGGATGGAAAAGTGAAAACTGTCCTCATGAGGTGTTCATGAGGACAAAACTAAGGATGGAAAAGTGAAAATTGTCCTCATGAGGTGTTCATGAGGACAAAACTAAGGATGGAAAAGTGAAAATTGTCCTCATAAAGCTTCGATGAACATCGAAACCCGCATTTATTATCCAACCATACTCTTATAAGCTACGCTTCAAGAAAGCCTTCGTTCGTTCATTCTTAGGGTTTGTAAACAACTCCGCGGGCGAACCAGATTCCACAATCTCCCCATTGTCCATAAAAATAACCCGGTTTGCTACTTCCTTAGCAAATCCCATCTCATGTGTCACAACAATCATCGTCATATGTTCTTCGGCCAGATCCTTCATCACTTGTAATACCTCACCAGTTAATTCGGGGTCTAATGCAGAAGTAGGCTCATCAAAAAGCAGAATTTCTGGGTTTAACATGAGCGCTCTGGCAATGGCGACTCGTTGTTTTTGCCCTCCTGAGAGATTGGCTGGATAGGCTGCTGCCCGGTCAGTAAGCCCGATTTTCTCGAGTAGTTCACTACTTCGTTGCTGAATTTTAGCGGGCGCTTCCGTTTTCAGCATTTTTGGAGCTAGTTCCAAATTTTCTTTCACCGTGAGATGCGGAAAGAGGTTGAAATGCTGAAAGACCATCCCCATTTTTGCATTGATCTCTTTAATCTCCAGGGGTTTCGCATAGACGCCGTCCTTTACTAAATGCTTACCGGAGACACAAATCGTGCCACCGTCTATTTTTTCAAGATGGACCAAACTGCGGAGCATCGTACTCTTCCCGGAACCGGAGGGACCAATGACGGCTACCACATCATTTTTATTTACATCAAAGCTAATCTGTTTTAGGACATCCAAATTCCCATACGATTTTTTGAGGTTAGCTATTTCCATGACAGGCATAGTTATCACTCCTTCTTATTCAAATTTGAACCGTTTTTCGAGCCATTTAAAGACCATCGTTAAGAGGAGCGTCATGATCAAGTAAATAATACCGGCGACGAAGAAAGGAACGATGGTAAAGTCGCGGTTTACAGCTGTCTGGGCAAAATGCAACAATTCCGGTACGGCAACCGCATAGAGCAGTGCGGTATCTTTGACCAATGTAATGGATTCGTTCGCGACAGCAGGAAGGGCGATCCGGAACATTTGCGGAAGGATGACCTTTGTTAACGTCTGCCATTTATTCAGGCCGAGCACTTGCGATGCCTCATATTGACCTTTATCAATCGCAAGAAGCCCGCCGCGAAAGATTTCGGCGAAATAGGCAGCATAGTTCAAGATAAAACCTAAACAGGCAGCGACAAAGCGGTCCAAAACTAAATATTCTCCAACTACTGGTATCATCGGCAGCCCGAAACAGATAAATAACAGCTGAAGCAAGAGCGGTGTACCGCGCATCACGTAAATATATCCTTGTGCAAGCAGGGACACAGGCTTAAAACGGCTGCCGACAGCCAGTGTTAATATAAACCCAAGTGGAATCGAAACCACAATCGCAATGACAAACAAGAGGATTGTCATCTGGGCGCCTTCGAGCATTGGTTTAAGTATGGAAATCAGATAATCAAAAGACATATATGTTCCTCCAAAAGCAAAACAGGGTTCCCAATGGAAATCCTGTTCGCCTTATATTCGGTATTAGTTTAATACTTTATTCTCGCCAAACCACTTTTCAGAGATACCTGCTGCTGTGCCATCCTCATTCATCTCATCGAGTGCTTTTTGTAACTTTTCAAGTAATGCTTCATTCCCTTTTTTAACGCCAATTCCGTATTCTTCAGGAGCAAGTGATTCTTGAAGTACTTTAAAAGACTCTTTTTCCTTTTTCATATAATAATCGATAACAACTTCATCAATTACTACTGCATCCAAACGACCACTCTTTAAGTCAGTTAATGCCTGGACATTATCAGCAAATTCGGTAACTGTCTTAATTTTGGCTTTAATAGGTGCAGCATCCAAAGCATCTGCTGCAGAAGATAGTGTCTGCAGTCCAACAACCTTTCCATTTAAATCATCTAATTTAGTAAGCTTTGAATCAGCCAATGTAACAACCACTTGTGCATTCTTCAAATATGGCTTCGTGAAAAGAACTTTCTTTTTACGTTCATCCGTAATAGTGTATCCGTTCCAAATAAGGTCAATCCGTCCACTGCTAAGTTCCGCTTCTTTTGTGCTCCAATCAATTGGTTGAAACTTGACCTTTTTCCCCATCTTTTCAGCAGCTGCGTTTGCGTAGTCGATGTCAAAACCAACAATTTTATTGTTCTCATCGCGGAAACCCATCGGGGCAAATTTATCATCAATCCCAATCACGAGTGTGTTGTTCTTTGCTCCTGATGATTTAGACGAACATCCTGTAAGGACCGAGAATAGTGCTGCTATTACTAGAATCATAGGTATTAACCGTTTCATAATAGAACTACCACCTTAGCTATTTATTTTAAATTTCCTTTAGTACGTTACCGAATTATTACACTAACATATTATAACGCTATAATATTATTTAATACAATAGCATTATAAATAATATGAAAATTGAAAATACTCAAAGCTAGTTAATGGAATATAGAAGAGAAGCTGATCAGATTGAAATGGAGAACAATCAGGACAATTCTCTTTTTTGTTTGTGATTTAGGAATATATAAAAAAGGTAGTTCATCGTCTTAACATGATGAGCCACCTTTTATATAGAAGTTTATTTATTTTTCTTTATCGTGATCATCATCCAATATCCCTTTTGTTGACTGTTTAAATTCTTTAAGTGTAGATCCAACAGCACGACCGAGCTCTGGAAGTTTTTTCGGGCCAAAAACAATTAGTGCAATAACAAGTATAATTAAGGCTCCACCAAATCCTATATTTGCCATTCCAAACACCCCTTAATTATTTTACGAAAAAGGCTGTAAAATACATGATAAATATTCCGATTGTAAATCCAGTAAAATTCATCCATGATACGACAGGTTCATTATTCATTATTCCTTTTGTTTTCTTCCATCAGCATTTTTGAAATTACGAATATTACCTGTAAAATAGCACCTGCACCAACTCCTAAAAATACTGCACCCCAAATTGGTGAAAAAATAAACCCTCCGAACCAAGTTCCCAATATCGCAGGGGCACCTGCAATCGTACCTAATAACACAAAGTGGCTAATCTTTGGCTTACTCCTCAGTAATGGGGCAGCAATCCCAATCCCTTCAGTAATATTATGCAGAGTAAATCCGATTACTAAAAACGTACCTAATGCTGCTTCACCTAGTGCAAATGATGAGCCAATTGCCAATCCTTCACCAAAATTATGAAGACCAATTCCTGTTGCCATCAATAATGAAATCCCTAGTGGAGAATAACCCTTTCGTTTTTGTCTTTGATGTTGATATTGATCAAATCCAACCAGTAATAAAAATGAAAGAATCGTACAAATGATTACCACCATGTTGCCCTGGAATACAGACGGGGCTTCTGCTCCTATTTCAAATCCATCAAATAACGTACCAAAGAATAAGAATAGGAGGAGGCCAACTGTGAGAGCAAGAATGGCATTAATCCAGCCTTTTTTCAAACGTTTCATAAATGGAAACCATAGTAATCCTAAAGTAATGGGAACAATCCCTACGTAAAAACCAATAAATCCATAGTTCAACCCATCTTATAACCTTCTGTTTTTGAAGAATCATACATGTTTGAGTGATTTGCAGAATGATTATTGTGACTTGTTGTTTTTTCTTCTGCATGAACCATTTGGGAATATGGGGCTACTTTACTTAAATAAACACTCCCAGCTATCCCTAATGCTCCTGTAGTACCTATTTTTAAAATATCTCGTCGAGAAATTTTTTTGTCTGACATGCTTTTACCTCCTCCTAAAAAGTTTCCTTTATGCAACTTTATTTGTCTGTGTCAATACTCTATTTCAGAGACATTCTTTCTGTCAATAGAAAATTTAAAATTTTATGATAAAACATTCAAATAAATATTTGACCATTTTTTTGAACCAACATATACTAATAATCAAATAGACGTTTGAATAATGGTGGTGAAAAAATGAAGCACGATGATATATGTGAAGTAACCTGTGTTGATGAAGACAAAGTAAAACGTTTAAAAGGATCTATTTCACAGCAAGATACTATGTCTGTATCACAAATATTCAAAGCCTTATCAGATGATACTAGAATAAAAATCGCCTACGCCTTAAGTGAAGAAGATGAATTATGTGTATGTGACGTAGCAAACATTGTAGGAAGTTCAACAGCTACTGCATCCCATCATTTACGACTTCTTCGTAATTTAGGATTAGCGAAATATCGAAAAGAGGGCAAATTAGTATTTTATTCATTAGATGATGATCATGTAAGACAATTGATAAAGATTGCATTTGAACATCAAAAGGAGGTGAAATCTCATGAGTAACGCTTTAGAACAAACCAATGAAAAAACCGTTTACCGTGTACAGGGATTCACCTGAGCAGGCTGTGCGACAAAGTTCGAAAAGAACGTACAACACCTGGATGGTGTTGCTAATGCAAGTGTAAATTTCGGTGCTTCTAAACTTACAGTTTTTGGTGAAACAACTATAGAGGAAATAGAGAAAGCAGGGGCCTTTGAAAATATTAAAGTCATACCTGAAAAACAAAAATTTGAAGAGAAAAAAGAGCCGTTTTTGAAAAAACATTCATCTGTTATCGCCTCATTGGTTTTCTTGATCATTGGGTGGATGGCAGGACAAATGTATGGTGAAGAGAGTACCTCATCGATTTTAGCGTATGGGGCTTCTATTTTAGTAGGCGGTCATCGCCTGTTTACGACAGGATTGAAGAACTTATTTCAATTAGAGTTTGATATGAGAACCTTGATGACGATCGCCGTTATTGGAGCAGCAATTATCGGTGAGTGGGGAGAAGGAGCAACGGTTGTCATCCTTTTTGCCATTAGTGAGGTTCTAGAATCCTATTCAATGGATAAAGCCAGACAATCGATTCGTTCCTTAATGGATATTGCTCCAAAAGAGGCTTTAATACGAAGAGGTAATCAAGAATTTACAGTAGAAGTGGACGATATTCGGATTGGGGATATTTTAATTGTAAAACCAGGACAGAAAATTGCCATGGATGGAAAAGTAGTTAAAGGATTATCCGCTGTGAATCAAGCTGCCATTACAGGTGAATCTGTTCCAGTTTCGAAAACCATAGATGATGAAGTGTTCGCAGGAACACTAAATGAAGAAGGACTGCTTGAAGTAAAAGTTACTAAACATGTAGACGATACGACTATTGCAAAAATTATTCACCTTGTAGAGGAAGCTCAAGCAGAAAAGGCTCCATCACAAGCATTTGTTGATCGCTTTGCTAAGTATTATACACCTGTTATCATGTTTATTTCGTTATTAGTGGCCGTACTTCCACCACTTTTATTTGATGGGGACTGGAGCAAATGGGTTTATCAGAGTCTTGCCGTATTAGTGGTTGGTTGTCCTTGTGCTCTTGTCATTTCCACTCCTGTATCTATTGTTACAGCAATCGGAAATGCTGCGCGAAACGGGGTTCTGATCAAAGGTGGGATTCATTTAGAGGAAATGGGAGCCATTAAAGCCATTGCCTTTGATAAAACAGGTACCTTAACAGAAGGAATTCCTGTTGTAACGGATTATCTACCTCAACCAAATTCAAATTCGAATGAACTTCTTTCCATTATCGCTGCTTTAGAAAAGAGTTCTCAGCATCCTTTGGCTTCAGCAATCATGAAGAAAGCAGAGCAGGAAAACTTACCTTATCTAGATCTTGTGATTGAAGACTTTTCTTCCATTACAGGTAAAGGCATCAAAGGTAGGGTCAGCGGTAAAATGTATTATGTGGGAAGCCCTAATTTATTCGATGAGATCCTATCAAATGGAATTCCAGCGAATTTAAAAGCTACCATTTCTGACCTTCAAAATAAAGGTAAAACAGTGATGGTTGCAGGTACTTCAACTGAAATATTGGGACTACTCGCAGTTGCAGACGAAGTGAGAGTGAACAGTAAATCAGTTATACAGAAACTTCACTCATTAGGTATTCAAAAAACCATCATGTTAACGGGTGATAACAAAGGGACCGCCAATGCGATTGGAAAGCAGGTAGGAGTTTCTGATATACAAGCAGATCTTTTACCTCAAGATAAATTAACCTTTATTAAAGATCTAAGATACAAATTTGACCGTGTGGCAATGGTTGGAGACGGTGTAAATGATGCACCAGCTCTAGCTGCATCCACAGTCGGAATAGCGATGGGTGGAGCTGGAACGGATACAGCTATAGAAACAGCTGATATTGCTTTAATGGCAGATGATTTAGGGAAACTACCATTTACGTTAAAACTAAGCAGGAAAGCATTATTTATCATCAAGCAAAATATCACTTTCTCATTAGGAATTAAACTTTTAGCATTATTATTAGTGATTCCAGGTTGGTTAACCCTGTGGATTGCGATATTCGCAGACATGGGAGCAACTCTTATTGTGACTCTTAATGGTTTACGACTTCTCCGAGTAAAAGACAAATAAAGTGGGGCTTCCCAAAGTGGGAAGCCTTTTAATGGAAGGGTACAACAAACAATTGAGCATGCTTGTCATAATTAAATTTAAGTAGGAGAGATAGGAATGGGACATAATCATAGCCATGGTCATAACCATGGGCACAGTCACAGTCATGGACATAGTCATGCACCAGCCAATTATGGCTTTGCATTTGGATTTGGGATTATATTAAATACCATTTTTATTATTGTTGAAATTATATACGGTATCCTAGGGGATTCTTTAGCACTGCTTGCGGATGCAGGACATAACATAAGTGACGTTTTAGGTTTAATTATTGCTTGGATTGCCGTTTGGTTAGGAAAAAAAGCACCTACTAAAAAGCGGACTTATGGATATAAAAGAAGTTCCATCTTAGCTGCGCTATTCAATGCTGTTTTTTTATTAGTAGCAATTGGTGCTATTGCCTGGGAGGCTATCCAACGATTTTCTTCTCCAGAACCAGTTGCAGGAAAAACTGTTATCATCGTAGCAATCATTGGTATTGTGATTAACACTCTCACAGCTTTACTTTTTATGTCAGGACGAAAAAACGATTTAAATATCCGTGGGGCTTTCATGCACATGGCTGCGGATGCCTTAGTTTCACTTGGGGTAGTGATTGCAGGGCTTATTATTCTTTGGTCAGGATGGCAATGGCTTGACCCTCTAGTAAGTCTTTTAATTTCAATTGTCATTTTATTTGGTACGTGGGGATTATTAATGGAATCCATTAATTTGTCATTGGATGCTGTACCAGAAGGCATTGATATTAATAAAATTAAGGATTACTTAAGTGGTTTACCAACGATTTTGGAAATTCATGACCTGCATGTTTGGGGAATGAGTACGACCGAGGCTGCTTTAACCGTTCATATAATTCGATCTGAAATAGATGATAATGATGAGCTGCTTCAAAAGTTAACAAAGGAATTGCATGACCAATTCGGTATTGAACATGCCACTATTCAAATTGAAAAAGGAACTTATAGCTGTTCCTTGCAACCTGAAGGTACGATATAACCACTAAGACAAAACAGTTGTTTCTTTTTAGGAGTTGCTGTTTTAGACATAAACTATTGATTTAAGGTGATTAAATGTACAGTATATTAAGTCAATTTAGCTCATTTGTGAGTAAACCGTTTTCCAATATAGCCTATAACTTAGAATCATGGCCAATTGTCTATGCGTTGGGTTGTTTATGTTAGGATTTAGTTTTTCACTAGCATTCTGTCCGACTATGTTTCTACTATTCTTTGTCACCTTAATGCCTGTCGTATTGTCTCAAAACAAAAAAACAACGAGTGAGAATCGTTGTTTTTTTGTTTTGTAAGATTTATTAATTAAGGAAGTTAATACTTGCATAAAAAAATTTACTATTTTTTCAAATATATTTTAAAGCATGCGACCTAATAAAAAAATAAAAAAATAAAAAAATAAAAAAATAAAAAACTTCCAAAATTGATTATTTACATAGGGTAGGGGGGTATGGTAATATTAAGTTGAAGGAGGGGTGATAATGAATAATCACGATCCTGTTAACCTTAAACCTCATCATAGTAGTGAACATTGTGATACTTTAACATCTGGGCGAAAAAGCCATCATTCTGATAAAACAAAACAAAATCTTGTCACAAGATTAAACCGTATCGAGGGACAGATTCGTGGCATAAAAGGTTTGATTGAAAAAGATACGTATTGTGATGATGTCATTACTCAGATTGCAGCTACTCAAGCAGCTTTAAACAGCGTTGCTAAAGTACTTTTGGGAGGCCATATGAAAAGTTGTGTGGTTGAGAGAATTCAAGAGGGTGACCATGAAGTTGTTGATGAGTTAATAACCACTATTCAAAGACTTATAAAAAAATAAATAATGTGAAAGGGAGTATTAAAATGGAAAAGGTAATATTGAATGTTCAAGGAATGTCATGCGGTCATTGTGTGAAAGCGGTAGAAGGAAGTGTCGGTGCACTAAAAGGTGTTAGCTCTGTAAAAGTTGATTTAAAAGCAGCTAAAGTAGATGTTGAGTTTAATAACCAAGAGGTTTCATTAGAAAAGATTAAGGAGACCATCGATGACCAGGGGTACGATGTGAAATAAATAGTGAAAAGACGTGCTAGCTGATAGCACGTTCTTTTTACAAAAAAATATACCTATATAGGGTATAAGGAGTTGGCATTTATGAGTCAAAATGTTGTAAATGAAAAAAACGAATTTGACATAAACGGAATGACCTGTGCGGCTTGTGCTACTCGGATCGAAAAAGGTCTAAATAAGTTAGATGGGGTAGTGAAAGCAAATGTGAATTTGGCACTGGAAATAGCAACAGTGGAATATAAAAGTGCGGAACTCTCTTCAGGCGATATCATTAAAAAGGTGGAAAGCCTTGGTTATGGTGCTCATATTAAGGAAGATGAAATAGACACAAGTGATTATCGTCAAAAGGAAATTGATAAACAAACTGGAAAATTTATTTTTTCTGCGATCCTTTCTTTCCCACTATTATGGGCAATGGTTGGACACTTTTCCTTTACCTCTTTTATTTGGGTTCCAAAAATGTTTATGAATCCGTGGGTTCAGTTTGCTTTGGCTACTCCGGTGCAGTTTTTTATCGGAAAACAATTTTATGTTGGAGCTTATAAAGCGTTGAAAAATAAGAGTGCTAATATGGATGTTCTTGTTGCTTTAGGTACATCAGCTGCATATTTTTATAGTTTGTATCTATCGCTGCTTTCAATCGGAAGTATGGCCCATTCAGTAGAACTTTATTATGAAACGAGTTCCATTCTTATTACGTTAATTATTCTTGGGAAGCTTTTTGAAGCAAAAGCAAAAGGGCGTTCATCTGAAGCGATTAAGAAACTAATGGGTCTTCAAGCAAAGACAGCAATCATTGAAAGAGCAGGAGTGGAACAGGAAGTACCAATTGAAGAAGTGATCGTTAGCGACATTCTGCATATCAAGCCTGGCGAGAAAATTCCAGTAGACGGAAAAATTGTTGAGGGTAGCTCAGCTATTGATGAGTCGATGCTGACAGGTGAAAGTGTCCCAGTTGATAAAAAGATAGGTGATGAAGTAATAGGAGCAACGATCAATAAAAATGGATTTTTAAAAGTGGAAGCAACAAAAGTAGGTAGGGATACGGCTTTATCTCAAATTATTAAAGTAGTGGAAGAAGCACAAGGTTCCAAGGCTCCTATTCAACGCCTTGCTGACCAGATTTCTGGAGTGTTTGTCCCTATTGTTGTTGCTCTTGCCCTTTTCGCGTTTATCGTTTGGTATGTATGGGTAACTCCTGGTGATTTTGCGAATGCACTTGAGAAAATGATAGCAGTCCTTGTTATAGCCTGTCCGTGTGCATTGGGATTGGCAACGCCAACTTCCATCATGGCAGGTTCAGGCCGTGCTGCCGAATACGGAATTCTGTTTAAAGGCGGAGAACATTTAGAAATGACGCATAAAATTTCTACTGTTGTTTTAGATAAAACCGGCACAGTTACAAACGGCACTCCAGTATTAACAGATGTTTTCACAGATCAAAATTTAATAGAAGAAGAATTCCTATCACTGGTTGGTTCAGCTGAAAAACAATCAGAGCATCCACTAGCACAAGCAATCGTTCAAGGAATAAAAGAAAAAGGTATATCTTTAAAGGATGTAACGAAATTTGAAGCCATCCCTGGATTTGGTATAAAAGCTAAAGTGGATGGAAAAGAGCTGTTAGTTGGAACAAGGAAGTTAATGAATATGTTTAACGTACCTGTCGAAAACGCCTATGATCAAATGAATGCATTAGAAATGGTTGGGAAAACAGCTATGCTTGCTGCTATAGATGGCCAATTTGCAGGTATGGTTGCTGTGGCAGATACTATTAAAGAGACATCCAAAACTGCTATTAGTCGACTTAAAAATATGGGAATTGAAGTAATTATGATTACAGGCGATAACCAACAGACTGCAAAAGCCATTGCAGATCAAGTGGGGATCGACCATGTGATTGCTGAGGTCCTCCCTGAAGGTAAGGCAGATGAAATTAAGAAATTACAGGCACTAGGTAAGAAAGTGGCGATGGTCGGAGATGGAATCAATGACGCACCAGCCCTTGCAGTGGCAGATATTGGAATGGCCATTGGAACCGGAACAGATGTGGCAATGGAAGCGGCAGATTTAACTCTTATTCGCGGGGATTTAAATAGTATTGCAGATGCTATTTTCATGAGTAAAAAAACAATCGGTAATATAAAGCAAAACCTTTTCTGGGCTCTTGCCTATAATACACTTGGTATTCCAATCGCTGCTCTTGGATTCCTTGCGCCATGGCTTGCAGGTGCAGCAATGGCATTCAGTTCAGTATCTGTTGTTCTCAATGCATTACGTTTGCAAAAAGTTAAAATGTAGAGGTGAGCATTATGTGAAGGTTACTTTACAATATGTATAATCATAGAAATAAAGAAGAGCCACATCGGTTCTTCTTTTTTGTTTGGATTAAAGTCAAAGTGTAATTTAATTCTAAATTTAAAAAATAGAGGTCAGATTTTACAATTATATGAACAAATGAATCGAAAATCTATATGCCATATTATATCCAACAAATATGCATAGAAACTGCAAATTTCCCCAGTACATTATACATATGAACATTAGATCCATAATTAACTTTCTGGAGGTGGAAAAGTTGAAAAAACTATATTTACTTATTTTTACATTAATATTTATTTTCTCATTCGATGTAAGGGCTTTAGCAGATAAGGGGCATTCTCATAGCCCAAACATAAAACAAGCCACAGAGAACCTCAAAAATAGTGGTATAAAGAGTCAAGATGCATCCAGTGAGGGGGATGACATGGAAGGAATGAACCATGACAGCGGAACGGACATGGAAGGAATGAACCATGACAGTGGAACGGACATGGAAGGAATGAATCATGACAGTGGAACAGACATGGAAGGAATGAACCATGACAGTGGAACAGACATGGAAGGTAGCGGTGGTGAAGCTCACGATCATCATGCAGAAGTGGTTGAAATACCGCCAAATTATAAAGTGTTAGGTACCTTTGGAGCAGTAAATCTATCATTTATCTTAATAGGTGTTTGGAATAAATGGTTTAGAAGAAAGGGGGATTTAAACAATGGCAATGCCTGAGAAAAACTTACCTGAAAAGGAATCTTTTGATCTTCTATCTATACCAGTTGCGAAGAAATTTGTTAAAAGCAAATGGTATCCTGGAATCTTTCAATGGATCGTTATCTTTGTATTTTCCATTATTGTTTATGAATTAGTAATGGGAACAGTTGATCCAAGTAAAAACTTTGGTACCACGATGACATGGGTGTTATGGTGGCCGATTATACCCGTTCTATTTTTAGTAACTGGCCGCTTCTGGTGTACCATCTGTCCGTTCGGTAAATTAAGTGATATTGTCCGGAAGTTTGTTGGCAGCAAGCGACCAATGCCTAAGTTTTTAAAAAAATATGGAATTTGGTTGATTGATTTATTCTTTATAATGATTACTTATAGTGACCATGTGTGGGGAATTGTCGAGTCACCAAGAGGTTCAGGTTACTTATTGCTTTTACTTGTCACAATGGTTGTAGCCACCTCCGTTTTTTATGAAAGAAGAACCTTCTGTAAGACGCTTTGTTTCCTTGGTGGTCTTGCTGGGAATTATTCACGCTCTGGAGCTTTAAAAGTTCAGGCAACACCTGATATTTGTAAAACATGTAAAGTGCAATCCTGCTATAAAGGAACTGAAGGTGTGGAAGGATGTCCAATGTTCCAATTCCCTAGAACAATGGAGTCGAGTGCAGAATGTAATATTTGCGGAAACTGTGTGAAAAACTGTCCAAATAATTCCGTCAAAATTACAACCAGAGTTCCGACGAAAGAGTTATGGGGCTTAAAAAATCCAAAGCTTGAGCATGCTTCCCTAGCTGCTGTTATTATGGGCATTGTGTTCGTACAAAATATTACGATGCTTGAACCTTGGCAGGATATCTTAAAGGCAATAGGGTCTGTTACTGGTACTTCAAGCTATGTTGTTAACTTTACGATCGCCTTTATCATTGCTATGGCATTACCAATCCTATTATTGTTAGGCACTGCTAAAATTGCTTCTTTCCTTGGAATGGAAGGCACACTCAAAAAGAACTTTACACGTTTTGGTTATGCGATTATTCCTTTAGACTTAGCAGGACATCTGGCTCATAACCTGTTCCATATCTTCACTGAAGGAAAGGCCGTTTGGTTTAATTCGATCAGATTATTTGGGGTCAATTCCAATCCAGCGAGTTTAAGTCTCGCTTCCACACCAACCGTACAAATGATTCAATATATTGTAATCTTAATTGGATTGGCAGGCACTTGTTATGTTGTGTACAGAATGGGAAAAGGCAAAAAGACAGCATTTAAGGCCATGCTTCCTTACTACGTACTCATGACTGTTCTTGCGATCACTAATATTTATTTATTCTCATTACCTATGATGCATAGGGTTTAATATAGGGTTGAATAATGCTAAAAAATTAACAACCTTAATAAGGGAGATTTGGTGTTGATATTATGAAAAGTTAATGGAGGAAAATAGTTTTAAATTGGATATTTTTTCATTATTGGTTAAAATAACTTGATGATGTTAGAGAGAATTTTCACCCAGGAGGAATCAAATGAAAAAAAGCAGCAATCCACTGGACAAGCGTTTCAAGATCGCTCACAGAGAAGCTATAATTGGAATTATTCTTGTTTTGATTAATTTTATCTGGTGGTACGGTTTTGCCTATGGGCTTGGTTCGGCCAAAGTAGAACAATATTCGTACATATATGGTTTGCCAGCATGGTTTTTTTACAGCTGTATTCTTGGCTTTATTGTTATGGTTATACTCGTTATTTTTGCCGTAAGAGTTTTATTCAAGGATGTTCCCTTTGAAGTGGAAGAGGGGGAAAACAAGTGAACTGGGCCGTCATTACACCATTACTTATTTTCTTATTGATTATCTTCGCTGTTGGGATGTGGTCAAACAAATTTGTTATTAAATCCAATTCTTTCTTGGAGGAGTACTTTTTAGGAGAACGTCAAATGGGCGGATTCATCCTGGCGATGACGATGGTTGCGACGTATGGAAGTGCCAGCAGCTTTATCGGAGGGCCCGGGGTTGCTTATACGCAAGGATTAGGATGGGTCCTACTTGCCATGGCCCAATTAGCAACCGGTTATTTTACGTTAATGGTATTGGGGAAGAAATTTGCGATTATATCCCGTCAGTACAAGGCAATCACCTTAATTGACTTTCTAAAAGAGCGCTATAAAAGTAAAGCGGTCGTGTTATTCTCAGCCGCAAGTATTATCATCTTTCTGTTTTCATCGATGACCGCCCAATGGATTGGCGGAGCACGTTTGGTAGAAAGTTTAACAGGCTTGCCATATACGACTGCTTTATTAATCTTTGCTTTTTCCGTCCTCGTCTTTGTTATTGTCGGCGGCTTTCGTGCGGTTGCGATCACAGACACCATCCAAGGTGTGGTCATGTTTGGGGGAACGTTAATCCTGTTAATCGCTACAATTAAAGCCGGTGGAGGAATCCCGAAGATCATCTCAGATTTAGCAACGGAAAATCCTAATTTAATCAGTCCCTATGGTGCAGAACGTAGTTTAACGCCATCCTTTGTTTCCTCCTTTTGGATATTAGTAGGGATTGGCGTCGTCGGCTTGCCGCAAATTGCTGTCCGAGCGATGTCTTATAAAAATTCGAAGGCGATGCATAGTGCGATTATTATTGGAACCATTGTCGTCGGTTTTATCATGCTGGGTATGCATCTCATTGGCGTGTTCGCAAGACCTGTTCTACCAGGTGTGAAAATCGGTGATACTGTTATGCCTTTGTTATCAATGAAAGTACTGCCGCCCTATGCTGCGGGTATCGTTCTCGCTGCACCGATGGCAGCCATTATGTCGACGGTGGACGCTCTTTTAATTCTAGTTAGCTCTGCACTAGTAAAAGATGTCTATTTAAATTACATCAAGCCGGATGCAGGGAACGACCTTGTGAAAAAGGTTAGTTTCAGCGTGACGGCGATTATTGGAATTGTGGTCATTCTGTTCTCGTTAAGTCCACCTGATTTAATCGTTTGGCTGAATCTGTTTTCTTTTGGGGGACTCGAGTCGGTCTTTATTTGGCCGGTTATTTTAGGATTATATTGGAGTAAGGGCAATAAATACGGGGCAATTACTTCGATGGTTTTAGGGATGGGTTCTTATATTTTATTAGATCAATTTTATCCAAATGCATTTGGGTTTCATACGGTGGTCCTCCCTATTCTGCTTTCTCTCCTGGGATTCGTGGTAACTAGTTTATTTACACAGCAAAACGAAGGTCCGATCAACGTTAGAATGGAAAAATAAGCTAAGGCGCTTCGAATGGCAGTTCATCTATCATTTTTGTTGCAATTATGTGCAATAATTTCTAGAATGAATTAACAGAAATTAATGTATGAATGAGGTGTACTCATTGGAAACCGTTATTCGATATTTGTCAGCACTTATTCTTCCGGGGCTGCTGGTCTTGCTTTTTACAAGGGTTACTTACAACCGGGTCATCGGGCTAATTTTAACCGTTGCCCTGATTGCTACTTCAGTATATAAAGGGTATACCAACACATTTGTGCTCATCGTAGTGGATGCCTTCTCGTTAACAGCAGGGTTTTGGATGGCAGAAAAAATGATGCAGAGAGCCATTAATAAGAGTTAATACATTCGAAGTTTTAGTGAGTCTGTCAGGAAAATGGCAGGCTTTTTGTGTTGAAATTTAAAAAAACGAATATTCGTTCGCATATTATTGGTTTGTTTTTAGGGGAATGTGGTAAAATGTTAATATGAATTTTAGTGGATACACTTGAAAGCAACCATCCCGGTCCATTAACAAGGTACATATGCTGAAAAGTGATTGATATTTCGGGAGGGGGAATATTTGTGAAGGACCAATTTGAATTAGTTTCAAAGTACTCGCCACAAGGGGATCAGCCAGAGGCAATCAGACAATTAGTCGAGGGTATTCGAAACAATAAACGCCAGCAGACGCTGCTTGGCGCTACAGGTACGGGTAAAACATTTACGATTTCCAACGTGATTAAAGAAGTAAATAAACCTACCCTTGTCATCGCCCACAACAAAACACTAGCTGGACAGCTCTACAGTGAGTTTAAAGAATTTTTCCCAAACAACGCAGTCGAGTATTTTGTCAGCTATTATGATTACTTTCAGCCAGAGGCTTACGTCCCACAGACCGATACCTTCATTGAAAAAGATGCTAGTATCAACGATGAAATTGATAAACTGCGGCACTCAGCGACATCTTCCCTATTCGAACGGAAAGATGTGATTGTGATTGCCTCTGTTTCTTGTATTTATGGATTAGGTTCTCCTGAAGAATATAGTGAAATGGTGTTATCGCTTAGAACGGGAATGGAAGTGGAACGCAATCAACTATTGCGCCGATTAGTCGATATCCAATACGACCGAAACGATATCGATTTCAAGCGCGGAACTTTCCGTGTCCGTGGCGATGTTGTTGAGATTTTCCCTGTTTCTCGTGATGAGCACTGCATGCGTGTCGAGTTTTTTGGTGATGAAATTGATCGGATTCGAGAGGTCGATGCATTAACCGGAGAAATCATTGGGGAACGAGAACATGTAGCGATTTTTCCAGCATCCCACTTCGTTACAAGGGAAGAAAAGCTGAAAATAGCGATTGAAAATATTGAAAAAGAACTGGAAATTCGTCTGGAAGAACTGCGAGATGATAATAAATTACTCGAAGCTCAGCGGCTTGAACAGCGGACGCGCTATGATCTGGAAATGATGCGTGAAATGGGTTTTTGCTCAGGGATTGAAAATTACTCGCGCCATTTAACCTTAAGGGATTCGGGCTCGACACCTTATACACTGCTTGATTATTTTCCAAAGGACTTTTTGATGGTGATTGATGAGTCGCATGTTACCTTGCCGCAAGTGAGAGGGATGTTTAATGGGGATAAAGCGCGGAAACAAGTGCTTGTTGATCATGGCTTCCGTCTGCCATCAGCGCTTGATAACCGGCCGTTAATGTTTGATGAGTTCGAAAAGCATATCCAGAATATCATTTTTGTTTCGGCTACACCTGGACCATATGAGCTTGAGCATACGCCGGAAATGGTTTCGCAGATTATCCGCCCGACAGGACTTTTGGATCCAACACTTGAGGTCCGTCCAATTGAGGGGCAAATCGATGACTTGATTGGTGAAATTCACGAACGGGTTAGGAAAAATGAACGTGTTCTGGTTACCACTTTGACGAAAAAAATGTCCGAGGACCTAACCGATTATCTAAAGGAAATCGGTATCAAAGTTCAATATTTGCATTCGGAGGTTAAGACACTCGAACGGATTGAAATTATCCGAGAACTGCGCCTCGGTAAATATGACGTTCTCATCGGAATTAACCTGCTCCGAGAAGGACTGGATATACCAGAAGTTTCGCTCATCGCGATTCTAGATGCCGACAAGGAAGGCTTCCTTCGTTCCGAACGGTCGTTAATCCAAACGATTGGCCGTGCCGCCCGGAATGCCCATGGACATGTCATCATGTATGCAGACAAAATCACGAACTCGATGGAATTAGCGATAAGTGAAACGAAACGCCGTCGTGCCATTCAGGAAGAATATAATCGCAAGCATGGAATCACGCCAATGACGATTCAGAAGGATATTCGCGATGTCATCCGTGCCACCCATGCAGCGGAAGATCAGGAAGATTACAAACCAGCGGCATCGTTCAGTAAGATGTCGAAGAAAGAAAAAGAAAAACTAATTGCCACGATGGAAAAAGAAATGAAAGTCGAAGCAAAGGCGCTTAATTTTGAACGGGCCGCTGAGCTTCGTGATTTAATATTGGAACTTAAGGCGGAAGGATGACGTTACAATGGCAATGGAAAAACTGATTGTGAAAGGCGCCAGAGCCCACAATTTGAAAAATATAGATGTCACCATTCCGAGAGATAAGCTTGTTGTACTGACAGGACTTTCCGGCTCAGGAAAGTCCTCGCTTGCCTTTGATACGATTTATGCAGAAGGGCAGAGGCGCTATGTCGAATCCTTGTCTGCCTATGCGCGGCAATTCCTTGGCCAGTTAGATAAACCGGATGTGGATGCGATTGAGGGTCTCTCCCCGGCCATTTCCATCGATCAAAAAACAACAAGCCGGAACCCTCGTTCAACGGTCGGTACGGTGACAGAAATCTATGATTATTTACGATTATTATTTGCAAGGGTCGGGCACCCAACCTGTCCGATTCATGGAATTGAAATTTCCTCGCAAACGATTGAGCAGATGGTCGACCGAATTTTAGAATACCCGGAACGGACCAAAATGCAAATCCTAGCCCCAGTTATTTCAGGTCGCAAAGGATCACATGTGAAGGTGTTCGAGGATATCAAGAAACAAGGATTTGTCCGTGTCCGTGTGGATGGGGAAATGATTGACCTTGGTGATGACATCGAACTTGAAAAAAACAAAAAGCATTCGATTGAGGTTATTATCGACCGGATCGTTGTCAAGGAAGGGGTGTCGGCAAGGCTTGCCGATTCACTCGAGACCGCACTGAAACTGGGCGAAGGTAAGGTTATTGTTGACGTAATCGGACAAGAAGAACTGTTATTTAGTGAAAATCATGCCTGTCCGCACTGTGGTTTTTCAATTGGAGAACTAGAACCGCGGATGTTTTCCTTCAACAGTCCGTTTGGTGCCTGCCCAGAATGTGATGGACTTGGCTCCAAGCTTGAAGTCGATCTTGATTTGGTCATTCCTAATCGTGATTTGACACTAAAAGAGCATGCGATTGCCCCGTGGGAGCCAACAAGTTCTCAATATTATCCGCAGTTGCTTGAGGCCGTATGCAATCATTTCGGAGTGGATATGAATACCCCTGTTAAGGAAATCCCTGAACACTTGTTGGAGAAAGTCCTCTATGGGGGTGGGCGTGAAAAGATTTATTTCCGCTATGAAAATGATTTTGGCCAGATTCGTGAGGGCAATATAGAATTTGAAGGTGTCATCCGTAATGTTGAGCGCCGGTACAAAGAGACCAGCTCTGATTACATCCGGGAGCAAATGGAAAAATATATGGGCGAGCAGGCATGTCCAACCTGTAAAGGCTACCGTTTGAAAAAAGAAACTTTGGCTGTCCTAATTAATGGCCGGCATATTGCCCATGTTACCGACCTTTCGATTGAAGAAGCAAATCAATTTTTTGCAGAATTAGACCTTTCAGAAAAAGAAATGCAAATTGCCAAATTGATTTTCCGTGAAATTAGTGAACGGCTAGGTTTCTTAATTAATGTCGGTCTCGATTATTTAACACTGAGCCGGACAGCTGGTACGCTTTCAGGCGGGGAAGCCCAGCGGATTCGCTTGGCCACACAAATCGGTTCGCGTTTAACGGGTGTCCTATATATCTTGGATGAACCGTCAATCGGACTGCATCAGCGGGATAATGACCGCTTAATCGGGGCATTGCAAAACATGCGCGATATCGGCAACACCTTGATTGTCGTCGAGCATGATGAGGACACCATGCTTGCTGCCGATTATTTGATTGATATCGGCCCAGGTGCCGGGGTGCATGGCGGTGAGATTGTCTCGGCTGGTACACCTGCTGAGGTGATGGCTGACCCGAATTCACTGACAGGTCAATATCTATCAGGGAAGAAGTTTATTCCGCTGCCACTCGAGCGCCGCAAACCGGATGGTCGCTTTATTGAAATCAAAGGGGCTTCCGAAAATAACTTAAAAAATGTCAATGTGAAGCTGCCGCTTGGTATGTTTATTGCAGTAACTGGTGTATCGGGGTCGGGGAAAAGTACCCTTATCAACGAGATCCTCCATAAATCACTTTCACAAAAGCTGCACCGTGCAAAAACAAAACCTGGTGAACATAAAAGCATTAAAGGAATTGAGTATTTAGAAAAAGTCATCGATATTGATCAGTCGCCAATCGGCCGAACACCGCGCTCGAATCCTGCCACCTATACTGGGGTTTTCGATGACGTCCGTGATGTGTTTTCGAACACAAACGAAGCGAAGGTCCGTGGTTATAAAAAAGGCCGCTTCAGCTTTAATGTGAAGGGAGGACGCTGCGAGGCGTGCCGCGGTGATGGGATTATCAAAATTGAAATGCACTTTTTACCCGATGTGTATGTACCTTGCGAAGTCTGCCACGGCAAGCGATATAATCGCGAAACCTTAGAAGTAAAGTACAAAGGAAAAAACATTTCAGATATCCTCGATATGACCGTGGAAGCTGGCGTTGAATTTTTTGAAAACATTCCAAAAATCAGCCGCAAGCTGCAAACCATTTATGATGTTGGCCTCGGATACATTAAATTAGGGCAGCCTGCGACAACTTTATCTGGAGGAGAAGCGCAGCGCGTCAAGCTCGCTTCTGAACTGCACCGTCGCTCGCAAGGGAAATCCTTTTACATTTTAGATGAGCCGACAACAGGTCTTCATGTCGATGACATTTCACGCTTACTCGTTGTGCTGCAGCGATTGGTTGATAATGGCGATACTGTGTTGGTGATTGAGCATAATCTCGATGTCATTAAGGCAGCCGATTACCTTGTCGATCTTGGACCTGAGGGCGGCGACAAGGGCGGAACGATTGTGGCAATCGGAACACCAGAAAAGATAGCCGAAGTTCCTGAATCATATACGGGCAAGTACTTAAAACCAATTCTTGAACGTGACCGGTTACGAATGAAACAGGAAATTGAAGATAAGAGTACCATAAAAGCATAGATAGTAAAGAAGAGCCGAAATTCGGAGGGATGCCTTCTGAATTCGGTTTTTTTTTATGAGCTGAACTCCGGGTAAATGTGGGTTTGGCGGAATTACGGCTGGAATCAGCGGAATAAGTATGAGAGTTCGCGGAATAAATAGTGAGTCCGGCAGAATAAATTAAAGTTTGGCGGTATTCCGGGTCAATTCGGCGGAATCTTAACCAAAGAGCTGCCTAATTCAAACGCAACCAAGAAGGCATCCACTTTTTCTAAAAATATACGAAACTTTCTCCTCCCCTATTTCGTAAATAAAAGATAAAGGAGTTGGGCGCAGAAATGGAAACGAGAAAGGTTCTTTCAAGCTTGTGCTATTTTAGTATTTTTTTCGCTGGGTTTATTTTTCCGCTGATCGTGTTTATTGCGACGGGAGATGAAGTCACAAAAAGACATGCCAAAAAATCACTACTATCGCATTTAATTCCACTCATTCCAACACCATTTATTGTATTCGGTATCTACTATGATTTCGCCACTATTCAAGACAGGGTGCCTGCTTTTACCATTATAAGTATGGTTGTCCTTTTGATTATCTGGCTTGTTGTCGTCATCTGGAACATTATCAAAGGCGTAAAGGTCTTAGTTTCTGAATAAGCATAAAGTGAGACAAATTTATGATTCTGGGGTGGAAAATATGAAAGAAGAAAAAAAGCGGATCTTAAAAATGGTTGAAGAAGGCAAATTGCCCGTTGATGAAGCAGTAACATTGCTTGATGAACTCGAAAAGGCCCAGCAGACGATGGAGCAGAAGCAAGAGCAAATTGTGAATGAACTCTCGACAGCTGTGAATTTTGAAGAAACGAAAAAGGAAGACCCCTTACAGGCGAAATACCAATCGACAAAGGAGAAGATTTTTGATTTTGTCGATACAGCATTGAAAAAAATCAAAGATTTTGATTTTGATTTGAACTTTGGCCAATCCATCGAAATCTCACATATTTTCCACCAAGGTGATGTCGACCTGACAAATATGGACATTGATGTAGCTAACGGGTCCATAAAGATTGCAGCATGGGACCAGCCGGATGTACGAATTGAATGCCAGGCGAAGGTATTTAGGGTTGAAAACTCAGAGCAAGCGCGGCAGAACTTTTTAAGAGATGTCGTTTTTTCTGTTGAGAATAGGAAATTACGTTTTATGACACAGCAAAAGTGGATGAAAGTTGAATCCGTTATTTATGTGCCAAAATCTGAGTATGAGCGCGTGCGCATTAGGATGTTTAATGGCACTATATTAGGGGAAGAAATGAATGTAGCTGACCTAAGGGTGAAAACCGCAAATGGGAAAATAAACCTTGAACGGATAAAAGGAAAACAAGCAGAGATTGAAACAGCGAACGGAAAAATCAAGATTATCAACAGTCAAATTGAGGATCTTGAGGCAGAGACCATAAACGGGGGAATCAAACTTGATGGTGATTTCAAAAAAGTAGAGACCCAATCCTTTAATGGAAACATCAGCTATAATATCAGCGGTAACCGAACGGAAGTAATACAAGTAAAAGCAACCACTGGCGGGATCGACCTATTCGTCCCTGAAGGGTTGCCGGTAAATGGGGAGCTTAAGACCAATCTTGGCGGTTTTAATGTGCAGCTAGTCGGTGTACAGATATTGGAGGAGAAAAGCGAGATGATTCAGAAATCGCTCCGCTTCCAATCTATTAATCATCCTGATAAAATGGTGAAAATTTATGCAGACACAAAAACTGGTTCCATCGCGATTCATAGATCACAAGATGTATAACTAGGAGAGCCGAAAATGAGATGGCTGATTGGATGTTTAATTAATGCGGTTTTATTTATGGCACTTGCGGGTTATTTTCACGAAAGTTTTCAATTAACCGGATTTAGTGCCGCACTTCAGGCAAGCATTTTATTGTCGATATTAAATGTTTTGGTGCGCCCGCTCCTGGTTTTATTTACTTTGCCAGTGACAGTTTTAACCTTAGGGTTGTTTCTATTTGTCATCAATGCCATTACGCTTGAACTGACGGACTATTTGATGGGTGACGCCTTTGAGATTTCTAGTTTTGGCATGGCATTCTTTTTCGCTGTACTTATGTCACTTGTAAACTTGATTATTCAAAAAACGCTTCTGCAACCATCAAGGAAATCGAAGGATTAATGGTAAGGGTGTTCACCTAATAGGTGTGCACTCTTTTTTTTGAGAAAAATATCCAAATCAATTTTTTAGACAGGAAAGTATAGTTATTCATTAAAAAATGCTAAAATAAATGGAAATGGAATTTTTAGAATAAAACTTAATCCGTTTAAGGAGGATGTTTCCATGCCGAAAGTTCGTACCAAAGATATAGTAGAGAAATTTAATCTTGAATTGGTCAGCGGTGAAGAAGGAATTAACCGCCCGATTACTATGAGTGACATCTCCCGTCCAGGAATTGAAATTGCTGGATATTTTGAATTTTATCCCGCGGAACGTATTCAACTCTTAGGAAAAACAGAACTATCATTTTTTGAAATGCTTTCCGAAAACGAACGGATTTCAAGAATGGAACGTTTATGCACCGATATCACTCCAGCGATTATTGTCACAAGAGATATTGAGGTACCCATAGAGCTGATTGAAGCATCAGAGCGTGAATCAGTTCCTGTTCTACGTGTGGGCATGAAAACGACCCGTTTCTCCAGCCGGCTAACCAATTACTTAGAGAGCAAGCTGGCGCCAACGACGGCTGTCCATGGTGTCTTAGTGGATGTTTATGGGATTGGTGTGTTAATTACCGGAAAAAGCGGTGTTGGTAAAAGTGAAACCGCATTAGAATTAGTCAAGCGCGGTCATCGTCTCATCGCGGACGATTGCGTGGAAATTCGTCAGGAAGACCAGGATACCTTAGTTGGGACGTCTCCGGATTTAATCGAGCATTTACTAGAAATCCGCGGTTTAGGGATTATCAATGTGATGACTCTGTTCGGTGCAGGTGCGGTCCGCAGTCATAAACGCATCACTCTCGTTATGAATTTAGAAATTTGGGACTCCAAAAAACAGTATGACCGTCTTGGTTTGGATGAAGAGACAATGAAAATTATCGACACGGATGTACCTAAGTTAACCATCCCCGTTCGTCCGGGACGAAATCTCGCTGTTATTATTGAAGTAGCGGCCATGAATTTCCGTCTAAAAAGAATGGGTGTGAATGCAGCTCAACAATTTACCGAGCGCTTGTCCGATGTCATTGAAGACGGTGACCATGATGAAGAGATTTAAAAGGGAAAAGGAGATAGAGAGATGAACGAAACAATTCAACCGCTAAATCCGATTGCCTTTACACTTGGACCTATTTCGGTGCATTGGTATGGGATTATCATTGGTTCAGGCCTGGCACTTGCCTTGTACCTGGCTATTAGGGAAGGAAACCTGCGGGGACTTGATAAAGACACGTTCGCAGATTTAATGCTATGGGCCATTCCGATTGCGATTATTTCGGCCCGAATTTATTATGTGATTTTTGAATGGGATTATTATGTCAAACATCCGGCGGATATCCCGCAAATTTGGAATGGAGGCATCGCCATTCACGGTGCATTAATTGGCTCCGTCCTGACAGCCTATGTGTTTTCCAAAAAACGCGGCCTATCTTTCTGGAAGATTGCTGACATTGCCGCACCAAGTATTATTCTCGGACAGGCGATTGGCCGCTGGGGTAATTTCATGAACCAGGAAGCCCATGGTGGAGAAGTAACAAGAACTTTCCTAGAAAACTTACACTTGCCTACATTTATTATTGATCAAATGTATATTAACGGAACCTACTATCATCCAACGTTCCTTTATGAATCTCTCTGGGACTTTGCAGGCTTTTTCCTATTAATTTTCTTACGTAGAGTCAATTTCCGGCGCGGGGAACTGTTCCTAACCTATGTGATTTGGTATTCGATCGGCCGCTTTTTCATCGAAGGCTTACGGACCGATAGTTTAATGCTTGGAAGTCTTCGGATGGCGCAAACGATTTCGATTGCATTAGTGATTGGTGCACTAGCTATTCTCATTTATCGTCGAACAAAGCAGATTTCGGAGAGACGTTATTTAGATCAAGAGAATCTCTAACAGGAATTATTAAAGGAGAGTATGGGGGAAAATGCTATTTAATTCATTGAAAAAGGGGTTGCTGGTTGGCTTAAAGACAACATGGACATTGGGAAAAGTTATCTTTCCTGTGACCCTGATTGTAGCCGTGCTGCAGTATACACCCGTACTGCCATGGATCATTAAAGTGATTTCCCCGCTTATGAAACTGATCGGCTTGTCAGGGGATGCGGCCATTCCGCTTGTACTTGGGAATTTTCTCAACCTTTATGCGGCAATTGGAGCAATTTTAACGCTTGATTTTTCGGTAAAAGAAGTGTTTATTTTAGCAGTAATGCTGTCGTTTTCTCATAATTTATTTATTGAATCAGGCGTTGCGATGAAAGCCGGTGTAAAGCTGTGGATTGTTCTCGTCACAAGACCAGGACTTGCCCTGCTTTCTGGAGCCGTTATTAATCTTGTCTGGCATGGAGGCGGAGAAACTGCTAAATATGGATTTATTGAGCAGAGTGCTGAACCTGCAGTGGGAGTCGGCGGAATTCTCCTCGAAGCCATTCAAAAAGCAGGGCTGGGCATATTGCAGCTGGCCATGATCGTCATTCCGCTTATGATCGTGATTCAAATCTTAAAAGACTTACAATGGTTATATAAGTTTTCAAAAACGATGGCTCCGGTTACCAAAACCTTAGGCATGCAGGAGAACACTTCGACCACGATGGCAGCCGGCCTGTTGTTCGGTTTAGCCTATGGAGCCGGTGTGATGATTCAGGCAGTTAAAGAAGATGGAGTCAGCAAAAAGGATATAACCTTGGCGTTTATTTTTCTAATGGCCTGCCATGCGGTTGTCGAGGATACGTTAATCTTTATTCCGCTTGGGATTCCAGTCTTGCCGTTGTTTCTCATCCGGATCGGTGTTGCCATTGTGTTAACCTTAATTGTCGGTACGATTTGGAAACGCTCGGGGCTTGTGAAAAGAAAGGAAGCAACCTATGACTAACAAAATTACTACGATTCTATTTGATTTAGACGGAACATTAATTGATACGAATGAATTGATTATTACGACGTACCTGCACACACTGGAAAAATACTACCCAAGCAAGTACCAGCGTGAGGATGTCCTGCCATTTCTCGGACCTACGCTGCACGAGGCGTTTGGCAGTATTGACCCTGATCAGGTCGAGGAAATGATTTTAGAATACCGCACCTTTAACATTGCCAATCATGATAGGCTAGTGAAGGAATTTATCGGTGTCACGGAAACGATTCGGACCTTAAAAGAAAAAGGGTATAAGCTCGGAGTTGTAACGACGAAACGTCATGATGTGACAATGAAGGGTCTGCGTTTGATGAACCTTGAACCATTCTTTGAGGTGATTGTTGCTTACGAACATGTCAGCAAGACCAAGCCTGATCCAGAACCGATATTTAAAGCATTAGAACAGCTGGATTCTTCGCCTGAAGAGACGATGATGGTCGGCGATAATTACCACGATATTTTAGCAGGCAAAAATGCTGGGACTGTAACGGCTGGCTGTGCGTGGTCGATTAAAGGTAGAGAGTATATTGCAAAGTACGAACCAGATTATATTCTAGAGAACATGGCTGACTTATTAACCATTCTCGGGGAGTGAAATGAGTGAGAAATACGACCCGCTACCCTGTTGAAGGGACAAATTCCTTATGGCACGTCTACAAGACTGTGCCTTTTTGGAAGGTTGTCAGAAATTTTATTGTGATCCAACTGGCACGCTATACGCCATTCTTGGGGATGAAGAATTGGCTCTATCGTGTTTTTTTGGGCCTTAAAGTGGGCGAGCAGACCTCCTTTGCCTTAATGGTTATGCTGGATGTCATGTTCCCAGAAAAAATCAGCGTCGGCCGCAATACCGTTATCGGCTATAACACGACCATTCTTGCGCATGAGTATTTAATTAAAGAATACCGGCTTGGTCCGGTTGTTATTGGCAGTGAAGTGATGATCGGTGCAAATTCGACAATACTTCCAGGCGTGACGATTGGTGATGGGGCGATTGTCTCGGCGGGAACTTTAGTTCATAAGGACGTTCCTCCTGGATGTTTTGTTGGCGGGAATCCGATGCGACTTATTTACACGAAAGAAGAACTAGAAAAGCGTTGGGCAGAAGACCCGATTTATAGAAAGTAGATGAACCTGGTCAATTCAGACTAGGTTTTTTTTGCTATTTTTAAAATACTTCAAAAAAACAGTATTTAAGGCACGTTTTTGGTCTTGATGCAGAACCTTATAATAGTAGTGCATCTATACGAAAAGGTTCAGTCCCTGTTCATAGAATAGGTATCGGCAAATTTTTAATAGTTTACATTTCTATTAAAAATTTGCCGTTTTTTGTCGGGATCTTTAGAAAAGGAGAGGATGACCTGTACATAATCTCGTGGCCTGTGTTCTTAGTAGAAAGAATAATCCAAAGGGATAGGTGATAAAGCGCATGAAGAAAAAGAAAGATATTAGTAAATTAAGCAAATTGGCTGCCACAGCTTTGATACTTAGTACTATTGTCTCGCCCGCAATACCTTATAATGTAAAGGCTGCTTCCGGAAACACAGCGACTCTACGAATCTTAGAAACTACTGACCTACATTCTAATGTTTTACCCTATGATTATTTCAAAGATGCACCAGTTACGAATTATGGATTAGCTAAAACAGCGACATTAATCCATCAAGCTAGAACTGAAGTTGACAACTCCATGCTATTCGATGCGGGTGATACGATTCAAGGAAATCCACTGGCAAGTTATGTAGCAAAAGTAAATAAACTTGGCCCAAATGATACTCATCCTATTTACAAAGCAATGAACTATTTAAAATATGATGCCGGGATTGTGGGTAACCATGAATTTAATTATGGTTTAGACTACTTAAAAGATGTTCAGGAAGAAGTACAATTTCCGATTGTAAACGCCAATATATATAAAGATGATCATGATTCCAACCCTGATAATGATGTTAACTACTTCACTCCTTATAAAATCGTCAATAAAACGATTAAGGATGAGGCCAGGAATGAACATGTCATTAAGGTTGGGGTAATCGGCTTCGCTCCACCGCAAATTATGCAGTGGGATAAAGATAACCTAACAGGTCATGTCGTTACAAAAGATATTGTTTCACAAGCTAAAAAATTTATCCCCCAAATGAAGGCGGAAGGAGCCGATATAATTGTAGCAATTGCACACTCTGGCTGTGATATCGCTGCGGAAGGCCAAGAAGCAGCAGAGAATGCCGTATACGATTTAACAAAAGTACCTGGCATTGATGCCATGCTTTTCGGACATGCTCATGTAAACTTCCCTGGAGATGCATCATTTAACGGCAAGACTGGAATCGATAACACTAATGGTAAAATAAATGATGTTCAAGCTGTTGAAGCTGGCTTCTGGGGAAATAACCTTGGTGTGCTTGACTTAGCGCTTGTTCAGGATACAAATGGCAAGTGGACTGTTGATAAGGCCAATTCTAAATCGGTTAACCGTGCCGTTACGGCTGATACAGCTTCAGACGCGACAATTGTAAGTGATACACAAGCTATCCATGACCAAACACTTGCGTATGTACGTGGAGAAATCGGTACGACGGAGATTCCGATGCACAGTTTCTTCACACGTGTAATGGATGATGCTTCCACACAAATTGTTAACAATGCGCAAATGGATTACGTGAAAAAAGCGATTGCGAATACAGAATATAAGGATTATCCAGTCTTATCTGCGGCAGCACCGTTTAAGGGCGGCCGCGGCGGTGTAGCTGACTACACGAATATTGCTAAAGGTGACGTAACAATCAAGAGTGCAGCTGATTTGTATTTATTTGATAACACCTTAAAAGCGGTTGAAGTAACAGGAGATCAAGTGAAGAGATGGATCGAAGAATCAGCAAAACAATTCAATACGATTGACCCGAATAAAGCAGGAAATCAGGATTTACTTGATTATGATTTCCGTCCTTACAATTATGATGTCATTGACGGTGTAAAATACGAAATTGATGTAACCAAGCCAAAAGGCGAGCGCGTTGTTAACTTAAGGATGTTGGATGGAACACCTGTTCAGATGGACCAAAAATTCATCGTTGCAACGAATAACTATCGTGCGGGCGGAAGCGGCGGTCTAGCTGAATTGAAGAATGCTAAAGTGGTAGTTGATTCTCCATTCGAAAACCGTCAAATCCTTATGGATTATATTAGTGCAAAGGGTACAATCAACCCTGTAGCGGACAACAACTGGAAGATTGCTCCTGTTGGCGGGGTTGCAAAATTAGTATTCCACTCTACACCGGATGCTACGGCATACCTTGGACAACAACCAGAGGTAAAAGACCTCGGAGCATCAACAACTAAAGCAGGATACGAGTTATTTGAATTAGACCAAAACGTTCACGTTCAATTATTAGGAATCAATGACTTCCATGGACAATTAGACTATACAACTAAAGTGTCTAACCGTGAAGTCGGCGGTATTGAATACTTAGCTGCTTACCTAAAACAAAGAGAAGCAACTAACCCCGCTAATACCTTAATGGTTCAAGCTGGAGATTTAGTAGGCGCAAGCCGTCCAGTTTCTGCGCTATTACAAGATGAGCCAACCATCCGTTTTATGAACGAAATCGGTATGGACATTGGTACAATCGGTAACCATGAATTTGATGAAGGCGTAACAGAAATGAAGCGTTTAATCAATGGTGGTGCCCATCCAAAAACGGTTGACAAGTATGGTGAATTTGAAGGAGCCGACTTCCAATATGTTGTTGCCAACGTGGAGGATGAAAAAACAGGCGGATTAATTTTACCGCCATATGCAATCAAAGAAGTGGATGGCGTAAAGATTGGCTTCATCGGTGTCGTTACAACAGAAACACCAAGTATCGTTACGGCAAGCGGTGTCGCAGGCGTTAAATTCACAGATGAAGTTGAAGCAGTCAATAAATATGCGGCAGAGTTAAAAGGCAAAGGTGTAGAATCTATCGTGGTTCTTGCCCATGATCCTGGAACTTCAGCAACAAATGGAGACAATCCAACAGGTAAAGTTGTCGATATGGCCAAAGCGATTGATGATGAAGTTGACGTTATCTATGGTGCACATGATCATAGGTATCTGAACTCAACGGTTGATGGTAAATTGTTAGTTCAATCCTATTCTTATGGTACAGCATTTTCTGATGTTGATTTGACCATTGACCCAGTCACACAAGATATTGTCGAGAAACAAGCTGAAATTGCATCCACCTTCAGAGATGCGATTACTCCAGATACACAAATCAAAGCAGAGCTTGATA
Source organism: Neobacillus sp. C211 (assembly GCF_051842875.1). Lineage (NCBI taxonomy): Bacteria > Bacillati > Bacillota > Bacilli > Caryophanales > Bacillaceae > Neobacillus > Neobacillus sp. C211. Next base: position 131,395 of record NZ_JBPXRO010000002.1, read on the forward strand.
AATATCAGGCAGATATTGCCCCAATCACAGGTCAAATAGTTGGCGAGGCAGCAACACCGATTTCTCGGACTGCAAATGCAGACGGAGAAACGGCACTTGGTAACCTGATTGCTGATGGTATGAAAGCAGCTACAAACACCGATTTTGCCTTTATGAACGTTGGCGGTATCCGTGATGAAATTAAAAAGGCGGGTCCAATCACTTGGGGCGACCTATTCGCCATCCAGCCATTCGGAAATGATATCGTGACAATGAACCTTACTGGTGAGCAAGTAAGAACATTATTAAATCAACAGTTTGCAGCAGACAGAAATCGTATCATGCAAATTTCAGGATTAAAGTATACTTGGACTAATAATTTACCACTTGGGCAAAAGGTGCTTGATATTTACCTTCCAAATGGTTCGAAAGTTGATCCTAATAAAGTTTATTCTGTTACGGTCAACAACTTCATGGCTGACGGCGGTGATGGTTTTGTTGTTCTAAAACAAGGAACGGATCGCGTTACAAAGATGACTGATATAGACGCGTTTATTGATTATGTAAAGTCCTTTACCGGACCAATTTCAGCACAAATTGAAGGTAGAATTTTGATTGATAATGTGGCACCTAACGCGCCGCAAGTTGGACAAATCATTGCCCCTGCAAAGAACGTTACTGGAAAGTCAGAGGCTGGTTCAACGGTTAAAGTTTTTGAAGGAAAAACAATGCTAGGCAGTGCGGTTGCTGATAAAGAGGGAGTATTCACTATTTCATTTAAATCAGCTCAAACACATGGAAAAGTCTTAACCTTAACTGCAACAGATGCAGCTGAGAATACAAGCAACGCTACTTCCGTTACTCTTGTTAAAAGGAATTCAAAGTTCTGGTAAAAAACTAGCGAGTACTTTGAAGTGCCTCTGAAACTTTTCAGAGGCGCTTTTTTATTATGGTCGAAAAATAAATAGGAAGAATTATTGAAGTCTGGTTTTCGCAACCAGGCTTTTTTGTAGTAAACTTACTATTAAATTACTCTTTCGCGGAATAACTCAGGAAATTGGCGGAATTCCTGGTCTTGTTGGCGGAAATCCACTAAAGTTTGGCGGAATCCCCGCCTAGTTCGAACGAATTCAAAAGCTATAACAAAAATTTTCTGAGTTTTGGCGGAATTCAATCAGAGTTTGGCGGGAAAACTATCTAGATTTGGTCAATTCCTTCAAAATTTCATTGACGAAAAGGTTACCTAGAGGTAAACTAAAAATACTTTAATTCATTATCACATTAGCAGACTAAAGCATTTAGAAAATATGCAATATATAAACAAAGTAATCTAACGATAAAGGATGAGCAGGATGAGTCGCTTGTTTATGTTTGAAAAGCCTTTAGGCATGAGAGACACGCTGCCGGAGTTATATGAAAAGAAACATCGTGTTCGGACCTTAATGGAGGATACGATCAAACTTTGGGGCTGCCAATTTATTGAAACACCTACACTGGAATACTATGAAACCGTTGGAGCCGCATCAGCCATTCAGGATGCCCAGCTGTTTAGATTGCTTGACAAAGAGGGCCATACACTCGTTTTGAGGCCTGACATGACAGCACCAATTGCCAGAGTAGCAGCATCGAAACTATTGCAGGATGACATGCCGCTTCGGTTAGCATACTCTGCGAACGTTTTCCGGGCGCAGCAACGTGAAGGCGGCCGGCCTGCTGAGTTTGAGCAAATCGGTGTAGAATGCTTGAATGACGAAACGGTTTCTTGTGATGGAGAGGTCATATCATTACTTATTTCTTCATTGAAAAAAGCAGGATTATCGGAGTTCCAAGTATCTATCGGCCATATTGGCTTTGCCCAGGAATTATTTTTACAAATCCTCGGCACAGATGAGCGAGCCGATTCGTTAAGAAGATTTCTCTATGAAAAAAATTATGTCGGCTACCGCGAGCATGTGAATTCCCTATCGCTATCATCGATTGATAAGCAGAGACTTCTTCAGTTCCTTGACCTTAGAGGTGGAGTGGAAATAATTGGAACAGCACTCGACCTAATAGAAAATGAAAAAGGTAAGCAAGCTATTTTACAACTAAAGGAATTATGGGATTGTATAAATGATTACGGTGTACAGGATCAAGTCAAATTTGATTTAACCATCGTCAGCCATATGAGCTACTATTCTGGTATTTTATTTGAAGTTTACGCAGGGAAGGTTGGCTTTCCAATTGGGAATGGCGGTCGATATAGCTTAATAGAGAAATTTGGAAAAAAAGCAAGTGCGACCGGGTTTGGGGTTCACCTTGATCGACTTTTAGAGGCGCTCGGAAGCTATGATATCGAAAACACAGTGACTTGCATCTTTTTCAGCCAGGAGCAACGAAGAGAAGCCTTTCAATTAGCCGAAAAAATGCATCAACAAGGAAAGCGGACGGTGCTTCAGGATATCAATGGTGTCAAAAATCTTGATGCCTATACAAAGAAATTTGCGGATACTACCTACTTATTAGGAGGGCGTGCCGATGAATAATGTACTAACGATTGCGATGCCGAAGGGGCGGATATTTGAAGAAGCGGCCGACCTGCTTAGGAAAGCTGGATATCAGCTTCCGCCGGAATTCGATGATTCCCGTAAATTAATTATTGAGGTTGAAAATGAGGGACTAAGGTTTATCTTAGCGAAACCGACAGACGTTCCAACCTATGTCGAGCATGGCGTTGCGGATATTGGTATTGCCGGCAAGGATGTATTGCTTGAGGAAGAGCGCGATGTTTACGAGCTCCTCGATTTACGCATCAGCGCCTGTTATTTGGCAGTAGCGGGTCTTCCCGATACGAAAATGAATGATGTTGCACCGAGAGTGGCCACTAAATATCCGAATGTGGCCGAGGCTTATTTTCGTGAGCAGGGGGAACAAGTCGAGATTATTAAATTAAATGGTTCGATCGAACTGGCCCCAATCATTGGTTTATCAGATCGAATCGTTGATATTGTGTCGACTGGGCGGACGATGAGGGAAAACGGTCTCGTCGAGTACGAGAGAATTGTCGATGTAACATCGCGGCTGATCGTCAATCCTGTCAGCTATCGGATCAAAGACAATCAGATCGACGATTTAGTGACACGACTTAGTGAAGTAGTTTCAGTGGGGGATTATTAACATGAAAATACTAAAAGTGAGTGAACTTATTTCGATTAAACGTTCGATTGAAGCGGGTACCTCAGAACAGCAGGATGTTGTCAAAAAAATAATTGCGGAGATTCGCACTCGCGGTGACGAAGCGTTAAGAGAGTATACCGAAAAGTTCGACCGTGTGAACTTATCTTCTTTTTCCGTAACAGATAAAGAAATCGAGGCAGCCTATCAGCAGATCGATCAGCGTTTTATCTCGATCGTCCAGGAAGCAGCGGAAAATATTCGAGCATTTCATGAAAAGCAGCTCCGGCCATCATGGATGACCACCGAAGAAAATGGAACCGTTCTTGGTCAAAAAATAACGCCGCTTGATTCGGTTGGCCTGTATGTGCCAGGTGGAACAGCTGCCTATCCATCATCCGTCCTAATGAATGTGATTCCGGCGAAAGTCGCTGGTGTGAAACGGATTGTGATGGTATCACCTCCTGATGACCAAGGTCAATTGCCAGCAGTGGTACTTGTGGCTGCAAAGGAAGCCGGCGTCGAAGAAATCTATAAGGTTGGCGGGGCTCAGGCAATTGCGGCACTCGCCTATGGAACAGAATCGATTCGCTCCGTTGATAAAATTACCGGTCCGGGAAATATCTTTGTGGCGCTGGCAAAACGAGAAGTTTTCGGGGATGTGGACATCGACATGATCGCCGGTCCAAGTGAGATCGCCATCTTGGCAGATGACTCGGCAAAGGCGGACGAATTGGCGGCTGACCTGCTATCACAAGCGGAGCATGACCCACGTGCCTGTAGTGTTCTCGTGACTCCATCGCTTACTTTAGCCGAAGCTGTTGCTTTGGAAGTCGAAAAGCAGCTAGAACATCTGCCGCGAAAAGACATTGCCGCCCGCTCGGTTGCCGACTATGGTGCGATTTACGTAACAGCAGATATGGACGAAGCGGTCGAAACCGTAAACCAGTTAGCACCGGAACACTTAGAAGTCATCACAGAAAATGCCATTGAGTTACTTGGGAAAATTCGTCACGCAGGAGCGATCTTTATTGGTCGTTACAGCTCTGAACCCGTGGGAGACTATTTTGCAGGTCCCAATCATGTTCTGCCGACAAACGGAACCGCTCGCTTTTCCAGTCCACTAAATGTGGACGATTTTCAAAAGAAATCGAGCGTAATTATCTACAGTGAAAAGGCTTTAACCGAGAATGGTGCAAAAATTGCTGAGTTCGCCCGGATGGAAGGGCTCGAGGCCCATGCGAGAGCAGTGGAAATTCGTTTGAAAAATGACGGAAAGTTATAGCTTTCATAAAATAAGGAGGTCCCGTTCGTGGAAAGAATCGCAAGTGTTGAACGAAATACAAATGAAACGCAAATACAATTGAAATTAGAAGTAGATGGTGACGGACAGTCCAATCTTGAAACGGGTGTCCCATTCATGACGCATATGCTTGATTTATTCACAAAGCACGGGCAATTCAACCTTACAGTTAATGCGAATGGTGATACAGAAGTAGACGATCACCATACAACAGAAGATATTGGCATTTGTTTAGGGCAGGCGCTTCGTGAAGCACTGGGGGACAAGCGCGGCATTAAGCGCTACGGGAATGCCTTTGTACCGATGGATGAAGCTTTAGCACAGGTAGTCGTCGATCTCAGTAATCGTCCGCATCTCGAAATGCGTGCCGAGTTTCCAGGACAAAAAGTGGGCACCTTTGACACCGAGCTTGTTCATGAATTTTTATGGAAGCTTGCATTAGAAGCTCGGATGAATCTTCATGTTATCGTACATTACGGACAAAATACACACCATATGATCGAAGCCGTCTTTAAAGCACTCGGACGTGCCCTAGACGAAGCAACGACCATCGACCCACGCATCAAAGGCGTGCCATCGACAAAAGGGATGTTATAAAAACCTTGGTGTCAGGCACCATCAAACAGAAGGCAAGAAATTTGGGTGTCAGGCACCATGAAGAGGCACCAGGAAAGGGATGTTTTCGATGATTGGCATTGTTGATTATGGGATGGGGAATTTGTTTAGCGTGAGTAAAGCACTTGAGCGACTAGGCGCTGATTATTTTATTTCCGCCAATAAGAAGGAATTACTTCAAGCTGATGGATTGATTCTTCCTGGGGTGGGTTCCTTTCGTGATGCGATGGAACGCTTGCCAGTGAAGACGATCAAGGAATTTGTGGCAACGGGTAAACCGCTCCTCGGTATCTGCCTTGGGATGCAGCTGTTGTTTGAGCAAAGTGAGGAAAATGGTCTAACGAAAGGGTTAGGATTGTTACCAGGAAGTGTTCGCCGCTTTCCAGGCCGAACATCAGAGGGAGCGACTTACAAGGTTCCTCACATGGGCTGGAACCGGCTTGAATTTGTTAACAACTCACCTCTGTTAAAAAATGTAGAAGAGGATTATGTGTATTTCGTCCATTCCTATTATGTGGATGCAAACAACAGCGATGTTTTACTGGCAAAGGCGGATTACCACGAACAAGTTTCAGCAGTTGTTGGCAGAGACAATGTGATGGGGATGCAATTTCATCCAGAAAAAAGCAGCAAGCTTGGGATGGCCCTTCTAGATAATTTTTTACAAATGGTGGAGGAAAGGAAGGCAGTCCGATGAGTTTAACAATATATCCGGCAATTGATATGCGGGGCGGCAATTGCGTCCGTCTCCTCCAAGGGGACTATGATCAAGAAACGATTTACGGGAACTCGCCGTTTGATATGGCTAAGAGTTTTGCCGCTGACGGCGCAGATTGGATCCACATGGTGGACCTTGACGGAGCAAAGGATGGCAAGCGGGTTAATGACCGGTTCGTGATTGAAGCGGCAAACAAACTTGATGTAAAAATTCAAATTGGCGGCGGGATTCGTTCGGAAGAGGACATCGTTCACTACCTTGAAAATGGTGTGGATCGGGTCATCATCGGAAGCATTGCTGTATCGAATCCGGAGTTTGCAATTGAGATGATAAAGAAATACGGTGGAAAAATTGCGGTTGGCATTGATGCGAAAAATGGCTATGTCGCCACACACGGATGGCTGGATACCTCAGAACTAAAGGCGGTCGATCTTGGCAAGCGCTTTGCAGAAGCAGGCGCAGAGACGTTTATTTTTACCGATATTGCCACAGATGGGACACTTGCAGGTCCGAATATAGCAGCTGTATGTGAAATGGCAGAAGTAACTGGAAAAAATGTCATTGCCTCTGGCGGGGTAAGCAGTCTTGCAGATTTAAAGGAGATAGCGAAAAACGGCATAAGCGGTGCAATTGTAGGTAAGGCGCTATACGAAAATCGTTTTACCCTGAAAGAAGCATTGGAACTGGCAGGAGTATAACACAGGAGTTTACATAGTATTCCCTGCAAAAAGAGGCATTGGAAGGTGAGAGTATATGACATTAACAAAACGAATCATTCCCTGCCTTGATGTAAAGGACGGTCGAGTGGTAAAAGGCATTCAATTTGTCCAGCTGCGGGATGCGGGGGACCCGGTTGAATTGGCACGATTTTACGACCAGCAAGGTGCAGACGAGCTTGTTTTCCTAGATATCTCAGCATCGGTTGAAGGAAGAAAAACGATGGTGGAAGTAGTGAAAGCTGTCGCTTCCGAGCTGGCGATTCCGTTTACGGTTGGCGGGGGAATCAATGCCTTGGAAGATATGAAGAGAATTCTTCGGGCCGGGGCAGATAAAGTGTCACTGAACACAGCTGCCGTCTTGAATCCAGAGGTCATTAAAGAAGGTGCCAGTTACTTCGGTTCGCAATGTATCGTCGTAGCGATTGATGCGAAATTTGATGAAGAAATTGGGACATGGCGTGTGTTTACGCACGGCGGCCGGACTCCTACAGACAAACTAGTGGTTGAGTGGGCAAAGGAAGCAGCCGAGCTTGGAGCAGGTGAAATTCTATTAACAAGTATGGACAGTGACGGCGAGAAAAATGGATTTGATCTAGAACTGACAAAGGCGGTTAGTGAAGCCGTTCCGATTCCAGTCATCGCTTCGGGCGGAGCAGGGAATTCGGAACACTTTGAGGAAGCATTTAGCGCTGGGAAGGCAGACGCTGGCCTTGCTGCTTCTATTTTTCACTATAAAGAGACTTCTGTTCATGAGGTAAAATCCTATTTACGGGAAAAAGGAGTGACGGTTCGATGAATGTACGATTTGATGAAAAAGGGTTAGTGCCGGCAATTATCCAGGATGCGGGAACGAAGGAAGTATTAACGCTCGCATATATGAACGAGGAATCACTCGCGAAAACAATTGAAACGGGTGAAACCTGGTTTTTCAGCCGTTCTCGTCAGGAATTATGGCATAAAGGAGCGACAAGCGGCAATACGCAAACGGTTGTCAGCATCAACTATGACTGTGATCAAGATGCATTATTAGTGCTTGTCTATCCCAAAGGTCCTGCCTGCCATACGGGTGCGGTGAGCTGTTTTTCTGAACGTGGATTTAAAGGGACTTCGAGCTTGGCCGATTATCAGATCCTGCAATCGCTTGAAAAAGTGATCGTCGAACGTGAACGTGAGCGGCCAGAAGGGGCATACACAACCTATCTTTTTGAAAAAGGCGTCGATAAGATTTTGAAAAAAGTCGGTGAAGAAGCGGCCGAAGTAATTATCGCTGCTAAAAACCGTGACCCTGAGGAGCTAAGATGGGAAGCAGCAGATTTGCTTTATCACTTACAGGTATTGCTGGTGGAACAAGGCCTCCCATTCAAAGATATTTTGAGAACATTAGAGGAAAGACACAAGGACCGGTCGTAAATAGACCGGTTTTTTTTATTTAATATTGCATTGAACAAAACTGAAGAGTAATTTTACAAATTAGGCTACTATTATACAAAACTGAGAGCTTATTTTACAAAACGCACCGATAATTATACAAAAGTTAGATGAATTAGACGGAAATTGTAAAAACATTTCCATTTCGCCATATCTTTCTAAAACAATCCGAAACTCCCCCATTACAATCCCTTCTCGAACAACTCCATCATGTGGTATACTACATTAGTTATGTTAAAAATGTGGAGGACTTCATGGGTAAAGACGCGAAAGCAAGAATGCATATGGGAAAATTACTTTCATTTGTTCCTACGGGGGAATATTATTTCACGAAGGGTTTAAAGGCATTCCATCGACGTGATTTTATAAAAGCAAAAAAATATCTTGGGCGAGCGATGCAGCTTGAGCCGGGTGAACCGATGATTATATGCCAGTTGGCGATCGTGTCAACAGAACTTGGCGAGTTTGAAAATTCCAACCGGCTCTTGCACCTCATCCTTGAAGAACTAGATCAAGAAATGGTGGAATGCCATTACTTTTTGGCGAATAATTATGCCCATTTGGGATTTTTTAAAGATGCTTATCACCACGCCAAGCTGTATTTAGAGCTAGATCCAGATGGTGATTTTAGCGAAGATACAGATGATTTGCTTGATGTATTAACATTTGAGTCAGAGGATCTTGAGGATGAACTTTATCCGCAGGATGACCTGATTGTCAAACAAGAACAAGCTCGTGACCTGCTGGAGTCAGGTTACTTTCCAAAAGCAATTGAGCTGTTAAATGATGTGGTCAAAGATTATCCGGAGTACTGGTCGGCATACAATAACTTGGCGCTCGCTTATTTCTATCTAGGCAAAACAGAAAAGGCGGAATCCATCCTAGACGATGTGTTGGAGCGAAATCCGGGAAATCTCCATGCTCTTTGTAACAGACTTGTATTTGCTCATTATCAGGGCCAATCAAAGAATGTGGCAGGGTTGATTGCAACATTGAAGAAAATTCAACCGCTTCTTAGTGAACAGCAATTTAAGCTGGGTGCCTCGTTTGCTTTGGTTGGTGAATATGAACTTGCCTATTTATGGCTGAAAAAATTATATAAACATGGCTTTGATGGCGATGGTCCATATTATTATTGGCTTTCTTATTCGGCCTATTTCACAGGCCATGAAAATTTTGCAAAAAGCATCTGGAAAAAGGTGCTGGACCTTAGTCCTGACAAAGAAGGCTCTGAACCATGGAATAAAGAAAACGCATCAGCTAATGGTTTTGAGGACCTTTCCGGATCTATTTTTCAAAAGCTTGAAAGCGACTATGTAGAAGAGCGCTTATTTGCCCTTTTCCTAACGACCGTTTCAAGTAAAAAAGAGGAAATTATCACCTCTAAACGGCTTTTTAAAAACCAGAAATTTACGGCCTTGGAAAAGGATTATATCTCGTTAATCAGATCGGGAAAACCATCCATGACTTCGGATGCACAAGAAATTGCCGAGCTTTTTTATGAAACCCATCAACCAATTGGCACCATTGAGGCTGGGTTATACCTCATGTGGTTTTCCGTGTATGTCGAGGTTTCCAAAGCTAAGCTTCGTTTGAAAAATAAACGTGCCTGGGCTGGCGCAGTTGAGTATATGTGGCACAAGCTGCGCAGTGAAAAGGTATCCCAGCAGGAAGTTGCTGAACGCTATGGGATTTCCACAGCAACGATTGGCAAATATGTAAAAATAGTGAATAGCTATTTGAATTAAGCATATTGGTGGACGATAAAACGATTGTTATATACGATTAAGTAAGGGAACAATATACTTAATCGTATTTTTTTATATTACTGTCTAGCTGCAGCGCCTAGGGGCTCTATGGTCTAAGCCAATCCGACGAGAAGGTAAAGAACAACCTTCCGGCCGGCTCGTCTTATGCTAGTCGCCCCTGACCAAAGCGCTTCCGCTTTTCTATAAAGGAGTGACAAAATATGTCTGAAGAAAAAATTTATGACGTCATTATTGCCGGTGCTGGCCCTGCGGGGATGACAGCGGCTGTTTATACATCTCGTGCGAACCTTTCGACACTAATGATTGAGCGCGGGATGCCGGGTGGGCAGATGGCCAATACCGAGGACGTTGAAAATTATCCTGGCTTTGAAAGTATTTTAGGTCCGGATTTATCAACAAAGATGTTCGAACATGCGAAAAAGTTTGGCGCAGAATATGCTTATGGCGATATTAAGGAAATCATTGATCACGGTGACTATAAAATCGTCGTTGCCGGGTCAAAACAATATAAAGCTTACGCAGTTATCATTACTACGGGTGCAGAGTATAAGAAAATTGGTGTTCCAGGTGAAAAAGAACTGGGCGGCCGCGGTGTATCCTATTGTGCTGTATGTGATGGGGCCTTCTTTAAAGCAAAAGAGCTTTATGTGATTGGCGGCGGGGACTCTGCCGTTGAAGAAGGGGTTTATTTAACCCGTTTCGCTTCCAAAGTAACTATCGTCCATCGCCGTGCTGAGCTTCGTGCCCAAAAAATCCTCCAGGACCGTGCTTTTGCCAATGAGAAAGTGGATTTTATTTGGAATCACACGATTAAGTCGATTAATGACAAAGATGGCAAAGTGGGTAGTGTGACATTGGTTTCCACAGAGAATGGCGAGGAGCAAGTATTACCGGCTGACGGAGTCTTTATTTATATCGGCATGGTGCCATTATCGAAACCATTTACAAGCCTAGGAATTACCAATGAAAATGGCTATATCGAAACAAATGACCGCATGGAAACGAAGGTACCGGGAATTTTTGCAGCTGGTGATATTCGAGAAAAAACGTTACGCCAGATTGTGACTGCAACGGGAGATGGAAGTATTGCTGCTCAAAGTGCCCAGCATTTTGTTGAGGAGCTTAAAGAAGAATTAAAACAAAAAAGCAGAAGCTAAAAAATCTTCCATTGTTTTTACAAAAACGTAACTCTGTTTTAATTCTCTTGTAACAGTAGTGAAATATTGTTAGGGTATGATAAAAGCAGTAATTGACCCCCTTTAAAAAATATATTCCTTTCATGCACAGGCCCGTAGCCTGTGCTATTTTTTTAGGCGGATCTGCTCGTAAGTATTTTATAAAAAGTATGTTAGCAATAGTGACAAACTATAATAATAATTAAAGAAATATCAAATTTGTATTCATTGTGACTGTATCCTAAAAATAGTATAATAAAAAGAATGAATTTAAAGTTATAGAGGGTTCTTTTGTAATTCGAGTAGACTATGAAAAGGTCCTTTTTCAAAAAGGACAAGCGAATGCTTTTTCGAAGACTGCTAAAAACATGTATGCTTTATTAAGAGGGTGAATGTTGTGCAGCGTGTCACCAATTGTGTATTGATAAGAGACGAAAAAATATTGCTGCTGCAAAAACCACGCCGCGGCTGGTGGGTTGCTCCTGGTGGGAAAATGGAGCCGGGCGAATCGGTTCGAGACTCTTGCATCAGGGAATATCGTGAAGAAACGGGAATCTATTTGAAAAATCCACAGCTAAAAGGGATTTTTACAATGATTATGAAAGAAAACGACCAGCTTCTTTCCGAGTGGATGATGTTTACATTTGTAGCAACTGATGCGGACGGCATCGATTTAGACGAATCTGAGGAAGGTAAACTTGGATGGCAAATGATTGATCAATTGAAAAATTTGCCAATGGCTGCTGGCGATTATCATATTCTTGATTATATGATTCATGGAAAAGGAATTATTTACGGTACTTTTACTTATACAAAAGACTTTCAACTAATCAGTTATCGATTAGATCCAAGCTAACTAATAGGGGGAATTAATAATGAGTACCGGTGCTGCAAGTGACATTCAAATGGTGATAATTACTGGAATGTCTGGTGCAGGAAAAACTGTAGCCATTCAAAGTTTTGAAGATTTAGGTTTCTTCTGTGTCGATAATTTGCCTCCAACATTGCTTCCAAAATTCCTCGAACTTATGAAGGAATCCGGGAATAAAATGAATAAAGTTGCCCTTGTTATGGACCTGCGAGGGAGAGAATTCTTTGATCATCTATTTAAAGCATTGGATGAACTGGGAGAAACTTCATGGGTGGCCCCGCAGATCTTATTTTTAGATGCGGATGATTCAACATTAGTGCGCAGATATAAAGAGACAAGGCGGTCGCATCCGTTAGCACCGACAGGCCTGCCGCTTGAAGGAATTACGCTTGAGCGTGAACTTCTTGAAGAACTTAAAGGCAGGGCTCAATTGATTTACAATACTTCCCAGATGAAACCGCGGGAACTTCGTGAGAAAATATTAACGGAATTTACGGCGAATAAACAATCACTCTTTACTGTCAATGTCATGTCATTTGGCTTTAAGTATGGAATTCCTATTGATGCGGACCTTGTGTTTGATGTGCGTTTCTTACCAAATCCTCATTATATCGAGCATATGAGACCTAAAACGGGGCTTGATGAGGATGTTTCCAGTTATGTATTAAAGTGGAATGAAACACATAAGTTTTTGGAAAAAGTAACCGACCTGCTTTCTTTCATGCTGCCTCATTATAAAAGAGAAGGAAAAGCGCAGTTAGTGATTGCGATTGGATGTACAGGCGGACAGCACCGTTCAGTGACGCTTGCTGAACATCTAGGTAAATTTTTCCAACAAGACTATAAGACATGTATATCCCATCGTGACATTGAGAGGAGAAAGGAAAAAACAACATGAGCATTTACGGACAGCCTCGAATTGTCGTCATTGGCGGGGGAACAGGATTGCCAGTTTTATTGCGTGGATTAAAACAGTTTCCTGTGGAGATTACCGCCATTGTGACAGTCGCGGATGACGGCGGCAGTTCAGGACGCTTGCGTGAAGACTTGCATATTCCACCTCCTGGAGATATTCGCAATGTGTTAGCATCCTTATCAGATGTCGAACCGCTCGTTGAAGAAATGTTTCAACATCGGTTTAAAACATCGAATGAGCTTTCCGGACACTCGCTTGGAAATTTAATCTTGGCTGCAATGACCTCAATCACGGGTAATTTTGTCCACGCGATCCAGGAAATGAGTAAGATCTTAAATGTTCATGGTAAAGTCCTGCCTGCAGCAAATCAGAGTGTCGTCCTTCATGCTGAAATGGAAGACGGAACGATTGTCTCAGGGGAATCAAAAATTCCATATTCGGGTAAGAGAATTAAAAAAGTGTTTATGACGCCGGAAAATATTCGTCCCTTACCAGAGGCGATTCAAGCCATCCGTCAGGCTGATTTAATCATCATTGGGCCAGGGAGCCTATATACAAGTATTCTGCCAAACCTGCTCGTTCCAAGAATCGGGGATGAGCTGTGCCAGTCACACGCCAAAAAGGTGTATATTTGTAATTTGATGACCCAGGCTGGGGAAACCCATGGCTTTACAGCGAGCGATCATGTAAAGGCCTTATATGATCATATGAGCTGTGCTTTTATTAATACGATTCTTGTAAATAATGAAGAGATACCACAGGATATTCAGCTCCGATATAATGAAGAACTGGCTGACCCTGTTCTATATGATCTGCCGCGCCTTTTTGAATTAGGACTAGAAGTTGTTCACGCGGACATCGCTTATCAGGAAAATGGTGCGCTAAGACATGATCCGAAAAAGGTTGCAAAAATTTTATATAATTTGCTTTTAATTGAAACCAAAAAGCGTTATGAAACGTAAATATAGTACTTACTAAAAACGCTTTGTTTTTTTAAGGGGGGTGAAGGGATGTCTTTCGCTTCGGAAACGAAAAAAGAATTAACTAACTTGGAAGTGAAAACGTGCTGCATTCAAGCAGAACTATCCGCTTTAATCCGGATGAATGGTTCCCTTTCATTCTCAAATCGTAAGTTAGTTGTTGATATTCAAACCGAAAATGCTGCGATTGCCAGAAGAATCTACACATTATTAAAAAAGAGTTACGATGTCCAGGTAGAGTTGCTTGTTCGGAAAAAGATGCGTCTGAAAAAGAACAACGTCTACATTGTCCGATTATCCCATCTGGCTAAAGAAATTCTCGAGGATACAAAAATTATTGGTGAGGGTTTTACCATCATCCATGATATTTCACCAGAGCTTGTAAAAAAGAAATGTTGTAAGCGTTCTTATCTACGCGGTGCATTTCTAGCTGGCGGTTCCGTCAATAACCCGGAAACATCTTCGTATCATTTGGAAATTTTTTCGCTCTATAAAGAACATAATGACTCTTTATGCGAATTGATGAATACATTTGGACTAAATAGCAAAACTCTCGAGCGCAAAAAAGGTTATATCAACTATTTAAAAGAAGCAGAAAAGATTACCGAGTTTTTAAATGTTGCAGGTGCCCATAATGCCCTTCTTCGCTTCGAAGACGTAAGGATTGTTCGAGATATGAGGAATTCAGTCAATCGTCTCGTAAACTGTGAGACCGCAAACCTTAATAAAACGATCGGTGCTTCGATTCGGCAGGTCGAGAATATCCGCTACATCAATGCAACGGTCGGGCTGCAAATTTTACCAGAAAAATTGAGAGAAATTGCAGAACTCCGTTTGAATTATACGGACGTGACCCTTAAGGAATTGGGGGAAATGGTTTCCGGTGGTGCGATCAGTAAATCAGGGATTAATCATCGCTTGAGAAAAATCGATGCGATTGCTGAGAAATTGCGTGCAGGGGATATGGTTACTCGAGAGTAGATTATCCTATAGTACAATAACATAGGTATAAGATAACATGTGAAAGACATAACATGTATCGAGTGAAGACTTACCTGAAGATAATAATTATGTACAAAGCTCCAAGAAAAATAGAGTAAAAAAACCATGAGGAGGAATTGTGTAATGTTAGTGAAACAAGTGGAAGTAAAATTAAAAACGGGTCTTCAAGCACGACCTGCGGCTCTTTTTGTTCAGGAAGCCAACCGATTTTCTGCGGATATTTTCCTTGAGAAGGATGGCAAGAAAGTAAATGCAAAGAGCATAATGGGCTTAATGAGCTTGGCTGTTGGCTCAGGTGTCATGATTGATATAGTAGCAGATGGCGATGATGAAGCATCTGCTATTGAAGCGTTAGCTGATTTTATCCAAAAAGAACATTGATCTGAAAGAGGACCGGAGCCAATTGGAACCGGCCTTTTTTGGTTATTAGCAAAAAAAAGCAACCGGCTGGATGCCGATTGCTTCTTTGTACTTATTTGTTTTTATTTTTCTCATCTTCGATTAAATTACGAGTGATGATATGGTCGATTAGACCATATTCTTTTGCACGTTCTGCTGTCATGAAGTTGTCGCGGTCTGTATCTTTGCTGATTACTTCAAGCGACTGTCCAGTCCGTTCTGCTAAAATTCCATTTAATTTTTCGCGAAGGAAAAGGATACGCTTTGCAGCAATTTCGATTTCAGTTGCTTGTCCTTGTGCACCGCCTAGTGGCTGGTGAATCATGACTTCAGCATTTGGAAGCGCATAACGCTTGCCTTTTTCACCTGCTGCCAGTAAGAATGCACCCATGGATGCAGCCATACCGATACAAATAGTTTGTACCTTTGGTTTGATGAATTGCATTGTATCAAAAATAGCCATACCTGCGGTGATGCTGCCGCCTGGGCTGTTGATATATAAAGAAATATCTTTTTCAGGGTTATCCGCTTCAAGGAATAATAATTGTGCAACAATGCTGTTAGCCACATGGTCATCGATCGCACTACCAAGCATAATAATCCGGTCTTTTAACAGACGGGAATAAATGTCATAAGCACGCTCGCCCCGGTTTGTTTGTTCAATAACTGTAGGGATCAAATTCATTTTTCTTCCTCCTTTGATTGTAAAGATAAAAGTAATATGTATAGTTATCATACACTGATGGTCAATAAAGGTCAAACAATACCTCTTTAAAAATGTTCGACAACTTTCCCTAATTCAGCATAACCATTTCTGACTATTTTAAACAATTCTTTGCTTGCAATGTGACGGAACCTGGCATATAATATGTAAGTCGCAACAATTTAGCGCTCGTGGTGCAACGGATAGCACGTAAGCCTCCGAAGCTTAAAATGTGAGTTCGATTCTCGCCGAGCGCATCAAGAAAGCCTCCTGTTTTTTTAAAACAGGGGGTTTTTTATTTTGAAAAAGGGTTCTGAATTTCCAATAAAAGGTTAAATGCACAAAATTCTTCCAAAATGGCACAAAACATGCTCAAAATGGTACAAAACCTTTCAAAAATTGCACATAAAATGGAAAATCGGCACAAAACCACCGGAAATCAGCACAAAACTAAAACTTCATCCAAAAACCTCTTAGCTTTATGCCTGAAAAAGGCTTAGTTCCATCCTCGAATATCATTTTCTAATACCCGAAATTCCCTCAATCGTGTAAAATAGAAAACAGGGGGGATACGAATGAACTTGAAGGCCGGTTTATGGCAGCAGCAAACATTAAAATTGGCGATGACACAGGAGCTATCGCAGGCCATTGCATTGTTGCAGTACTCTGCCCATGAGTTAACTGCTTTTTTAGAAGATAAGGCACTTGAAAATCCCCTATTGCAGGTTGAAAATGGCAATATCAAGCCAATGAATCCGCTCATTGACCGTAATCGTCGCAAACACCAAAAAGCGGAAAAGGACTGGATTGATCAAATAGCTGACAAACCATTTTCGCTTGAAGATTATTTACTGTCTCAATTAAAAATAACGAACCTATCGGTGGAACAATTAAGTGTAATACGCCATCTTATCCAAAATTTAGATGAAAACGGTTACTTTCTGGGGGACCTTAGCGAAATCGCCAAAAACCTAAGGGTAATGGAAGATTCAGTTGAAGAATGCTTGGCCATTATCCAAACACTGGAGCCAGCAGGCATCGGGGCAAGGAACCTTCAAGAGTGCCTATTGATGCAAATTTATTATCTAAATCCAGATAACGAACTAGCGCAAAACATAATCGGCGATCATTTCATTCCATTCGCCGAAAAGAAGTGGAAGAAAATTGCTAAAGAACTAAAGGTAACCCTTAAGGATATACAAGATGTTTACGATCAAATTCAAACATTGAATCCTAAGCCTGGGGCCATTTTAGGAAAAGAAGCAACCACTTATATTATCCCAGATGCAATCGTTGAGCAATCAAGCGAGGGACTAACCGTACGGATGTCTGATGAATCGCTGCCAAGGATTAGCCTCAATGAGCAGTATTATCATAAATTCAAAGACCAAGACCAACAAGTAAGCCGCTTTCTACAGGATAAACTCCAGGATTACCAGTGGATCCAAAAAAGCATTGAACAGCGTAAAGAGACGCTGACAAGGGTTGTAGCAAAAATCATTGAAAAACAGGCTTCATTTTTCCAAAAAGGGTCACAATACTTAGTGCCGATGACGATGAAGGAAGTTGCTGGAGAACTTGATATCCATGAATCCACCGTCAGCCGAGCAGTCCGGGAAAAGTATGTGCAAACACCGATTGGGACGTTCGCGTTGAAAACATTTTTTACAAGTACCATACAAACCGTTTCGGATGATGAAAATACATCTTCCACACAGGTAAAGAAGAAAATTGCGACTTTAATAGAAAAAGAGAATAAACAAAAACCGCTTTCTGATCAAGAAATTGTCGAACATTTAAAAATAGAGGAAGGTATGGTGGTTTCAAGAAGGACGATTGCTAAGTACCGGGATCAATTGGGAATTCCCTCCTCTTCGAAAAGAAAAAGGTTTGAATGAAAGGAACAAAAATGATGGATCAAACAACAATCACATTATATACAAGGAGAAGCTGCCCGCTATGTGACAAGGCAAAGTCTACACTTCTGGAGCTAAACAAAGACTCGGAGTTTACCTTAGAAGAAATTGATATTGAATCCAGTGATGAATTAACCGAACAATATGGTTTAATGATCCCAGTTGTTTATATTGATGGAGTAGAAGCAGGATTCGGTGTAATTAACAAATTTGACATAAGTAACCGTTTGCATGAAAAAAAAGCCAATTTTAATAGTTGAAATAGATTTTCACTCCTGTTACAATGAAAAATGTAGCAGGGGTGATTTTTTTTGAATGTAGCGGGACATAATATGTCTATGGTGGACATTTTAGGACCAACTACATATAATAAAGGAGCATGAGATTCATGCAGTCATTAATCGATATCCAAAAAAAATTATTACCCGACCTCCTGCAGGTCTTACAGAAGAGATATTCTATCCTAAGGTACATTGGTTTTATGCAGCCGGTAGGAAGACGGAGTCTAGCAGTCAGTCTCGGGTATACCGAAAGAGTCCTTCGCGGTGAAGTTGATTTCCTAAGGGAGCAAAATTTAATCTACACAAATAATGTGGGAATGAGTTTAACACCTGAAGGGAAAAATTTGCTTGAAGACTTGGAAGGCTTTATGCGTGAGTTAAAGGGTATTGATGTGATGGAGTTGGAATTGAAGCACAAGCTGGGCATTAAAAAGGTCGTCATTGTACCTGGCGATAGTGATGAATCGCCCATGGTGAAAGGTGAGCTTGGCAAGGCAAGTGCTATTTGCATGAAAAAGCTTCTCAGCGGAAAAAATATCATTGCTGTAACTGGCGGTTCAACGATGGCTGCTATCGCAGAAAGACTATCACCAGAGCTTACCCAAAAGGAATTACTGTTTGTACCAGCAAGAGGCGGAGTAGGCGAGGATGTTCAAAATCAGGCAAATACGATTTGTTCGATTATGTCCAGAAACACCCAATCCAAACATCGAGTGTTCTATGTTCCTGATCAGGTCAGTACAGATATCTACGAATCGCTTATCAGAGAACCTGACATTCATGAAGTATTAAAACTAATTAAATCAGCTAGCATGGTTCTTCATGGAATTGGAGATGCTATCACAATGGCTGAACGGCGAAAAACCAATCCTGAGATTCTAAGTATGCTTGAAAGCAGCAAAGCTGTGGGTGAAGCTTTTGGCTATTATTTTAATGAACAAGGCGAAATTGTTCACAAGGTATTAACGATTGGCCTGCAGTTAGAAGATTTGGTTGGCATTCCTAATGTCATCGCGGTTGCAGGCGGGAATTCCAAGGCTAAGGCCATCAAGGCATACTTAAAACAAGCACCAGCATCGACGATTTTAATCACAGATGAAGGTGCAGCTAGAAAGTTATTAAAAGGGTAAATCCTTTTTAAAATAAAAAACATCCTTACCCAATTAAAGGAGGAAATTTATCATGTCAGTAAAAGTTGGTATTAATGGATTTGGACGTATCGGTCGTAACGTATTTCGTGCGGCTTTAGGAAATAGCAATGTGGAAATCGTTGCAATTAATGACTTAACTGATGCAAATATGCTTGCACATCTTCTAAAATATGACACTGTTCACGGGACTCTACAAGAAGATGTTACTGTTGATGGCGAATACCTAGTAGTTGGCGGACACAAAGTGAAAGTTCTTGCAGAACGCGATCCTGCACAATTAGGCTGGGGCGATCTTGGCGTGGACGTAGTTGTTGAATCAACTGGCCGTTTCACAAAACGTGAAGATGCTGCAAAACATCTTGAAGCAGGCGCTAAAAAAGTAATTATCTCTGCACCAGCATCTAACGAAGATATCACAATCGTAATGGGTGTTAACGAAGACAAATATGATGCAAATAACCACCATGTTATTTCAAACGCTTCTTGTACTACAAACTGTCTAGCTCCGTTTGCAAAAGTATTAAATGATACTTTTGGAATCAAACGCGGTATGATGACAACTATTCACTCATACACAAATGACCAACAAATTCTTGACTTGCCGCACAAAGACTACCGTCGTGCACGTGCAGCAGCTGAAAACATGATTCCAACTTCAACTGGTGCTGCAAAAGCAGTTGCGCTTGTTTTACCAGAACTTAAGGGTAAATTAAACGGTATGGCTATTCGCGTTCCAACACCGAACGTTTCTGTAGTTGACTTAGTAGCAGAATTAGACAGAGAAGTAACAGCTGATGAAGTTAACTCTGCATTAAAAGCAGCTGCTGAAGGCCCATTAAAAGGTATTCTAGCATACAGCGAACTTCCATTAGTTTCTACTGATTACAACGGAGCTAAAGTTTCTTCGACAATCGATGCATTATCAACAATGGTTCTTGAAGGCAACATGGTAAAAGTATTATCTTGGTACGATAACGAAGTTGGTTACTCTAACCGCGTTGTTGACCTTGTTGACTACCTTGCACAAAAAGGACTTTAATATATCGGAACGGACGATGATTGGTTTTCAATCATAAGAAGTTGAACATTACAAAGGTTTTCCAAAGGGGAGCGGGGAGTATATGCCCCCCTCCCCTTTTTTTACTGATTTTAGATAATTCATTTTCTTCATACCAAACTTTCGGAGGTCCTTTATGAATAAGAAAACTCTCAAAGATGTCGATGTAAAAGGTAAACGCGTATTTTGCCGAGTGGATTTTAACGTACCTATGCAGGATGGTCAAATTACGGACGACACGCGGATTCGTGCAGCATTGCCAACGATTCAATACTTAGTGGAACAAGGTGCGAAGGTGATTTTAGCCAGCCACTTCGGCCGTCCAAAAGGAAAAGTAGTCGAAGAAATGCGCTTAACCCTAGCCGGTGTCAGACTATCTGAACTGCTTGGCAAAGACGTGAAGAAGGCAGATGAAGCCTATGGTGATTCTGTAAACGCGTTGATTGGAACAATGACGGAAGGCGATGTCCTTCTGCTTGAAAATGTCCGTTTCTATCCTGGCGAGGAAAAGAATGATCCTGAGTTGGCGAAATCATTTGCCGAGTTAGCTGATGTTTATGTAAATGATGCATTTGGTGCAGCACACCGTGCCCATGCTTCAACTGAAGGTATTGCTCATATTCTGCCTGCTGTTTCAGGTCTTTTAATGGAAAAAGAACTCGATGTACTTGGTAAAGCACTTTCTAATCCGGAACGCCCATTTACAGCGATCATCGGTGGAGCCAAAGTAAAGGACAAGATTGGTGTTATTGAAAATCTTTTAGAATTAGTCGATAACTTAATTATTGGCGGCGGTCTTGCTTATACATTTGTCAAAGCACAGGGCCATGAAGTGGGAAAATCACTGCTTGAAGCAGACAAAATTGATCTTGCAAAATCGTTTATTGAAAAAGCTAAGGCAAAGGGTGTTAATTTCTATATGCCTGTGGATGCTGTAGTTGCAGATGATTTCTCTGCAGACGCTAATTCCAAAGTAGTTGCGATTGAGGAAATTCCTGCTGATTGGGAAGCACTTGATATTGGACCGAAAACTGCTGAGATCTATCGTGACGTCATTCAAAAATCAAAACTAGTGATTTGGAATGGACCAATGGGTGTATTTGAAATTGATAAGTTTGCTAACGGCACTAAAGCGGTGGCCGAAGCACTTGCTGAAGCAGAAGGTACATATTCAGTTATTGGCGGCGGAGACTCAGCAGCCGCTGTTGAAAAATTCAATTTAGCAGACAAAATGAGCCACATCTCTACAGGAGGCGGCGCTTCCCTTGAATTTATGGAAGGCAAAGCACTTCCAGGTGTAGTTGCTTTGAACGATAAATAATTTTTATTAGAAAGAAAGTATAAGTTTTGAATGAAGAAGACTATCTAGCTCCAGCACCCAGCGTCTAGTGGACATCGCTCTTCTCCCTACGATAAGTCAAGCACGAATGCGCTATCGCTCTCCGTGTTTCCTTTATCTCAGTCGAAGCGCTCCAGTCCATACGCCGCTAAACGGGCGCTTGCGCTTTAATCATGAAAGGATGTGCCAGTATGCGTAAACCAATCATTGCAGGTAACTGGAAAATGAACAAAACACTTTCTGAAGCAAAAAGCTTTGCAGAGGAAGTAAAAGGACTTGTACCAACTCCAGAAAAAATGGAATCCGTTATTTGTGCGCCTGCTTTATTTTTACAAAGTCTTGTCGAAGTAACACAAGGCAGCAATGTGAAAATTGGAGCTCAAAACATGCACTTTGAAGAAAGCGGAGCATTTACAGGCGAAATCAGCCCGAAAGCACTTGCTGACCTTGAAGTTCAATATGTCATTATCGGACACTCAGAACGCCGGGAAATGTTCAATGAAACAGATGAATCTGTAAACAAGAAAGCACTTGCAGCCTTCAAATATAATTTAACTCCGATCGTATGCTGTGGTGAAACACTAGAACAGCGTGAAAAAGGTGAAACGAACCAATTAGTTGGAGACCAAGTGGCGAAAGCATTAACTGGTTTAACAGACGATCAAGTGAAGCAAACGGTCATTGCCTACGAACCGATTTGGGCGATTGGAACTGGTAAATCTTCCACTTCAGCTGATGCAAATGAAGTTTGTGCCTATATCCGTCAAGTAGTTGCACAACAATTCTCGCAAGACGTAGCCGATGCGGTAAGAATTCAATATGGCGGCAGTGTCAAACCAGAAAATATTAAAGAATACATGGCACAACCAGATATTGATGGTGCATTAGTAGGCGGAGCCAGCCTTGAAGCACAATCCTTCTTACAATTACTGGAGGCAGGCAGCTATGAGTAAATCTCCAGTTGCTCTCATCATCCTTGATGGTTTTGGATGCAGGGGCGAAACAAAAGGGAATGCGGTCGCACAATCGAAAAAACCTAATTTTGATCGGTTTTGGAGCGAGTATCCACATTCTCATTTAACAGCTTCTGGAGAGGCAGTCGGTCTTCCAGAAGGCCAAATGGGTAACTCAGAGGTGGGTCACTTGAACATTGGTGCCGGTCGAATTGTTTACCAAAGCTTAACACGAGTGAATATTGCCATTCGTGAAGGTGAATTTGAAAAAAATGAAACCTTTACAGGTGCAATGGAGCACGTGAAGAAAAATGGAACAGCCCTTCATTTATTCGGATTATTGTCAGACGGCGGTGTTCACAGCCATATTCAACATATGTTTGCTCTGCTGAAACTGGCAAAAGAAGAAGGCGTCGAAAAGGTATACGTGCATGCATTCCTTGACGGCCGTGATGTCGGTCAAAAAACAGCAGCTAAATTTATTCAACAGACACTGGATAAAATGAAGGAATACGGTGTGGGTGAATTTGCTACGATTTCAGGGAGATACTACTCTATGGACCGTGATAAGCGCTGGGAGCGTGTCGAGAAATCTTACCGTTCCATGGTCTATGGTGATGGCCCTGCCTATACGAATCCATTAGAAGTGGTTGAGGATTCTTATTCTCATGGGATTTTTGACGAATTCGTCATCCCATCTGTCATCACAAAAGAAGATGGCCAGCCAGTTGCAACGATTCAGGACAATGATGCTGTTATTTTCTATAACTTCCGTCCGGACCGGGCAATTCAGATTTCTAATACATTTACAAATGAAGACTTCCGCTCCTTTGACCGCGGGCCGAAGCATCCGAAAGATTTATTCTTCGTGTGCTTAACCCACTTCAGTGAATCTGTGGATGGATATGTCGCCTTTAAACCGACGAACTTAGACAACACCCTAGGTGAAGTCTTATCGCAAAATAATATGAAGCAATTGAGAATTGCTGAAACCGAGAAATACCCGCATGTCACGTTCTTTATGAGCGGTGGACGTGAAGAGAAGTTCCCTGGCGAAGAGCGGATCTTAATCAACTCTCCAAAGGTAGCAACCTATGATCTTCAACCTGAAATGAGTGCTTACGAAGTGACTGACGCACTCCTTAAAGAAATTCAGGAGGACAAGTTTGATGCCATTTTACTGAACTTCGCGAATCCAGACATGGTAGGGCATTCAGGTATGCTTGAGCCAACAATTAAAGCAATTGAGACTGTCGATGAGTGTCTTGGAAAAATCGTTGATCTAATTCTTGAAAAAGGCGGATCTGTGATTATCACCGCTGACCATGGGAATGCTGATGAAGTGATCACTCCTGAAGGCGAGCCAATGACAGCACATACGACAAATCCAGTGCCGGTAATTGTGACAAAACAAGGAATTCAATTGCGTGACGGTGGAATACTTGGGGATTTAGCGCCAACTATGTTAGACTTATTAGGTCTTAATCAGCCAGCCGAAATGACTGGGACATCATTAATAAAGTAAACGAAAAACAATTTAATTTTTAAGGAGAGATTTTTAAATGCCATTTATTGCAGACGTATATGCTCGTGAAGTATTAGATTCCCGTGGTAACCCAACTGTTGAAGTTGAAGTATTTACTGAATCAGGTGCCTTTGGCCGCGCAATGGTTCCAAGTGGTGCTTCTACTGGTGAATATGAAGCTGTTGAACTACGTGACGGAGACAAAGAACGTTACCTTGGTAAAGGTGTTCTAAAAGCAGTGGACAACGTAAATGAAATTATCGCTCCACATCTTGTTGGCGAAGAATTCAGCGTTCTTGACCAAGTTTCTGTTGACCAAGCTTTAATCGAACTTGATGGAACAGAAAACAAAGGTAAACTAGGTGCAAACGCAATCCTAGGTGTATCCATGGCAGTTGCTCATGCGGCAGCTAATTACTTAGATATTCCTTTATATCAATACCTTGGCGGTTTCAATTCGAAGCAGCTTCCAGTGCCAATGATGAACATTGTTAACGGCGGGGAACATGCTGATAACAACGTAGATATTCAAGAATTCATGATTATGCCTGTTGGCGCTCCAAACTTTAAAGAAGCGCTTCGTATGGGTGCAGAAATTTTCCATACGTTAAAATCTGTTCTTAAAGGCAAAGGGCTTAACACAGCAGTTGGTGACGAAGGTGGTTTCGCTCCAAACCTAGGATCAAATGAAGAAGCTCTTCAAACCATTGTTGAAGCAATCGAAAAAGCTGGCTACAAGCCAGGTGAAGAAGTTATGCTTGCAATGGATGCTGCATCTTCTGAGTTTTACAACAAGGAAGATGGAAAATACCATCTTGCTGGCGAAGGTGTTGTGAAGACTTCTGCAGAAATGGTTGATTGGTACGAAGAACTGTCATCTAAATACCCAATCGTTTCAATCGAAGACGGTTTGGATGAAAATGACTGGGAAGGTCACAAGCTTTTAACTGAACGCCTTGGTAAAAAAGTTCAATTAGTTGGTGATGATTTATTTGTTACCAATACACGTAAACTTGCAGAGGGTATTGAAAAAGGAATCGGTAACTCCATCCTGATCAAAGTTAACCAAATTGGTACCCTTACTGAAACATTTGATGCGATTGAAATGGCAAAACGTGCTGGGTACACTGCTGTTATCTCTCACCGTTCTGGTGAAACAGAAGACAACACCATTGCTGACATCGCTGTTGCTACAAATGCTGGTCAAATCAAGACTGGTGCGCCATCTCGTACAGACCGTGTCGCAAAATACAACCAATTGCTTCGCATTGAAGACCAATTAGGTGAAACAGCTCAATACTTAGGGAAGAAAACATTCTATAACCTAAGCAAATAATTTTTCACGATATCAAAGGCGCACATTTTCGGATGTGTGCCTTTTTAATCATTCCATAAGACACAATCACGACTATTGTTTTAAGCGAGGAAATATGATAGATTTAATATACTGTGAATTGTACGTCTAACAGGAGGTGGCCTTTATGCATACATTAGTTGTAATCTTATTAGTAATTGTAAGTATCGGACTTATTGGTGTTGTTATACTTCAATCAGGTAAAAGCGCTGGATTATCAGGTGCCATTTCAGGTGGTGCTGAATCACTATTCGGCAAGCAAAAAGCAAGAGGACTTGACTTGATTCTACATCGTATTACGATTGTATTAGCAGTATTATTTATCCTGCTTTCTATCGCAGTAACTTACTTTAAAATCTAATTATTTACACTCAAACCTGGCCTCAAGCGCCAGGTTTTTTGTTTGTTTTATAAAAACATAAGCTTTTTTCTGGAATGTTCACCCTTGCTTTGTTAAAACTAAACTAAACGAATTGATATTAAGGGAGTTTTTATCATGAAAGTTGTTATACCTAAGCCATTTACTTTCAAAGGAGGAAAAAGAGCTATACTTCTCTTACATGGCTTTACCGGAAATTCAGCGGATGTTCGCATGCTAGGACGTTTTTTAGAAAAAAAAGGCTATACTTGTCATGCTCCACACTATAAGGGTCATGGAGTTCCACCCGAAGAGCTTGTTCACACAGGACCATCGGATTGGTGGCAGGATGTGATAAATGGATATGAGTTTTTAAAAAATCAAGGTCACTCAGAAATAGCCGTGGCGGGATTATCACTTGGGGGCGTATTTTCCTTGAAATTGGGTTACACTGTACCTATAAAAGCCATTATACCGATGTGCGCACCGATGCATATAAAAAGTGAAGAGGTCATGTACGAAGGAATTCTCGATTATGCCCGTGAATTTAAAAAACGTGAAGGAAAAACAGACGAGCAAATCGAAATGGAAATGAATGAGTTTAAGAAAACACCAATGAAAACGTTAAAGGCCTTACAGGCATTGATCGCAGATGTGCGTGAAAATGTGGATATGATTTATGCGCCCACGTTTGTCGTTCAGGCACGTCATGACAAAATGATAAACACAGAAAGTGCCAACATTATTTACAATGAAATCGAATCAGTTGTGAAGGAACTGAAATGGTATGAAGAATCCGGTCATGTGATCACGCTCGACAAAGAACGGGAACAATTGCATGAGGATGTCTATACCTTTTTAGAAAAGCTCGACTGGCGCGATTAACAAAGTACCCACAAAGGAGGATTAGTTTGGAAGATAATATACAAAAGCATATTGATAAGGTTTTACAATATATGAAGGATGAAGCATACAAACCATTAACCGTGCAGGAACTTGAAACTGCCTTTGGCATCCAGGATTCTAGTGATTTTAAGGAGTTTGTGAAAGCACTCGTGCAAATGGAGGAAAAGGGGTTAGTTGTCAGGACGCGAAGCAACCGTTATGGACTTCCGGAGAAAATGAACTTAATCCGCGGTAAGCTCATCGGTCATGCGAAAGGATTTGCCTTTGTCGCACCAGATGAGCCAGGGATGGATGATATTTTTATCCCTCCAAATGAAACCAACACAGCCATGCATGGTGATATCGTTTTAGCGCGTGTTTCCTCTGAAAGCGCGGGGCAGCGACGGGAAGGAAGTATTATCCGCATCATTGAACGCGGTGTGCAGCAAATTGTCGGAACGTATGTAGAAAGCAAAAGCTTTGGCTTTGTCATTCCGGATGATAAAAAATTTGCGAGTGATATTTTTATTCCAAAGGCAGCGTCCAAAGGGGCAGTCGAGGGACATAAGGTTGTTGTTAAGCTGGTTACGTATCCAGAAGGGCGAAAAAGTGCAGAGGGCGAAGTCATTACCATTCTCGGACACAAAAACGACCCGGGTGTGGACATCCTTTCAGTCATACATAAGCACGGCTTGCCAATGGCCTTCCCAGACGAGGTGTTAAAACAAGCCAACGAGGTGCCTGACACCATTGATGAAAGTGAATTGGCCAATCGCCGCGATCTTCGAAATGAAACGATTGTCACGATTGATGGGGCCGATGCCAAAGACCTTGATGATGCGGTAACTGTAACAAGACTTGAGAACGGCAACTATAAGCTTGGCGTTCATATCGCAGATGTTAGCTATTATGTAAAAGAAGGCACGCCAATTGACCTGGAAGCGGAAGAACGGGCTACGAGTGTGTATTTAGTCGACCGAGTCATCCCGATGATTCCCCATCGCTTATCGAATGGAATCTGTTCCTTAAATCCGAAGGTAGACCGCTTGGTACTATCTTGCGAAATGGAAATTACCTCAGAGGGCGCCGTTGTTTCGCATGAAATTTTTCAAAGTGTGATTAAGACAACCGAACGGATGACCTATCATGCTGTAAATATGATTCTTGCTGAACATGATGAAGAAACGCGAGCTAGATACGAACCGCTTGTACCTATGTTCGAAATGATGGAAGAGCTGGCCGCTATCTTACGAAACAAACGGATGAAGCGGGGAGCGATCGACTTTGATTTTAAGGAATCAAAGGTCCTAGTTGATGAAGATGGAAAGCCGACCGATGTCGTGCTTCGTGAGCGCTCGGTGGCTGAACGATTAATTGAAGAGTTTATGCTTGCCGCCAATGAAACCGTGGCAGAGCACTTTCATTGGATGGAAGTTCCGTTTATTTACCGTATTCACGAGGATCCGAAGGAGGATAAACTACGTAGATTTTTCGAGTTTATCACCAATTTCGGCTACATTGTAAAAGGGACAGCAAATGATGTCCACCCTAAGGCTCTTCAGGAGATTATTGAAGAGGTTCAAGGAAAGCCTGAGGAAATGGTTGTTTCGAAGGTTATGCTTCGTTCGATGCAGCAGGCCAAATATGATCCGGAAAGTCTCGGACATTTTGGTTTATCAACAGAGTTCTATACCCATTTTACTTCGCCGATTCGCCGTTATCCGGATACAATTGTTCATCGTTTAATCCGGACCTACTTAATCGAAGGAAAGCTGGATTCAACCACTCAGGAAAAATGGAATGCTCGCTTACCTGAAATTGCGGATCATTCTTCAAAAATGGAGCGACGCTCGGTGGATGCCGAACGAGAAACGGACGATTTGAAGAAAGCAGAGTACATGGAAGACAAGATTGGCGAGGAGTATGACGGCATTATCAGCTCTGTCACCAATTTTGGAATGTTTGTGGAGCTGCCAAATACGATTGAAGGCCTCGTCCATGTCAGCTATATGACGGATGATTACTATCGTTACGATGAGCGCCACCTCGCGATGATTGGCGAACGAACCGGAAATGTGTTCCGGATCGGCGATGAAATTACCATTCGAGTAGTAAAAGTCAATAAAGAAGAACGTGCGATTGATTTTGAAATTGTGGGCATGAAGGGTACACCGCGTCGCGAACGATCGGAAACACCAAAGGTTTTCAGTACGGGCAGCGATACCAAGAAGTCTCGGAGGAATAAACAGCAAGGCGGCGGCGGTCGTGGTCAAGGCGGCAATTCTAATGCAAAGTCTGAAGGCGGCAGCAGTCAAGGTAATAAAGCGAAGAAGAAACGTAAATTTTATGATAATGTGCCAAAAAACAAAAGTACGAAGCGTAAAAATAAATGATAGCGTTGAGGGAGCCTTCCATGTGGGGCTCTCTTTCAATTGTAGTAGCTTCTATATTCTGCTAAAATAAATTTTAAGACGAGGTGAGAAAAATGCCAAAAGGTGAAGGAAAAGTAGTTGCCCAAAACAAAAAGGCTTACCATGACTATTTTATTGAAGAAACCTACGAAGCTGGAATTGTCTTGCAGGGAACAGAAATCAAATCGATTCGGGCCGGAAAAGTAAATCTAAAGGATTCCTATGCACGGATCCAAAATGGAGAAGCCATTCTATTCGGGATGCACGTCAGCCCCTATGAGCAAGGAAATCGTTTTAACCACGACCCATTAAGAACACGGACACTGCTATTACATAAACGTGAAATTAGTAAGTTAATTGGTGAAACAAAGGAAGCAGGTTATGCGCTTGTTCCATTAAAGCTCTATTTGAAAAATGGTTTTTGCAAAGTGTTAATTGGGCTCGCGAAAGGTAAGAAGAATTATGATAAGCGCGAATCCTTAAAGCAAAAAGAAGCCAAGCGTGAAATCGAACGTGCCTTCCGTGATCGTCAGAAGATGTAATCTGAATCGTCGGTTGCTGAATTGGAAATTATTTTACAGATAATTACAATTGAAAAATCCCTACAGTGTGTTATAATAAATTTGTCGCCAAGAGAGCGACAGTAACATTTGCTCAAAGAACATTGTTGAGCTTCCTAACGTCTACAGCTTTAATCTTTAACTAGATTGCAGCTCCTTTTATTATGGGGACGCTACGGATTCGACAGGGGTAGTTTGAGCTTAGGTCGCGAGTCGAGGGGATCGGCCTCGTTAAAACGTCAAAGCCATAACTGGCAAAACTAACAACAACCTCGCTTTCGCAGCTTAATACTGCATAGCGGTTCCTCCCTCCATTGCCCATGTGGTAGGGTAAGGGACTCACTCTAAGTGGGCTACGCCGGATTCCACCGCCTGAGGATGAAGGAAGAGAACAACCAGGCTAGCTGACCGGACGCCGGTCGATAGGCAGAAGAATCAGCGAAACACCAATATATCGACTACACTCGTAGAAGCTTAAGTGGCGATATCTTTGGACGTGGGTTCGATTAGTAACTAGTCGCCTTATGTGGTAACACATAAGTGAAAATTCGGCTTTATCGGTGAAACCTAAGTCACTTTAATGTGATAGGGCAATGCCGAGCGGTATGTGGAGTAATCCAACAGCCGTGTATCGACTTATAGGCTGCCATGTATATGGTAGTACTAGGATGCGAAATCTATACCTTGAAGAGGTAAATTTATGATTCGCATAAGACGCCGGAGGACCTGTTTGAAGACAGGTTCAAGATATAGTCAGTGCCATGACGAAAGCATGGAAGAGCACGTCCCACCGTCTCCACTACATAGTGGAAAAAAGGGCCAGCAGAAAATGCTGGTCTTTTTTATATTCTAAAAAAGTTGTCTTCAAATGCAATCTTCTTTGTTAATAATAAAGAATTATATTTTCCATTTCGGGGAGTAACCTTTTCATAATTTTCGAGTATCCATAGAGCACGCTTTCTTTTTTTATCCACCCGAAGATAGGGTGATATTTTTTTTAAAAGAGTAACAACTGAATCTTTTTTCTTTATACTTAGAGTATAAGAATCCTTATGTCGTTCAGGATTATAGTTTTTTTTACTATTAATAGTTCCATCGGTTAAAGAACGAAGATATACTAAAAGTTCCTTATCTGTTGAAGCAACTGTAATACAAGGCCGTCGATTTTCATTTTCATGCATTCTAGTTAATGTAATAGACCCTTCTCCATCAATAATCCCAGCAATATAGGCGGCTTCCCATGATTCCATCTAAACTCCTCCTAAGATTCGTTCTAAATTCCACTATCAAAACATACGTTCTGTTATTATTTTACTATCTAAATAAGCGCTTTTCAAATTTTAAATTAAACAAGCTATCCTAAAAAATAGGATAGCTTGCATTACTTCACTCATTAATATAAAAGTTTTTAATGACTCATATTAGAATTCATATTCATATTTCCATTCATGTTCATATTGTTAGTTTGCGGCATTCCTTGTGCAGGGGCGAAGGCATTAAGCAGTTGATTCATATCCTGCTCGGCAAGCTGTGGTACTTGATAGTAATGGTGTTTATTTTGATAAATCGAGATTTCATAGGCCATTTCAATGCAATTCGGAACAGAGTCAGCTAGCACACGACGGACAACTGGATTGGTAACTTCTAAAGCTGCCATAGTCTTCATCGATGCACCTGATTTTACAGATCCAAGCATCATGCTGGAAATACACTCATCAGTAAGCTCAGAAACGGATTGCAGCGGCTTTTTCGGCTGGGCTGGTTTTAGCCCATAAACAAAGTCATTTCCTTGGTTCATTTTATAGCTTTGGGTTCGTTTGGAAGGATCTTGTCCCGATTTGAAGCATTCTAAAGTAATGTTATATTCATCCTGCATAAATTGATATTGGCGATCCAGAATATCAAGTAATTCTGGGTCTTTTACATGTTGGCGTAACATCATGTATTGGTCTAATGTCCCTATTGCTCCTGAAAGTACCTCATGGACATCGAACACTTCATGGCCGCCGTGATTTAATTGTTGAGGTATATTCCCTGTATGCATGTTTTGGTGCATTTGCCCCTGTTGATTTTGCATCATTTTTTATCTCCTCCTAAAGGTATTGGTTTAACCATATTTATTATGTTTCTAGGAAGAAGAGTTATGCTCATAAATACTGTCAATGAGTGCTCTTTTGATTGTTATAATATGGAAACTTATTTCAGCTAAATAGGTATTAAAAGCGTATACTAGCGTCAATAATTACTGTAATTCAATAGCATGACTAAAGCCTTAACAAAATTTGAGGTTTTTTTCATGCTTTTTAAAGCAGCAAAAACAGCAGTGGTTCTTCATGATGGATAATATTTATACAAAAATATAAGAATTGTGTAAATTTTACCCATTAAGAAAAATTTAAGTTTTGTAAATGATTGGATAAAGGGTTAGTTTAATCGGAATTATATGAATTTTCAATCTTGGCACAATAATTGCATTATGGTTATAGTGTAAAATCTTTTACCTAGGGGGAATCAAGGTGCACACAATTGGCTTTTTTAAAAATCCAACTCAGATTATGTTTGGTTTAGGAGTAACGGACCAACTTCGAAAAATTATCGATGAACAAAATTTTAAAAACGTTCTCATTATCACAGATAAAGGACTTGTTAAGACGGGCCTAATAAATCAAATTACAAGGCAATTAGATAATATCAATTATTCTATCTATGATCAAACACAGCCCAATCCAACTGTAACCAACTGTAATGATGCAGTTAAGTTACTTCATGAGATTGATGCTGATGCGGTTATAGCGATGGGCGGTGGAAGTTCGATTGACGTTGCCAAAGCAGTGTGTCTGCTGGCCACAAATGGTGGATCCATTGTTGAATATGAAGGAATTGATACGTGTGATAATGAACTTTTGCCATTAATCGCTATACCAACAACTGCAGGTACTGCAAGTGAAGTCACAACTTTTACCGTTATCACAGATGAAGTAAGACAATACAAGCTAACGGTAGGTGGAATAAAGCTTGCACCAAAATGGGCATTAGTCGACCCGCTTGTTACTTTAACACTACCAAAACATATTACGGCTTCGACTGGACTTGACGCATTAGTCCACGCAATTGAATCGTATACATCTAAAATGGCTAACTCAATTACGAAAGCGCTTGCAAGGGAAGCAATTCGAAAAATCAGTGAAAACTTGAGGCAAGCTGTTTACAATGGTGACAATATCGTAGCTAGAGAAAATATGCTTATGGGAAGTTTACTAGCCGGATTAGCATTTAACAATACACGTTTAGGAAATTGTCATGCCTTAAGTCATCCAGTAAGTGCAATTTATGGTGTTGCACATGGCATAGCTAATTCAATTTTAATTCCCCATATTATGGAATTTAACTCGCTCGCTGTACCGGAACTGTTTAGCGATATTGCGGATGATATGGGGGAAAATCTAGAGGGACTAACATTAATGGAAAGAGCAGAAGCTGCAGTGAATGCCGTTAAAAAACTTTCAAAGGATATTGGAATTCCAACTACTTTCGCAGAATTCCAAATTGATGAGTCTCAAATAGATCGGATGGTAAAGGATGCTTTGTTAAGTGGGAATATCGCGGTAAATCCAAGGACTACTACATATGAAGATGTCATCGAACTGTATCGGAAATCAATTGGGGGTGTATTAGTTGAGGTTATTTAATTTAAGCGGTAAAACAGCCCTGGTTACGGGAGGAGGACGAGGCATAGGTAAAACGATTGCCCTTACGCTTGCAGAAGCAGGTGCCAACGTAGCTGTTATTAGTAGGACAGAAAGTGAACTCAAAGAAACAGCAGGGGCGATTAAAAACTTCTCTAGAAATGCGTATTATGCGACAGTGGATGCGCGAAATTCAGAGGAAATTAGAAACTACGTAAAAGAAATCGTGATCAATGAAGGGAAAATAGATATTTTAGTGAATGCGGCTGGCACAAATGTACGCTCTTCGTTTTTGGAAGTAACTGAAGAAGATTGGGATTTTGTGATGGGTATCAACCTGAAAACAGCCCTACTTACCTCACAGGCAGTTATTCCTTATATGAAGGACCAGAAGTATGGAAAAATCATCAATATCGCTTCACTCACAAGTGAAATAGCTTTTCCTAACATGTCCGCATACGCGGCTAGTAAGGGGGGGATTTCCCAATTAACAAAGGCAATGGCGGTAGAGTTTGCGGAAGATGGAATTTTAGTTAATGCAATTGGGCCAGGCTATTTTAAGACAGAAATGACAAAAGTTCTTTTTGAAGACGAGAAAAAGGTAGAGTGGATGAAATCTCGTATTCCTCTAAAAAGAACCGGTGAGCTAGAGGATCTAGAAGGAGCAGCCATCTTCCTAGCTTCAAGTGCATCAGATTATATAACCGGCCAAACAATTTATGTCGATGGCGGATGGCTAATCAGTTAAAAAATTAAAGGGGGGACAATTTATGAAAAAGATTTTATCTCTAACAATGATAGGTTTTCTATTGCTATTATCAGCCTGTAGTGGATCCAATCAGGCTAGTGGAGATGATAAAAGCAGCAAGGCGTTAAAAATTGGTGCTGTATTTCCAATGTCTGGAGGATTAGCACTGCTAGGTGAAGAAAGCTATCGCGGAGTAGAGCTTGCAATTGAACAAAGAAATAAAAATGGCGGTGTAGCCGGTGGTAAAAAAGTCGAGCTCGTTAAAGGGGACGCACCTGACGCTGATGCTGCACAGGCGGAAGCAAACCGCTTAATAAACAAGGAAAATATTAAAACCATTGTTGGTTCTTATTCATCTGGTATCGCACAGGCAGCCAGTGAAGTAACTGAGAGGAACGGAGTCTTGTTTTGGGAGTATGGTGCCGTGGCTGATTCGATTACGGACCGAGGTTATAAATATGTGTTACGTACGAATCCGCCAGCATCCTATCTATCAAAAAAACACATTGAATTTATCAAAAATTATTTGGCAGGCAAGCTTGGGAAGTCCTTAGGTGATCTTAAAGTAGCGATTGCTCATGAAGATTCATCTTATGGAACAACCATAGCAGATGAAGCAGTAAAGTTAGCCAAAAAAGAAGACATTAACATTGTAACAGTCCAGCCATATAGTGCTTCATCAAACGATTTAAGCTCAGTCGTCCTAAACCTAAAGAAAGCTCAACCTGATGTTCTTATAGAAGTATCTTATTTAAATGATGGAATTCTATTGCACCGACAAAGTCAAGAATTAGGATTAAAAGTTCCAGTTATTGTTGGCTCTGGTGGAGGTCATGATATGGCTGACTATATTGAGGGTGTGGGTGACAGTGGGAATGGAATCTTTGATGTAGCCTTTCCACAATACCAAATTAACCATGAATTCACTCCGGGAATGGAAGATTTCGTTAAGTTATATAAAGCAAAATATGGTGAAGAGCCGCGATCTGGGCACTCTCTTGTGCATTTTATGGGAACGAATGTCCTTCTTGATCTGATTGATAAAGTTGGAGAGATTGATCCTGATAAATTACGTGCTGCAGCTATGAAATATAAAGTTGACCCTGGTAAAACCGTGACTGGCTGGGGTGTTAACTTCGATTCTAAAACGGGTCAAAACACGCTGAGCGAACCATATGTTCATCAGTGGGTAAACGGAAAACTTTTAGCTGTATGGCCAGAAAAAGTGGCGGTGCAGGAACCACAACTTAACCAAAATAAATAACTATTTTAAAGGTGGTATTCAATGAAGAAAATTGTAAGCGTTATAATGGTGAGTTTTCTTTTCCTTTTATCAGCTTGCTCGGGAGGAGCAAGTGGTGATGGTAAAGGTAGTGGTAAATCGGAAACATTAAAAGTTGGTGCTCTATACCCTTTATCAGGTGGCTTAGCGCTTCTTGGTGAAGAGAGTTTTCGTGGTGCCGAGCTTGCAGTTGAAGAAGCAAATAAAAATGGCGGTATTGCAGGCGGGAAAAAAATTAAATTAGTTAAGGGTGACGCTGTTGATGCAGATGCTGCTCAAGCAGAGGCGAATCGTTTAATTAATCAAGAAAACATAAAGTCGATTATCGGATCGTATTCTAGCTCCATCTCTTTTGCTGCTAGTGAAGTTGCTGAAAGAAGCGGTGTCTTGTATTGGGAGCTTGGGGCCGTATCTGATTCCATTACAGACAGAAATTACAAATATGTTCTACGAACTAATCCGCCTGCTTCTAATTTCTCTAAGGTGCATATTGAATTTATTAAAAATGTGGTAACAAAAAAACTAGGGAAAAGTTTAGAAGATATTAAGGTTGCTATTGCCCATGAAGATTCTTCCTATGGGACAACCATTGCAGATGAAGCTACTAAGCTTGCAAAAAAAGAAGGAATTAATGTTGTAGCAAACCAAGGATACAGCGCAGGTACTAATGATTTAAGTTCAGTCATTTTGAATATTAAAAAGGCCGCACCAGACGTGATCATTGCCGTTTCATACTTAAACGATTCCATTCTTCTTGCTAGACAAAGTGAAGAATTGGGACTAAAGGTTCCAGTATTTATTGGTTCCGGAGGTGGTCATACAATGAGTGACTTTAAAGATGCGATGGGAGAAAAAGCCAATGGGATATTTGATATTGACTTCCCACAATACCAAATTAATCGCGATGTTACGCCTGGAATTGAACAATTTATCAAGCTCTATAAAGAAAAGTATGGTCAAGAGCCACGTTCTGGACATTCTTTAACAAACTATATGGGAATGAAAGTCGTACTCGATACAATGGATAAAGTTGGCGAAGTTGACCCGGATAAATTAAAAGAAGAAGCTTTGAAATACACAACTAAAGTAGGTTCAACCGTTACTGGCTGGGGAGTAGAGTTCGATAAGAAAAGCGGACAAAATAAGTTGAGCCAACCATACGTTCATGAGTGGATCAATGGTGAACTTAAGACGGTTTGGCCGGAAAATGTTGCTGTAGAAGAACCCCAAATTGGAAATCAATAAAGTAATAGTTTTACAAAAAGGTAGCTAAAAGGATAACCCAGGAATAAGTACTTGGCATCAGCGGAAAATAAATAGTAGAACCAAGACCAGTCTAATCTGCCATTAGAAACTGCTAACGGGTGCTGGGCACTTATGGGTAAACCCATTTTAAAATGAAACAGCGGGGTGTAAATATGACATTAGTTCAAACACTTATCTCGGGTCTATTGTTAGGTGGTATATATTCTTTAATCAGCATGGGCTTAAATTTAATTCTTGGAGTCGTAAGAATCGTAAACTTTGCGCATGGTGAACTGCTAATGATTGCCATGTATATAAGTTTCCTATTTTATTCGACGTTGGGTCTAGATCCATATGTTTCTGCCGTTCTAGTAATCATCTGTCTTTTCTTGCTGGGTGTCATAACGCAGAGAATTATGATTCAGCCAATTTTGGATACACCTGCTTCAACGAAAATATTTGCAACATTAGGATTATCGATTACACTTCAAAATCTTGCTTTAATGACTTTAAGTGCGAATCATCTTTCAGTAAAAACAAGTTATCAGACACAAGTTATAAATATAGGAGAATTTGCTATTAGCGTTCCTAGACTAATTGCATTCGGAGTTGCCGTAGCAGTAGCTGTATTTTTATATCTATTCTTGCAAAAGACGATGACTGGAAAAGCCATCCGAGCGGTTGCTATGCAACGACAAGCAGCATTTTTGATGGGGATTAACGTCAAAAGAATTTATCTTCTAGCTTTCGGAATCGGTTCAGGTTTGGTAGGTCTTGCAGGTGCTATGCTCATGCCAATTTACTCGGTCTATCCAACAATTGGAACATCCTTCGTACTTATTGCGTTCGTTGTCGTTGTATTAGGTGGTATGGGGAGCATGTTCGGGGCATTCTTCGGCGGGTTGATAATAGGAGTAGTCGAGGCGCTTTCTGGTGTTATATTTGACCCGGGTCTCAAAGAAGCGGTATACTTTGTCATTTTCATAATGGTATTACTAGTTCGTCCAGCTGGTATTTTTAGTCTGGGTAAAGGTGCAGAGGAGGTAGGATTGAAATGATGCAGCTATTGTCTAAACAAAAATTTCTTATTTTCTTGGGGATATTTCTATTAGTAACTCCGTTTGTTATTCAAAACAAATTCTATCTAAATATTTTCATTCTAATTTTATTGTATGCGACGATTGCTGGATCATGGAATATTTTAGGCGGATACGGTGGTCAATTATCACTCGGCCATGCGATCTTTTTTGGATTAGGTGCTTACTCCTCATCGCTTTTATATCTAAAATTTGGTGTTAGTCCGTGGTTAGGATTTATCATTGCGGCTGTGATTTCCATAGTGGTGGGTGTCTTAATCGGATGGCCTGCTTTCAGATTAAAAGGAACATATTTTACTTTAACAACTATTGCATTTGCAGAGGTTATCCGCCACTTGACATTATATTTCAAAAATGTAACAAATGGGGCGATCGGTGTTAACATTCGTTTTGAACCAGGTTTAAAAAACCTTATTTTCAGAGAATACAGCGCCTATTATTTTGTCGTATTGGTATTGTTTGCTATTAGTATAGCAATTGCAATTTGGGTTGATAAAACAAAGGTTGGATATTACTTGAAGGCAATTCGTGAAGACGAGGATGGGGCTGAAACATTAGGTATTAATGTAACGAAATATAAAATGATTGCCATGGCGATTAGTGCGGGAATGACGGGAGTTGCGGGTGTATTTTACGCTCAATATATGTTGTTCTTTGAACCAATTTCTGTTTTCAACTTAAACTTTTCCATTGAAATTGCTTTGATAGCAATTATCGGCGGAGTAGGAACTGTTTTCGGACCAGTATTAGGAGCTTTTATCATCATCCCATTAAATGAGCTTTTACGTTCTACATTCCCATCTTTGAGTGGAATGAATTATCTAATATATGGAATTGTATTAATTTTAATCGTATCGTTTTTGCCGAATGGATTACTTCCAATCCTTAAACGCATTCCTGAAAAGTTAAAAAGCTTAAATAAGAAAAACATCAAAGTAGGGGAGGGTGAAAAAGTTGATTATTCAAGTTAAAGAACTCTCAAAACATTTTGGTGGGTTAAAAGCGGTAAAAGATGTTTCTTTTGAGGTAAATGAAAAAGAAATTGTCGGGATCATCGGGCCAAACGGGGCGGGTAAAACGACGTTGTTTAACCTTATTTCCGGTTCACTTGGAGTAACATCCGGACAAGTAATATTTAATAATGAAGATATTACTAGTCAAAAACCCTATGTCATTTGCAAAAAAGGAATTGGCAGAACCTATCAAATTGTTAAGCCATTTGGTAATATTTCTGTACTTGAAAATGTGATGGTTGGAGCTTTTAACAAAGCATCCAGTACAAAAGAGGCAAGGGAATATAGCATGGAAATCTTGAAAAAGGTTGGTTTAGATAAAAAGAAAGACCAAGTTGGAAAAAGCTTAACCATTGCTGATAAAAAGCGTCTTGAAGTAGCGAAAGCATTGGCAACCCAGCCAACGGTGCTACTGTTGGATGAAGTTATGGCGGGTCTGAATCCAAGTGAAGTGAAGGAAATCCTGCCAATGATCAAGGGACTAAGAGACAGCGGAATTACTATTATTCTTATTGAACATATAATGGAAGTCGTCATGAATGTTTGTGATCGGATAGTCGTAGTGCATCATGGTGAAAAAATAGCCGAGGGTACTCCAATAGAAATCGCAAACAATCCAGAAGTAATTAAAGCTTATCTTGGGGAGGAATTGAGCTTTGCTTAAATTACAAAACGTAAACTTATTCTACGGCGAAATTCAAGCCTTATGGAATCTATCATTGGAAATTCATGAAGGTCAAATTGCTGCATTACTAGGAGCGAACGCAGCCGGAAAGTCAAGTACAATCAATGCTATTTCTGGATTAGAAAAAATTTCGGGTGGTAAAATTACATTTTTAGGAAAAGAGATTCACAAAATGAGCCCGCATGAAATTGTTGAAGAAGGGATCATCCAGGTACCAGAAGGAAGAAAGCTTTTTAACTATATGTCCATTCAAGAAAATTTGGAATTAGGGTCTTATTCCAAACGGGCAAAAAAAGATTTCAAAAAAAATCTCCGCTTCGTGTTTGATTTGTTTCCAGTTTTAGAAGAAAGAAAAAATCAAATGGCAGGTGACCTGAGTGGCGGACAGCAGCAAATGGTTGCTATAGCCAGAGGATTAATGGCTAATCCTAAACTTTTAATTATCGATGAGCTATCGCTTGGATTAGCTCCGATATTAGTCCAACAGTTATTAAAGGATTTAATAAATATAAGAAATAAGGGAATTACAATTCTTCTAGTGGAGCAAAATGTACAGCAATCATTGGCTATAGCTAGTGATGCGTATGTATTAGAAAATGGGCGGTTGTCGTTATTTGGAAAATCCGCTGATTTAATTAAAGATCCACATCTGAAAAAAGCTTACCTTGGAATGTAGAGGTGTCATGTATGAGAGTGGCCATGAAAACAGAAAAGGCTGGCGAAATTATCCTTCAAGAAAAAGAACTGCCAAAACTCCACAGAAATGAAGTGTTAATTAAAGTAAAGTACTGTGGAGTATGCGGTAGCGATCTTCATGCATATAAGCATTCAAAAGGCTATGAGTTTGTTAATAAACCCATTATTTTAGGCCATGAATTTTCAGGTGTTGTCGTTGACTGCTTTGATGCCTCTGCAAAACACTTAAAGGGAAAACGTGTCATCGTGGAATCTATGAATTATTGTGGCCTCTGTGAAAACTGTATAAACGGAAGGAAATCTATCTGCGCTCAGAATAAAGTAATAGGTCTTCATTACAATGGCGGCATGGCACAATATGTTAAAACAAATGTTCAATATGTAAAAGAAATTCCAGAGGAAATACCACTTCATTTAGCAGCGTTAAGTGAGCCAATGGCCATTGCAGTTCATGCCGTTCGTCAAGCTGGAGAAATAGCAAAATCTGATATTATTCTTGTTCAAGGTCCAGGAATAATTGGCTTTTTTGTAAGTTTAATACTCGCCAAGAAGGGCTCGAAAGTTTATTTGTCGGGACTAGATCGAGATTATGAGAGCAGATTGTCAAAATGCAAATCATTCGGAGTCATCCCACACATTGTTGAATCAGGAAATGTGGAAGAAAAGGTAGACATTGTTTTTGAATGCTCCGGATCAAGTGCAGCGGTAAAAACAGGATTCCGTAGTTTGAAAAAAGGTGGAAAAGCGATTTTGGTTGCATTATACGAATATGAAACCACCCTCTTTTTAACAGAATTAGTAAGAAATGAGGTACTCATCAATACAAGCTATGGTTGTAATCCAGAAGATTATAATGAAGCATTTATAGTTTTAAATTCATTATCAGAAAAGTTAATGGATATAATGACGATTTATCCTTTGACAGATGTCTTACAGGCTTTTGAAGATGGTCTGAATCAAGTTGTCCTAAAGCCGGTATTGGCAATAAGTTAATGAAGGAGGTAGTTATATGACAATTGAACAACAATTAGATACAACGCTCGAACTTTTACGAAGTCATACTTCCATAAGAGACTATAAAAAGGAAGGCCTGCCTTTTGGAGTACTAGAAAAATTGTTGGTTTCAGCACAACATGCTGCATCCTCTCATTTTGTTCAAGCATATTCAGTTATTCATATTACAGCCCCAGACAAAAGGGAAGCTATTGCATCACTTTCAAATAATAGAAGGCAAATCGAATCAGCACCTGTTTTGTTATTATTCTGTGCTGACTTGAAACGCTTGGAATATGCATGTGAAAAACAAGGAACAAGCATACAGAATGAAATTCTTGAAAATTTCTTGGTCGCTGTCATTGATACAGCACTATTTGCGCAAAATTTTGTAGTTGCTGCAGAATCTCAAAACTATGGCATTTGCTATATTGGAGGGGTACGAAATAACCCTGAAGAAATTAGTAAAGTTGTTGGTTTACCTGATAAAACAATTCCTTTATTCGGTATGACAGTTGGGATTCCGAATGAAACTCAGCTGGTTAAGCCACGTTTACCAGTTGAAGCAATCCTTCATGAAAATGTATATAACGAAGAAAAATATCATGAAGTTTTGGATCAATATGACTCTCAGTTAGAAGATTACTATGGAAGTCGTCTGTCAAACCAAAAAAAGACCAATTGGACAGAATCAATGAGTGATTTTTTATCCACTCCTAGAAGAAAACATATGAAAGACTTTGTGAATTCAAAAGGATTTCAATTAAAATAACTTTTCTGGAAAATAGAGGTATGAAAAATGGGGAAAAATAAAGTAGCTTTAATTACGGGTGGCGGGGCAGGTATCGGAAGGGCGATTGCTCTAAGGTTGGCTAATGATGGCTTTGATGTAGCTGTGAATGACATTAGTGAGGAATCTATTAAACATGTAGCTTCAGAGATTGAAAAGTTAGGACAAAGAGCCTTGCCAGTAATTGCAGATGTCAGCAATAGAGAACAAGTTTTTTCTATGGTTGATCAAGTGGTAGAACATTTTGGACGTCTTGATGTTATGGTTTCAAACGCTGGAATTGTCCAAGTAAAGCCACTGCTTGAAATTACAGAAGAGGATATGGAAAGAATTTTTCGTATCAATGTGTTCGGAACGATGTTTTGCATGCAAGCAGCAGCAAAAGTGATGATCAAACAAAATGGCGGAAAAATTATCAATGCAAGCAGTACTTCAGGAAAAAGAGGTGTAGAATTTCTGGGTCACTATTGTGCGACAAAATTTTCTGTCATCGGTCTAACTCAAACTGCTGCAAAAGAACTTGCAAGTCACGGAATTACGGTTAATGCATATTGTCCAGGTATTGTAGGAACAGGAATGTGGGAAGAAATTGACCGTAAAATGAGTGAATATATGAATGTGCCTTTAGGAGAAATCTTGAAAAATAAAGTTAATGGAATTCCTTTAGGGAGAATTGAAGAACCGACAGATGTTGCAAACTATGTTTCATTTCTGGCATCTGAGGATTCAAATTATATGACAGGACAAGCGGTAGTAATTGATGGCGGGATGGTTTTTTCCTAAAAATAATGCGGTATTAAGTTAATTTTTTATCTAATTAAGAATGGGAGGAATTACAATGTTACAAGCTACAAAACTATTATCTTTGATTGACTTAGAGAATATTAAATTATTCATTAACGGTGAGTGGAAAACGGCAAGTAACGGTTCTACATTCTCAGTAAAAAATCCAAACACCGGTAATGTTATTGCTGAGGTTCCAAGAGGTGCAAGAGAAGAAACGAAAGCCGCTATTGAAGCCGCAAATGCAGCATTTCCAAAATGGGCTATGCTTACAGCAAATGAAAGAGCGGATTATTTATTAAAGGTACGTGATTTAATGATGGAGCACGAGGCTGAACTAGCAACTATTATGAGTATGGAAATGGGTAAAGCCTACTCAGAAGCATGTGGAGAAGTGAAATATGCTGCTAGCTTCTTATCGTGGTATGCAGAAGAAGGCCGTCGTATATATGGAGAAACGGTTCCAGCTTCCTCTCCAAATAAAAGATTGTTTGTTGTGAAGCAACCAGTTGGTGTAATTGCTGCCATTACCCCTTGGAATTTCCCGTTAGCCATGATGACTCGAAAGCTAGGACCTGCTTTGGCTGCCGGTTGTACCGGAATTGTCAAACCAGCAAGCCAGTCACCGCTTTCAGCCCTTGCTTTTGCTAGCCTTGTTGAAAAGGCTGGTATTCCAAGTGGAGTAGTGAATATTGTGGCAGGTGCT
The DNA here is from genome assembly GCF_051842875.1 of Neobacillus sp. C211. Lineage (NCBI taxonomy): Bacteria > Bacillati > Bacillota > Bacilli > Caryophanales > Bacillaceae > Neobacillus > Neobacillus sp. C211. The sequence continues at coordinate 174,639 of NZ_JBPXRO010000002.1, forward strand.
ACGAGAGAAATATCTGATGAAATCTTTGAAAGTCCAATAGTTAAAAAGGTCTCTTTTACAGGATCTACTGAAGTTGGTAAAAAATTAGTGGAAAAATCCGCAGAACAATTGAAAAAGCTCTCTTTAGAGCTTGGCGGACATGCTCCTTTCATCGTCTTTGAAGATGCAGATTTAGAAAAAGCAGCTGAGGGAGCAGTAGCGAGTAAATTCAGAAATGCAGGTCAAACATGTGTTTGTGCAAATCGGATTTATGTTCATGAAAATATTAAAGATGAGTTTTCAAAGCTGTTTGTTGAAAAAGTTCAGGCGTTAAAAGTGGGTAATAGCTTGGATCAAACTGTACAAATTGGACCACTAGTAAGTAAAGATGGTCTAGATAAAGTGCAAGAGCATGTTGAAGATGCTAAATCAAAAGGTGCGGAAGTTTTGATTGGCGGTAAAGTTACAGGGGATCCAAACGGTTTTTATTACGAACCGACTATTCTTGCTAATGTTACAAAAGATATGATTATCATGACAGAGGAAACATTCGGTCCAGTTGCACCTATCACAGCTTTTAATAATGATGAAGAAGTGATATTCGAAGCGAACAATACAGAGTACGGATTAGCCGCTTATCTTTACACATCAAACATTCAACGTGCAGTTACTGTTTCTGAAGCATTAAACTTTGGTGTGATTGGACTTAATGATGCTGTTCCTGGCGTACCTCAAGCTCCATTTGGCGGGATGAATCACAGTGGATATGGCCGTGAGGGCGGTCACCAAGGAATTAGAGATTACTTAGAAGAGAAGTTTATTTCTTTAGGACTATAAGAGTTGAAAAAGGATCCTTCTGAAAAAGTAATAAAACCTTTCTTAGAAGGATCATATTAACCAATGTATACATTATCATATTTTACCTGAGAAGATAACACTTTTTCAGCTGAAATGTTATTAACTAATAAGCGAGTGGATCAGAATGAAAGCACTTATGAAAACGGAGCCTGGTTTCGGAAATTTAAATATACTGGATATTCCTGAACCAGTTTGTGATGCAACAGGAATTAAAATAAGAGTGCGTTATTCCGGAATCTGTGGAACAGATATGCATATTTATCATGACAGCTATAAGAGTTATCCACCTGTTGTGATTGGTCACGAATTTTCAGGAGAAGTTGTCGAATCTGGAAAAAATGTAAAAAATATCAACCCAGGGGATATTGTTATGGTGCTTCCTTCCATTGCCTGGACCTGCAAGAACTGCATGTACTGTAAACAAGGCTATTATATGTTTTGTTCAGAACGGAGAAGTCTCGGCAGCGGCGTGAATGGAAGCTTCACGAAATATGTAGTTGTAACCGAAGAAATGGTGTATAAGGTACCATCTACCATTTCTTTACAAGAAGCAGCACTTGCGGAACCATTAGCTTGTGCAGTACAAGCTATTGAAGAATTGACGGAGTTTAACGCAGGTGATTGGGTTCTGCTTTCAGGTCCGGGACCAATCGGACTAATTTCTTTAAGTTTACTACTGAGTAAAGGCTGTAATGTGATCGTTACAGGAACAAGTCAGGATATTACAAGACTGAACATTGCTAAAGAACTTGGAGCACATACAACGGTTGATGTTTTTACCGAAGATCTTCATGAAATTATAGAAGAGTTGACGGATGGTGTAGGTGTAGATATTGCTGTGGAATGCTCTGGCGCACCATCTGCCGTAAACCACTCCATTAAAGCGTTAAAAAAGCTGGGGAAATACATTCAGATTGGTATTGTAGGAAGTACGGTAGAAATGGATATTGATTCCATTTTATATAAACAAATTCAAATATTCGGCTCCTTTGCTCACTCCATGCAAACCTGGGAAAAGGTAAAGAAAATCTTATCGACGAAAACGATTGATTTAAAGCCGATTATTACTGATGTTATTCCACTAAGTGAATGGGAAAGAGCTTTTGAAATCATTGAATCAAGAGAATGTGGAAAAGTGTTGATGTATTACGATTATGAAGAATAAAGAATGAAGTTCCATTTATCGAAAAAGGCAAACAGTTTAAATGTGAAGGGGGTTTCCCTTATGGAGACAAGAACAGTTGGTAGCATTGAAAAGCTAGGAAAAGAAAAATTGAAAGATTTGTTATATCAAATGATTCTAATTCGTGACTTTGAAGAAGCGGTTGAAAATCAGTTTATGCAAGGGAAAATTCACGGAACCATGCATCTTTGTATCGGACAAGAGCCTACCGCTGTTGGTGCATGTTCGGTGTTAACAGTTCAAGATAAAATTACGAGCACACATCGCGGACATGGACATTGTATTGCGAAGGGCTCAGAAGTTAAATACATGATGGCCGAGCTATTGGGTAAAGAAACAGGGTACTGTAAAGGAAAAGGCGGATCGATGCATATTGCAGATTTAGAAATAGGAAATATTGGGGCTAATGGTATTGTTGCAGGTGGGCTGCCAATTGGTTGTGGTGCAGCCCTAGCCTCTAAGAAGAAGAATTTAGGCTATGTGGTCGTTTGTTTTTTTGGAGATGGAGCGACTAACGAGGGGGCTTTCCATGAAGCAATTAATCTAGCATCTGTTTGGAATTTACCAGTCATTTTCTTCTGTGAAAATAATCAGTATGGAATGTCAAGTTCCATAAAAGAAATGACGAAGATAGAGAATTTATCTGAACGAGCCAGTTCATACGGTATACCAGGAATCACCTTAGACGGTACTGATGTCATTGCTGTAATGGAAGAGACACAAAAAGCGGTAGATCGTGCTAGAAATGGAGAAGGACCTACGTTAATAGAAGCTAAGACTTATAGATGGCGAGGACACTCCAAAAGCGATGCTCGGAAATACAGAACTCGGGATGAAGAAAAAGATTGGATGACAAATAGAGACGGAATCAAGCTGTTTAAGGAAAGACTACTGAATGAAGGCATTTTTTCAAAAGAAGAAATAGTTGAAGTAGAAGAAAAAGTAAAGAAAGTAATCGACGAAGCAATTGAATTTGCAGAAAACAGTCCGGAACCATCACTTAGCTCACTTGAAGAAGACGTGTTTGCATAACGAAAAGGGAGGAGGAAAATTTATGCGTAAAATTACCTATGCAGAAGCAATTAATGAAGTTATGTGCCAAGAAATTGAAGCGAATGAAGACGTTTTTATTTTAGGTGAGGATATTGGTATTTATGGCGGTGCCTTCGGATTAACAAGAGGAATGATTGAAAGGCTGGGACCAGATAAAGTATTAAATACTCCAATTTCAGAACAAGCCATTACAGGAGTTGCGATCGGTGCAGCCTTAATGGGAATGCGTCCGATACTAGAACTTCAATTTTCCGATTTTGTGACGGTTGCGATGGACCAAATCGTAAACCAAGCAGCTAAATTACGTTATATGTATGGAGGAAAGGGAAAAGTTCCTATAGTTATCCGTACTCCGGGTGGCTCTGGAGCTGGTTTTGCAGCTCAGCATTCACAAAGTTTAGAAGCTTGGATGGCACATGTTCCAGGATTAAAAGTGGTCCAGCCATCTACAGCTTATGATGCGAAGGGTTTGTTTAAAGCAGCATTAGAAGATGATAATCCAGTTATTTTCTATGAACATAAGCTTTTATATGGAATGAAGGACGACGTACCTGAAGAATCCTATGTTATTCCCCTTGGAAAAGCTGATATTAAGCGAGAAGGTAATGATGTCACAGTAGTTGCAACTTCGATTATGGTTCATAGAGCAATGCAAGCAGCAGAAGAGCTTGAAAAAGATGGAATTAGTGTAGAAATTATAGACCCACGCACGTTAGTGCCACTTGATACAGAAACAATCGTAGAATCTGTGAAAAAAACCGGGCGCGCAGTTGTTGTATATGAAGCAGTTCAACGTGGCGGATACGGTGCTGAAATTGCTAGTGTCATTAATGAAAGTGAAGCATTTGATTTCCTCGATGCTCCAGTAGTAAGACTTGGAGGGAAAGCTGTACCGATTCCGTATAATCCAACCCTTGAAAAAAAAGCAGTTCCCCAAGTTGAAGATATTAAGGATGTTATTAAATCAATGATACTAACGTATGCCTGACAGGAGGATAGAACATGGCTGAACAAGTATTAATGCCCAAACTCGGAGCAACGATGGAAAAAGGAACGATATTGGAATGGATGAAGAATGAAGGGGATCGAGTTGAAAAAGGTGAACCTATTCTTGAGATTATGACCGATAAAATCAATCTTGAAGTGGAAGCTACAACCTCAGGCATATTATTAAAAAGATTATATAATGTTGATGAAGAAGTAGCCGTTCTAGAACCAATCGCCTATATTGGACAGGCGGATGAAACTATTAAGGATATGCGAAATACTGTTTTAGAGGGGTTAAAGGTAGAGGTAGAACCATTAGCAGAAAACACTGCTCCGTCAATCGGTACAGAAAAACAACCAAATTTTAATGGAATAAATAAACCAAGAAGGACGCCTTCAGCGAATAAGCTTGCAAAAGACAATGGGATTGACTTACGCCAAATTAAAGGTACAGGTCCCAATCATCGAATCCAAGTAAGGGATGTTGAATTATATATCAGCAATCAACAAAAGGTAACTCCCCTTGCTAGTAAACTAGCAAATTACAATAATATCAATTTAGCGAACATCCAAGGCACGGGTGCAAACGAAAAAATTGTATCCTCTGATGTTCTGAACAACCAACCAATCTCGAAGAATCAAACTCTTCAATATAATGGCTTGCGTAAGGTTATTGGCGAAAGAATGGTCCAAAGTGTTACTACAGTACCGCATGTTACACTTACCTCTGAAGTCGAAATGACAGCAGGAATCGAATTAAGAACGAAACTATTAGATAAAATTTTGAAGGTATCGGGGCATCGTTTATCCTATACCGAAATTTTTATCAAAGCTGCAGCAACCGCTTTAAAAACACACAAATTGGTGAATTCTTCACTAAACGGGAATACGATTGAAATTCTATCGGAAGTCAATATCGGCGTAGCTGTTGCTGTTCCCAATGGGTTAGTAGTGCCAGTTATCAGAAATGCAGATAGGAAGGGACTTGCAGCTCTTACGGAAGAAAATAAGCGAATTGTCAAACAGGCTAGAGAAAATAAACTAGCTCCAGAAAATTTGGCTGGTGGAACATTCACGATTAGTAATTTGGGGATGTATGCCGTTGATGCATTTACCCCTATTATTAATCAGCCACAATCTGCGATCATGGGAATCGGACGAATTCGGGAAAAAGTCGTTTCTGAAAACGGGTCATTTGCGGCAAAGCAATTCGTTACCCTCAGCCTCTCATTTGACCATCGTGTGATTGATGGGGCTCCGGCAGCTGAGTTTCTCACTGAACTGAAAAATTTATTAGAAAATCCTTATGAATTAATGGTTTGAGGTGAGATATATGAAGATATACGATTTAATAGTAGTTGGAGGGGGCCCAGGCGGTTATGTTGCTGCAGAATTCGCCGGGAAGCAGGGCTTGTCAGTCGCTCTCATTGAAAATCAGTATCTTGGAGGAACTTGCCTGAATACTGGGTGTATCCCTTCAAAAACGCTTCTTAGGCATTCCGAATTCCTCGACATGATAGAAAAAGCAAAAAGGTGGGGAGTAGAAGTAGAAAACGTTAAGTTGTCATTCGAAAAAATGATGAAACGGAAAACTACTGTTATAGAGAATTTGCGAAGAGGAGTAGAATTCCTCCTGAAAAGCGCAAATGTTGATCTCTATAATGGCTTAGCAACCATTTTACCCGATTATCGAGTGAAAATTGAGGCGAATAATATCCAATCTGAGGTGTATGGTAAAAAAATTATCATTGCTACTGGTTCAAAACCCTATGTACCATCAATTAAAGGTGTTGAACATATTAAGGCCCATACAAGTGATACGATTTTTGATTTAGCTTACATACCAAAATCAATCGTCATCATAGGCGGAGGAATTATCGGAGTGGAATTTGCCTGTATTTTTTCCAGTTTGAACGTTGATGTTACGATCATTGAAATGGGTGAAAGGTTAATTGCTGGAGAAGATGAAGATGCGTCGAGGTTAATGACGAAAGAACTTAAGAAAAAAGGAATCACCATTCATACATCTGCAAAAGTAGTTGAGGCTGGTGAAATCGATTCAGAAAAATTGATAACTGTGGAGCTGAAGAATCTAGATCAGGTGACAATTTCCGCGGAAGAAGTTCTGTTTGCCTCAGGGCGTAAACCAAATGTAAGTTGTGTCAATAAGTTGGGATTGAAGATGATTGGTCCATTTATCGCAGTAAATAAGCAAATGGAAACAAGCTTTCCGAATGTTTATGCTGTTGGGGATGTAATTGGCGGCTGGCAATTGGCACATGTTGCAAGTAGTGAAGGTATAGTAGCAGCGTCGAACGCTTCAGGTATATTCAAGGAAGTTGATTATAAAGTTGTACCACGTTGTATCTATACTTTTCCGGAAATTGCTAGTGTTGGATTATCCGAAAAGGAGGCAAAAGAAAGAGGCTATTCCTTTCGAAGCGAGACACTGCAGTTAACAGCAAATGGCAAAACATTAGCAATGGATGAGTCAGCCGGGTTTATTAAGCTGATTGCGGATGATCGCTATGATGAAATTCTTGGAGCGGTAATGGTTGGTCCTCATGTTACCGAAATGATTTCTGAGGTATCCACAGCTATTTTTCTCGAAGGCACGATGGATGAATTAGCTTTACTAATCCATCCACATCCTACCGTATCAGAAGGGATATGGGAAACCGCAAGAGCCTGGTTAGAGAAGAAGAAAAATTTAGTTATTCAATAATATAAAAAACGGCTGGTACAAAGTATTTTATGAGATTTGTACCAGTCTCCTCTTTTTTGTGAAAAATCACCAAATACCCTAGTAATATCCATTATTTCCCCCAGTTTAAGGTATAAAACTTTCCGAAATATACCAATGTCTGTTATTATATAAAAGTGACAATTCGGAATTTTACACCTTCTTTTGTTATAAAACCCATTATTACTATTGAACGGAGGAATTTTTTTGCCATCCGATTATTCTTACAAAGAACTTTATAATAAATGGGACCAATTTATTAATGGCGGAAATGATACTTCCCATCTGAGAAAAGAGGTAGCAGATTCATGGAAACGCTGCCGAAAATTAAATGTTAATCCCTTCAAAAAACCTCCTTTATTGGAAAAGGATGAAATTCAAAAGTTAATAAGCAAAAATCAATTATTAATCAACGAAGTTGCTCCATTTATTAATCTCATTAGCGATATAACAAAAGAAACGAACTTTTTGTTTGTATTAACGGATAAATACGGAAATGTATTAGATGTTAGAGGCGACAAACATGTGGTCGAGCAAGCGAAAAAGAGTAATTTCGTAATTGGGGCAAACCGCTCTGAAAGTGCCGGTACAAATGCAATCAGTGTCACCATTACAACAAGGAAGCCAATACATATTGGTGGGCCGGAGCATTACAACGTACTTTTTCATCAATGGGCGTGTGCAGCTGCTCCGATACATGATGGTAATGGGAAATTAATAGGAGTCCTGACACTTTCAGGACATTATTCACTTAAGCATATCCATACTCTTGGGATGGTTGTCTCTCTTGCTAAAGCTATAGAAAACGAACTTCTTGTGAAAGAAAGAAATGTAGAAATAAAAAAGAACAATCGGCCTTCACAGAGGAGTTATTTTACATTTGAAGACATTATTGGTAGTGGAGAGGGAATACAATCTGCCATTAATATGGCAAGAGTAGTGTCGAATTCAAACTCACGAATCATAGTCGAAGGGGAGAGTGGAACGGGTAAAGAATTGTTTGTACAAGCCATTCACAATGCAAGCGAGAGAAGAGGAAGCCCATTTATAGCAGTAAACTGTGGTGCCATTCCTGATCAACTTATTGAAAGCGAGTTATTTGGATACCAGGAAGGAGCTTTCACTGGGGCAAAAAAGGGCGGTATGGCAGGCAAATTTGAGTTGGCTCATGGCGGTACGTTATTCTTAGACGAAATCAACAGTATGCCTGAGAATATGCAAGTTAAATTACTGAGGGTATTGCAGCAGAATGAAGTGACGCGTGTGGGCGGATCGACCCCCATTCCTATCAATGTTAGAGTAATAGCGGCATCTAATGAATCTCTTGAAAATTTAGTTGACAAAAATAATTTTCGAAGAGATTTATTTTATCGATTAGGAATCATTGTATTTCAAATCCCGCCACTACGTGAAAGGTTGGAAGACATTCCAGAGTTATTTATTCACTTATTAAATAAAATTAGTAAGGGATTGAATCAAAAATGTCCGGAATTTGAACCATCTATCTTAAAATATTTAAAATCATATCATTGGCCAGGTAATATAAGAGAGCTAGAAAACTATATAGAAAGAGCAGTCGTGCTCTCTCAAGGGAAGAAGATTACTATAGAACATTTTCCTTATAGAGTAATTGAACATATGTTTTTGCCTGAAAGAGTAGAATTAACCACATTGGAGAAGGTGGAAAAGGAATTCATAATCAAAGCTTTAGATGTCTATGATGGGAACATTTCAAAAACCTCTGAGCTCCTTGGCATCACTAGAAAAACATTATACAACAAAATGAAAGCGTTTAATCTAAAAAAAACAAAGGAAAGAATTTCACTCTAAATTATAAAAGGAATATATGGATAAACGGACAAGCTGGGAGTTCAGCATTGTCCGTTTTTTATTTTATATATTTCATTTCTGGGGCCATTATCGATATATAAGATTGGATCCTAAATAAAATTGATTGGATACAAAATTATGACAATACAGGCATTGATATGCTAAAAATGGTGTGATAAACTTATTATTGTATCCAAAATAAAACGAGGTGGATATTCTGATGACTGAAATAACTCCAAATAAATCTACGATAGTAAAGACAGTAACGAAGTCTCTTAGACAAGTTATATTAGATGGGACATTGAAAAAAGGAGACCGGCTTATTCAAGAAGAATGGGCGGAGCGGCTTGGTGTCAGTCGAATGCCTATACGGGAAGCACTGACGCAACTGCAAATGGAAGGTCTGGTAGAGCTAGTCCCTCATAAAGGGGCAATAGTCACGCCGATTACACATGATAATATTGAAGAAATTTACCAAACCCGTTCGATACTTGAAGGCTTAGCTGTTGAAAAATCGCTACCCTTCTTAACTGAAGATGATAAACAAGAATTAGAAAACATCTTACTTCAAATGGAAGCGCTTAAATTAACCGACGAAACGAATGATGAATATATTCAACTAAACGCCTTATTTCACGAAACTCTTAGGAAAGGTTGTCCATGGCCAAGGGTCCTTAAAATTGTTGAGACGCTTGGAATTTCACCAATAGCGCCTAATTTATTAATTGATGAGTTTCAGGAAACACAACGTGAGCATCGATGCATTTATGAGGCGGTGTTACGCGGGGATCCTTATGAACTACGGGCGGCGGTGGAGTATCATATTTTTCGCACCAAGAACAATTTAATTAATTATATGGAAAGTTTAAAGAGCAAAAATCTAAATAAATAGGGGGCGTTGAATATGTATGATTTTGCAATTGTTGGTGGGGGGATAGTCGGTTTATCTACAGGAATGGCACTTTACGAGCGATACCCGAATGCGAAAATTGTTGTCATGGAAAAAGAAAAAGCAGTAGCTGAGCACCAAACAGGCCACAACAGCGGTGTCATTCACTCAGGTATTTACTATAAACCCGGAAGCTTTAAAGCAAGATTCGCTAGGCAAGGAAGTCAGTCGATGACAGAATTTTGTCAGATTCATGGGATTGAGCATGATATTTGTGGGAAAGTTATTGTCGCCACGAAGCATGAAGAAATGCCGCTTCTTGATAATTTATATAATCGTGGACTTCAAAACGAACTGACTATTGAAAAGATTGGTGCGGATGAATTAAAAGAAATAGAACCACATGTACGCGGACTTGGAGCGATTAGGGTTCCGCAAGCCGGCATTGTGAATTATCGACAGGTTAGCGAAAAGTTTGCAGAGATTATCCAAGCACATGGCGGTGAAATTCAGGTTAATACTAAGGTAGAAAAAATGCAAGAAGATGTTGATGCTGTCCAGATTGAAACGAACCGTAGCACATTGAAAGCTCGTATTGTGATTAATTGTGCAGGGCTTCATAGTGATCGTGTTGCTACAGCGTCAGGGTATAAAACAGGTATGAAAATTGTCCCTTTTCGCGGAGAATACTATAAATTAAAGCCGGAAAAACGTTATCTAGTAAAAAATCTAATTTATCCTGTACCTAATCCAAACTTCCCGTTCCTCGGTGTTCATTTTACACGGATGATAGGAGGCGAAGTCGATGCGGGTCCTAATGCTGTGCTTGGGTTTAAACGGGAAGGGTATAAGAAAACTGATTTTAGTCCGCGTGATTTAGCTGAAACCCTTTCATATGGCGGATTCTGGAGGCTTGCAAGAAAATTTATGAAAGAAGGACTTGAGGAATATATCAGATCCTTTAGTAAATCCCAGTTTACCAAGAGTCTTCAGGAATTGATTCCAGAGGTTAAGGAAGAGGATTTAATTCCGGCTTCTTCAGGCGTACGTGCACAGGCATTAAAAAGTAATGGAACCATGGTTGATGATTTCCATATTATTATAGGCAAACGAACTGTGCACGTATGCAATGCCCCCTCACCAGCTGCAACCGCTTCAATTGAAATTGGTAAAGAAGTTGTCAGAAGAATACCTAATCAAACGCACTTAATAGAAAATGTTACAAAAATAATATAAAAAACAATTAAAAGAAATCATGTTCAATTCAAGGATGATGTTTATTGCAAACCAGGCTCCTTGGCGCTATAACAGGATTCAAAAATATATTTACCCTTAGAATCGTAGCAGAAATGATTTTAATAGAATAATTATTTCATAGCGAGGAAACGCAATTCATTCTTACATTTAAAATGATAAGAATGAATTGCGTTTTTTTTATGATTCATAGTGTTATAAATTAATACTTGGTCTTTAAGGGTATATCAGGGAAGAATATGGTGTATTTAATTTTATCGTTAAATTGTTTGAAAACTCCATTTAACGTCAATAATGACAAGTAGTTGAAATCCGGGGGTGCATTTAGTGAAAGAGGAATTAAAGATTTTTTATCAAATTTTTACGACAACCAAAGATGCGATTGAAAAATTTATGAATATGTTGGATCCGGTCATTCAGAACGCTACCGATGACCATGAACGACTTTACTACCATCATATTTTTGAAGAAGAGGAGCAGCGGCTTTCCCGATTAGTAGAGCTGATTCCGCTGATCAGTAAATTTGAAAAGGAAAAAGACGAGAAAGATTTTGCGCCGACCAATAATGAATTTAATCGGCTCTTGCAAGAGTTGAACCTCGAAAAATTCGGGTTACATAATTTTGTGGAACATCTCGATTTAGCGCTATTTCGCTTTACCGATGAGGAACGCAGCACGATGCTTAACCAATTGCGGGAAGTATCCTACCGGGATTATCAGCAAGTAAAGACGATGTTACTGGAGATTAATAAACGTTTCGATAATGACTACATAGACCCGCATGCCCATCATGATCACGATCATGACCACCTAGACCGGTCTGGTACAACATCAGCTGCTGTCCCAGTCGTGTCTTCAGCTAAATATAAAAAGGGGTTTACTGTTGGGAGCTTAATTTAGGCAGTACTTACATAAGTAAATAGACTCAAACTCAAACGATTTATGATGTTTGGCGGAATAAGTTGAGAACTTGGCGGAATCTCGAACAAGTTTAGCAGAATTCCATCCTGATTTGGCGGAATCCCCGATCCAATCGGCGGAATAAATCCCAGACTCAGCGGAATCCACATCTATAAAACCAACCTAAAAATAAATATAAATAGAAGAGAGGATCGAAACATGAACAAATCGCAATTATTTCCGGATTCACCGATAACAGACCAAGAATTCTCCCAATTAGACAAAACGGTCATCGAAACAGCACGCAGACAGTTGATAGGCCGTCGTTTTATCGAACTATATGGCCCGCTCGGACGAGGCATGCAAAGCATCTCAAATGACATCTTTATCGAAAACCAAGAAGCGAAAATGGACTTCCAGGGATCTTTTGATACCACATTCGAAACAAGTAAACGGGTAAACCATACGATTCCTTTACTCTACAAGGATTTCATCCTATATTGGCGCGACATAGAACAAACCAAGGTACTCGATATTCCAATTGATTTTTCACCAGCTGCAAATGCTGCCCGAGACGTCGCTAATCTGGAAGACCAGATGATTTTTCACGGAGCAAAAGAATTTGATATCCCTGGAATAATGAATGTCCAAGGACGGCTGACGCACTTGATTGGTGAATGGTATGAATCAGGAACCGCATTTCAGGATATTGTCGATGCAAGGAATAAACTGCTCGAAATGAACCATCATGGACCGTTTGCACTCGTCTTAGCACCAGAGCTTTATTCGCTAATACATCGTGTCCATAAAGATACCAATGTCTTAGAAATTGAACATATTCGTGAGCTTGTGACAGATGGCGTGTTCCAATCACCAGTTTTAAAAGGGAAAACGGGAGTGATCCTTAATACAGGCCGAAATAACCTGGATCTTGCCGTATCAGAGGATTTTGATACAGCCTACATGGGCCAGGAAGGGATGAATCACCCTTTCCGTGTTTATGAAACCGTAGTATTAAGAATCAAGCGTCCTGGGGCAATTTGCACACTCGAGGCAATAGGAGATTAACGTGTGAACAAACGAGTTTTTACGGTTGGCTCACTCATTCCGGGTTCATTGGCGCCTGTTCTGCACCCACCCGCAAGTACCCTTTTTGAAAAAGAAGAACCTAAACAGCCATCCGATACGATTAGGGAAGAACTTCACTCTGAAAAAATAATCGTACTCCAAGGCGAGAATAAATTCGAAATAACACCTGTTAAAGGAAAGTTGCTTGATGCCGCCCTAAACCAAGGGAAGCAAATCAAATATAAATGCCAAAAAGGAACCTGCGGACAATGTACCGTACAGGTCCTGCAAGGTTCAGGACTATCGAAGCCAAATGAACAAGAGCATATCAAGCTAAGGAACGAATTAAACAATGGCTATCGATTGGCTTGCCAAGCTGTCATTCTATAAATAGCAAAACGCGGTCCAGCACAAGGCGGACCGCGTTTTTATTAAGCAAATAATTGAACTAATTTATCTTCAATAGGGAATGGAAGCGAAAAATTATGGTTTTTCAATTCTTTTACACTGATATCACGCACAAGTTTCAGCGCTTCTTTTTTAAATGAACTCGTAACAAAACCTTCATTCACTTCACATAACTTTTGTAAATATTTCAATGTATCGTGCAACAGATATTGTTTAATATAAGTATTATTGAGCTGACAAATTAATTTGTGCTGCAAGCCTTTAATAATAGCGATCTGATCGACATGAACAATGACATTTGCACCATCTTGATCAATGAAACCAACAGAAACATAATGACCTTTTGAGATATCAACATTAGTAAACACAGGGTTTAGATAGGTTTCACCTGATGATAACCGAATCGAATCAGCCTCAGCCGCACCGCCGATTTTACGTTGATTTGAAATAACCGTGTGAATATCCTTCAACCCATATAGCATGTTAAACATGTTGTATCCCCCTCCAATGTAATCTCTATACCGTTATATTATAGATAATGAGAATCATTGTCAATGGGTGTCAGGCACCAAATTGTGGAGGTTGTTTGAAAATTTACAGACTAATAATTTCTCCTTGTTTTAAACCTAATTGAGTAACAGTTCCGGCTGGAAGTTCAACTACTGAGTAGGCATTCTGAACAGGCTTGACAAAGCGCCATGGTTTAAGCTCTTCAACCATTTTAACGATTTGGCCCTCTTTATTAAGAAAAACGGCATCGATTTCAAAATGCATAAAGCACATATGAATCGAATTACACGGAATAATCCACAAACCCTCGTCAACCAATTGTTCCTTCCGAAACATAAGTCCTTTCAATCTCTTAAAAAATGAATCAGCAAAGTGAATGGAATATGGAATTGTTTTAATTGATTGTTCCATTATTCTACCTCCTATCATATTTTTGTTCGATATATTGAATATACTCCAAGATTGAATTGTTCTCAATAATGAAAAATGTAGAATGGTGTCGTTTTTTTTATTTAGAACAAAGTCCTATAAAACTATTTACATTTCGGGACAATGGGACTATTATTTACTTAAAGGTTGTTCACTATATAGAACGAATGTAAGATACTCGTTAAATTAAATCACGGGTCTCATTATGATGGGTGTTCGATAAAGTGAACCTCCCGACAAAAAATTTCTAGGAGGAATAACACATGTTGAAAAAAATGAAGAATCTAGTAGTACAAGAAGAAGGACAAGGACTATCGGAATATGGATTAGTGTTAGCTGGAGTAGTAGTAGTAGTTGGAGTAGCAGTTGGTCTTTTAAAAACCGAAATTACTTCATTATTCACTAACCTTCTACCGTAAAAAGCACCCTTTAGTAGCTTTATATCTAACAGCCCTACTTCATAGTAGGGCTCATATTTTAATAGGGCAGGTTGATTCGGATTATGATTATTTACTTAATTCTTGGAATTGCTTTAGTCATTTCACTCATCACTGATCTCAAAGAAAGAAAAATATTAAACCTTGTCACTGTACCGACCATCTTTTTTGGCCTTATATACTATTCAATAACACAAGGTTTGAATGGGCTCCTATTTAGTTTTGTTGGGCTTCTAGTTGGACTTGGAGTTCTAATTATTCCCTTTTTATTAGGAGGTATGGGAGCAGGTGACGTGAAATTGATGGGGGCAATCGGGGCATTGATGGGAGCAAGTTTTGTATTCTATTCCTTCATCTACACAGCATTGTTTGGTGGAGTCATTGCCCTTATGCTGATTATTAAGAAAAAGGGTTTTCAGAACTCTATAAGATCAATCTTCTTCAATGTTATTTTTTATAGAAGTAATCTGGGTTCCATGAATATTACAAAAGACAAAGAAGGTAGTATTTCGTTCCCTTATGGTGTGCCAATAGCACTGGGAACACTATGCTCACTTTTATGGGGTGGATTCAAATGAAATCGCAAAAAGGACAATCGCTTGTTGAACTAGCACTGGTCCTACCAGTATTAATTTTGCTCTTGTTTGGAATTATTGATTTTTCGAGAATATTTCATGCCTATCTGACCATAGATCATGCGGGCAGAGAAGCTGCACGTTCAGCAAGCATTGGAAATGATAATACAACTGTAAAAAATACGGCTGCTAGTGATGCGACTAGTATCGGTTTAACTACTGATAAAATAAGTATTTCTTCAGAATCCAGGAAATCTGGTTCAAATGTAACAATTACCATTACTTATCCAATAACATTTCTTACTCCGATAATTGGACAAATCATAGGAACATTAACCTTAACAGACACCACAACCATGAGGGTGGAATGATGAATAAACTATTAAGAATATTAAATTTGCGAGATGAAAGCGGCGCGGCAGTAGTAATAGTTGCCATTTCAATGGTTGTTCTTCTGGGCTTCGCAGCTTTAGCTATAGATGGTGGAAGGATTTATTTTGAAAAAAGCAAGCTGCAAAAAGCTTTGGATGCGGCCGTTCTTGCTGGCGCTCAAGGGTTGATTCAAGGTGAAACTCAAGCAATCGCAAATGCTAACGGTGTTGCGAAAGATAATGGATACTCCTTATCTGAAAGTGATTTAACCATAGTAGGCAATTCAATAAGAGCAACAAAACAAACGAATGTTTCGCTTACCTTCGCCAGAGCAATTGGTATCACTGATTCTAACGTTAGCGCTACGGCAAAAGCAGTAGTAGGTCATTTAAAAACAGCTAGAGGGATTACTCCAATTGCTGTGGAAGAAAGTCAAATACCTAATGGAAAGGAGTTAACCTGCACTAATCCAGGAAAAACACATGGGAACTGTGGTTTCCTAGCTTTGGATGGAACAGGGGCTTCAAATTTGGCTGATGCTCTTAGAAACGGAAATATTTATTCTGTTGGAAACCAGGTAAAGACCGAACCTGGTGAAATGTGGGGACCTGTGAGTAGTACGATAAATGAATTGATTAATAGTGATTCAAATAAACCTCATTGCCAGTCCGCAGAAACTGCTGATAGTCAATGCAAAAGGGTTATTAATATAGTTGTCATTGACACATGGGATGGAGCAAATGGGAGGGATACTCTCAACGTGACAGGTTTCGCAACGTATTGGATAGATGGCTTTGACAATAAAACACTTATGGGAGAATTCATTAAAAGGCTTCAGCCAGGAGAAATTGGTGAGGATGGTATCGGGACATTATACAGTGTCAAATTGATAGAATGAATTTTCAGGCATGAGATTTAGGAGGGCAATATGAATACGAAAAAGATTTGGATTATTTCATTTATATTGGGTTTGACAGTTGCAGGAATTGCCTATATTACACTCTTTACAAAAGAAAATGTTTCTTCGGCTTCCGAAGGGCAAGTCAATCAAGTGAGTGAAGATAAAAAAGATAACAAATCTGATAAGCAATCTCAAGAAAAGAAAGTGACTGAAAAGGAGAAAAAGGTTGAGAGGGAATTTAAAAATCCGCTAGAGGATATAAGCAAGGGGAAACGTGCGATCTCATTAAAAGTGAACCTTGAAGAGAGTGTATCCGGGTATATTGCCCAAGATTCACTAGTGGATGTAATAGCTTATGAAACTACCAAAGATGCTGCAGGTAAAGAATATAAATCAGCGGTGGTAGTCCTTGAAAATATGAAGGTTCTATCTTCAGGTAAATCTGCTGACAACAAGGAAGAAGCCCTCCATTATGAGACCGTTACCTTGGAAGTCACGCCCGAAGAGGGAGTCATGTTAGGTTTAGCAGCAAAGGATCAGGACGGATTCTATTTAATGCTTAGAAATCCTGAGGACACAGGAAGCAGCAAATTAGGGTTAAAACATACAAGAGAAGTAATTAAAGAGGGAGGCACTAAATCGAAATGAATATAAACTGGATTTATTTTTCTGATACGAATACTCCTCCTGGAGAAGTAAAAGCACTTTTAGAAAAGAAGCAATTTCATTTGTCAACTACCAATCAAATTGGAAAATTACATACACTTTTAGTTGAGAGTAATCAGTCTGTATTATTTATTAAAGCTCATACATTTTATAACGTTTATGATCTTTGTCAGGAAATTTCCGTTCTTTACCCGCATGTTTATATCATCTTAATTGTCCCTGATAGCTTAGAAAATTTAAAAAAAGCAATGTTAATGGGGGCATCCGATACCCTGCGCTCATCCTTTAATCATGAAGAACTTGGTGAAGCTATTGTACATGCGATGAAATATATGCAGCATCGTGCCAATAAGGATAATATGTTCGTAAATTTATTAAAAGAAAAAAGTAGAGTTATAGCCGTCTCCAATCCTAAGGGGGGAGTGGGTAGGACGCTTATAACAGTTAACCTCGCAATTGCTCTCGCTAGGATGGGAAAGAAGGTCGCTGTTATAGACGGGAACCTGCAATTTGGCGAGGTGGCAATGTACTATAATGTGAAACCGAAACGAACGGTTTATGAATGGGTTAAGGAAGGATACGGTCAATCGAACGCTTCCATCAATCAATATATGACCTCGGTTGAAGGCGATGTTTCGATTCTTGCTGCACCGACTCGACCTGAGTTCTTCGAAGGAATTACCGAAGAACACATGAAGAGTGCTATTATGGCAGCAAAAAAACAATTCGACGTGGTCCTTATTGATATGCCCGTTTATTTATCTGAAATCCATTTGCGCTGTCTTGATTTGTCTGATGAAATATTATTATTAACAATCAATGAGATATCCGGTCTAAGGTTAACCAAGCTTTATCTTGAAACACTAGAGTCAATTAAGCAACAACATAAAGTAAAACTTATCGTTAATCGCTTTCAAAAAGGACAGGGTCTCGAACTAAAGAAAATTGAAGAGATATTAGGGATGAATATTTATTTCACCTTGCCAGAACAAAGAAATGTGGCGTCCTCTTCCATAAAAACAGGACAGCCATTTTTACAATCAAACTCCCGGAGCCAACTGGGGAAATCAGTATGGAAATTATCGGAAAATCTAATTAAACAATTAAGTGGAGAGACAGAGAAAATAAAGAAAGAGAAACGCTGGTTTCTAGTAGGAAAGTGAGGAGAGGTTCTCAATGTCGCTTTTTGAAAGGTTTAAAGAAGGATCGAATACAAGTAGAAGTACGAATTTAATAGATAAAGACTTCGAAGAATTACCGGTACAAAAAAGGTCAGAAGATTTCTGGTCTCTTGAATCTGGACTTCACAATTATCTATTAGAAGAATTAAAAAAATATCCTGGTCAGAATAAAGAGGAAGAAAAACAGAAAATTGACGAGTTAGGGCAAGCTTTCTTTGCTCAAGAAGGCGGAAGACTAACTTTTGAAGAGAAGCAAGAAATCTTGAATTATGTTAAAGATGAGTTGTTGGCTTATGGCCCGATTACACCATTATTAGTGAATCCCTTAATTAGTGAAGTCATGGTAAATAGCTTTAATCAAATTTATTATGAAAAAAATGGCAAGATTTTAAGGAGTAATATTAACTTTGTAGATAATCTGCACGTTATGCGTGTTATTGAGCGAATTGTCTCACCAATCGGTCGCCGTGTCGATGAAAGCTCGCCGATGGTCGATGCACGTTTACCAGATGGATCCCGTGTTAATGCAATCATTCCTCCACTTGCATTAAAAGGCCCGAGTTTAACCATTCGGAAATTTTCCGATATCCCTTTTACAATTAAAGATTTAATCGCATTTGGGACCTTAACTGAAGATATGGCGGAGTTCCTAGATATTTGTGTTAAATCAAAGCTCAATATCTTTATTAGCGGTGGGACAGGTTCGGGGAAAACTTCAACTTTAAACGTATTATCTTCATTTATTCCAAACACTGAACGAATCGTAACCATTGAAGATGCAGCCGAGCTTAACCTTAATCAGGAACATGTTGTGGCTTTAGAATCTCGTCCGCCGAATATCGAAGGAAAAGGTCAAATATCGATTCGAGAATTAGTGCGAAATTCGCTCCGAATGCGTCCTGATCGAATTGTCGTTGGTGAGGTTCGTGGAGCTGAAGCCTTAGATATGCTTCAAGCCATGAACACTGGTCATGACGGTAGTTTAAGTACAGGACATGCCAATTCACCTCGTGATATTCTTTCACGATTGGAAACAATGGTGTTGATGGCAGGCTTTGAGCTCCCGGTAAAAGCAATCCGTGAGCAAATCGCAGGTGCGATAGATATCATCGTTCAACAAACAAGGCTGAAGGATGGAACCAGAAAAATTACTCATGTTACGGAAGTGTTGGGAATGGAAGGGGATACTATCGTTCTTCAGGATATTTATTTATTTAATGAAACAGGTGTTACAGATGATGGGCTTATTAATGGAAGATTTATTTCTACAGGAATACGACCAAAATTCACGGAGAAGCTCGAATTAAATGGATACTCTTTACCTGCTTCATGGTTTGTTGGGGAGTGGTAGAAATGAAAACAGCAATCGAATTAATATTGATATTTCTCACTACTAGTAGCTTAATATATATTTTCTTGAGGAAATATTCCACTAAGAAGAGAATGGCTGACAGGATAAATGAGTTTTTACCAGCTTCACAGTTGGAAGAAGTCATAAAAAAGAAAGAAAAAAAACAAGTTTTTTTTAGGCAGTTTTTACTTTCAGTCGCCTTGATTTTTAAAAATGTTCAATTTAGTGAAAAAACAGAGAAAATCTTAGTTGAGAGCGGAAGTAAATTAAAATCGGAAGAGTTCTTTGCACTAAGAATTTTAGCTGCCGCTGGTATTGGGACTATTTCAGCATTACTAGGACTAGAATGGTATCTTTGCCTTTTTGCTTTAATCATGGGATTCCTCCTTCCGAAAATTATCATGAAACGAAAAAGAAATAAACGGCTGCAGCTTTCATCACATCAGTTAGTTGATATATTAGGAATGATGGCAAATTCAATGAGGGCAGGGTTTAGTTTTATGCAGGCTATGCAGCTTGTTGGAAAAGAAGTGCCCGATCCATTAGGGCCAGAATTTGAGCGTGTTGTCCGTCAGGCGGGGTTGGGGATTCCGCTTGAAAAGGTATTTGAAGAATTAGTAGAACGAGTGCCAAACAAAGAACTTGAGGTAGTTGTTAGGGCAATCCTAGCACAGCGAAAAAGTGGTGGAAATCTGGCTGCATTGCTTGAAACCATGGAAGAAACAATCAGGGGCAGAGTCCGAATACTTGAAGAGTTGAATACTTTAACCGCACAGGGGAAAATGTCAGCCTGGATCATTACGTTACTGCCGGTCGGACTAGGATTATATTTATCACTAATAAATAGGGAATATTTTGCGCCAATGCTTGAGCATCCGTTGGGGTGGATGATGTTGTTTGTTAGTGTTGTTTCCATTTTTATTGGTTGGTTGTTAATTCAGAAGATTATCCGGATCGAGGTGTAGTAGAATGCTGGATATCGTTTTTAGTTTACTCATAGCTGGATTTGTAACATTCCTGCTTGCTGGAGTATTGTTAACCATATTTAAAGGGAAAATTGCCTTTAATGAACGTTTAAGTACGTATTTTGAAGAACCTGTTAAGAAACAAAAAGTGAATACATCCCGAAAACATAAGGAAAGCAGGGCAAAAAAGGTATTTCTAGTATACTGGAATAAGGGAACCCAATTGTTAAATGGGAAAGTTTCAAAAACGGAACGAAAAAAATTAGACATGCTTCTTAGGGATGGGGGTTACCCTTTTAAATCGGCCACTGATTTTAGGTTATTTCAAATGTTACTTACTGCAGTTATGAGTATTCCTGTTATTCTGTTTATTTTGCCTGTAATTGAAGATAAAATGTCTATCTGGATTATGGTGATTGCATTGGCTTTATTGGGTTACCGCCTGCCTGTATTTTATCTTGGAAAGAAAAAAACAACTAGAATTAAGGAAATTAATAAATCCATGCCTGATTTTTTTGATACCGTAAATCTTTTGTTAGAGGCGGGAATGGGGCTTGATTTGGCAATTGCAGAGGTAGCAAAAAAACTAAAAGGCCCCCTGTCTGCTGAATTTATGCATACATTAGAGGATATGAAGCTAGGAAAATCGAGAAAAGATGCTTTTTATGAACTTCGTAAACGTGTGCCCTCTGATTCATTCCAAAGTATCATCACATCGTTAATCCAGGCAGATCAGCTAGGGATTGGGATGGCAAAGGTATTAGGAAATTTGACAGTTCGGGTTCGGGAACAACGGCGGGAGGCGGCCCGTGAACAGGCGATGAAAGCGCCAGTGAAAATGCTATTTCCAATGGTGTTTTTCATTTTTCCTTCGATATTTATTGTGATACTAGGTCCAATAGTCATACAGTTAGTTACAAAGGGGTTTGGCGGTTGATTAGGAACAGAAGAAAAGGTGAAAAAAATCAAAAAAGCCACCTCGATGGCTTTTTTTTTTTGATTTTTATGATTGTAATATTTTCATATATTGGTAACACTTTGGTCAAAATTTCGTCTATAATGGAGAAAGAAAAATAATAAACATCAAAGAGGGATTGATCGATGGGGAAACTTAAAGGCGGTTGGTCGAAGGGGACATTAATTGCTGTCATTGCCGTTGTTTTTTTGTTTACAGGGATATTTGTTAGTAATTATTTTCAAGCAAAAGCTGCAGGTGATGAATCTAAAAATCATCAAAA
Source organism: Neobacillus sp. C211 (assembly GCF_051842875.1). Lineage (NCBI taxonomy): Bacteria > Bacillati > Bacillota > Bacilli > Caryophanales > Bacillaceae > Neobacillus > Neobacillus sp. C211. The sequence goes on from NZ_JBPXRO010000002.1 coordinate 196,416, forward strand.
AAATAAAGTTACTAATCTACCTGTAAAGAAAAATGTGTCAGCGGAGTTGATTGTACGGAACACAAACGATTTAAAATTGGAAAAAGAATTAATAAGAAAGCAACAAGACAAAGCCGTGATATGGAGTAATCAGCAAGAACGAGAGACTAGTAAGGTGCCAAACAATCATACTACAAATAAAGCTGTGGCACACCCCACCACAAAAGATAAAACTACTTCTCAACCACCGACAAAGGAATCCATTGCAGCTCCGTCTAAACCAAAAAATACACAACCAAGAAATAGTGGTAAGAAAATTGTCTATTTAACATTTGATGATGGTCCAGCAGCTTTTTCCGATAAGATAATTGCGCTTCTTGAAAAGTATCAATTTAAAGCAACATTCTTTATGATTGATGGGAATATAAAGAGATATCCTGAAGCGGTTAAATTAATGACCAAGACGGGTGAAACGCTTGGACTACATAGTGTATCTCACAGTCAAAAGAAATTTTATAAATCTAAAGAATCAGTGCTTAGTGAATTAACCCAAAACCGTAACACCTTAAAGGAAGTGTCGGGTGTCAATTCTTTTATTATGCGAACGCCCTATGGCAGCGTACCAAACATGACAGACGAGTATAAAAAGGCCGTCAAGGAAAATGGGTATTTGATGTGGGACTGGAATATTGATAGTAAGGATTGGTACTATAAGGATAAACGCTATGTCAACAGCGTTATCAACCAAATAAACCAAAAGAAAGACCATAATGGACCGCTAGTTATCCTTTTACATGAGCGAAAGGAAACTCTTGCTTATTTACCATTACTTCTAGACTATTTAAAGAAACAAGGCTTTGAAGGTAAACCAATTGAAAATACTACTACTCCAATCCAATTTTGAGATAAGACAAATATCTGCAGATTTGGTAAACTAACCATATATTAAAAATTCTTTCATGTGATTTATAGTGAATATAATGGGGATCGATAATGGGCTATGATGAATAAACTATTGCAGAGCACCGGTTTCAAGAGAATATCAATTTTTGTCTTAATTGCCATTGCTATTTATGCAATGAAGTCAATGATTAATCTAATCTTACTAACGTTCATACTTACTTTTTTAATGGATCGGTTAGTCCAATTCATTGAAAGGAAAATTCCGCTTAACCGAAAGTTAATTGTTGTAATATCGTATGCGAGTATTGTCGGTTTGCTTTCTTATGGATTGGTCATGTATCTTCCAATGATTGCAGGTGAAATTACCGCATTAATCAAGCAATTAACCGCCTTTTATACAACTAAGCATGATAATATTGTGCTGAATTATATAATGAGTCGAATGGAAGAAATAAAAATCTCAAGCTATTTAGAGCAAGGCTTTACCTTTGTATTTAAATATTTTACTGATATTAGTAAAATTGGTTTGCAAATTTTATTGGCTCTGTTAATGAGTTTGTTCTTCCTGTTGGAAAAGCCGCGTTTGATTGCCTTTACAAAGAAATTTAGAACCAGTAAAGTTTCACCCATTTACAGTGAAATTGAATTTTTTGGACGAAAGTTTGTTGGAACGTTTGGTAAAGTGATTGAAGCACAACTAATCATTGCTGTTGTGAACTGTATTTTGACAACCATCTCCTTATGGATCCTGGATTTCCCACAGCTTGGCGGGTTATCTATCTTAATTTTTATTTTGGGTCTTATTCCTGTTGCAGGTGTGATTATTTCTTTAATTCCGCTTGCAATTATCGCTTATAGTATTGGCGGTTTGATCAAAGTCCTTTATGTCGGCATTGCCATTATGATTATTCATGGTATTGAGGCGTATATTCTCAATCCAAATTTAATGAGTTCAAAAACAAACCTTCCTGTTTTCTATACATTCCTTGTCTTGATATTCTCCGAGCACTTTTTTGGTGTTTGGGGATTGATTGTCGGAATTCCTGTCTTTGTTTTCCTTTTGGATGTACTAGAAGTGACAGAGAATAAGAAGGCATAAAAAAAGCCCATTTGTTGGGCTTTTTTGTTTATACTAAGGGTATAAACCATTAAGGAGGATGTAAGTTTGAGCGAATGCAAGCTAGACCATACCCATGAAGATGTAAAAAGTAAATACGTATCTCTTGCTGCTTTTTTACCTGAAGATATGAAGCCATTATTTAATCAATTCTTTGAAAAAGAGCATACACAGGACCTTTTAAACGAGGTGTTCCATTTGCTGAAAAAATACGATTTAGCTCCAGAAGATGAACAAGCTCACAGGAACAACCGCTTATATTTGGTACTGAAGAACGTATAAGTAAGGAGGGCCCCTATGAAAAATTGGGGCCCGATTTATTTTACATAAACAAAATTTATAATGAAATCGCTTGTATTTGAAAATATTAAGAAAAGCAAAGTTTAACAAAGAAAAGAGGATATGATGGGCGAACTACTGCAATTATTAAAACGTGGCAATAAATCTGCCATGCTGGCGGCAATAATTAATACGATCATTTCAATTATAAAAGGTGTCGCTTTTATGTTTACAGGCAATGTGGCAATGTTCGCTGAAACGATGCACAGCCTGGGTGATGCTGCGAACCAGTTTTTTGTGTTTATCGGCTCCGCTTTAAGTAAGAAGGCACCGACTGAAAAATATCCAAATGGGTTCGGGCGCTTAGTGAATCTTGTTCTTTTGGGTGCGGTGTTAATTGTCGGAATTATGGCATTTGAAACCATAAAAGAAGGCTACCACCATGTAATTCATCCAACCGAGTCAGGTGGATTTGCTATTAATATTATTGTTTTAGCCGTTGCAACACTGCTAGAAATGTTTGTGTTATTTAAAGCAATGAAAGAAATATTACATGAGATTGAGCTTGAAGCAAGTGGGCTTCAAATTTTTTCTGAAAGTTTTGCCAATTTAGGAAGAGCTAAACCTGCGACAAAGCTCGTTTTCATGGAAGACCTCGTTGCAACCTTGGGTGGTTTGTTGGCGATTATTGCTGTTGTCATTTCTCACTTCACTGCCTTCCATCAAATAGAGGGATTGGCCTCGATGCTTATTGGTGGGATGATGCTCTTTGTTGTTGGAAGAGTCTTTTTGGATAATGCGGCAGGAGTCCTTGGTCAAGCAGATGAAGAGATGGAGAATAAAATCGGCACTCTTGTTATGGAGGACCCTGATGTCAAAGATGTTCAAGGGATAACTGTTATTAAAGAGGGTGAGGACCTGCATGTGGAGTTAGAAATCGAGGTCGATCCAAAATTAACGGTGGCCGCGGCTGATAATATTAAAGACCGTTTACACGAAAAGATTATGGCAGAAAAAGGTGTCGTCGATGTCACCATTGAGATTGATGAAGAAGACGGAGTAATGAGTTGGAAGGCGCGCAGTGAATCAGCTGCAGATTAGAGAATACCCTTGTAAATGAATCAACTTGGAAACCTTCAGTCTTGAACGAACGAATAATGTGCTTATCAAGTGGAATTCTATTCTTAAGGCGCTATTTAGGAGGTCAGATAAGGTGGAACACAATATACGGTTGACCAGTGCGGAAATCGGGGGATTATGGACTACGTATATCCAGGAGAATATGACTGTTTGTTTACTGACATATTTTCTTCATCACAATCAAGATGAAGAGATTAAAAAAATTCTACAACAGGCATATGAAATTTCTGAGGGACATGTTCAGAAAATCACGACCATCTTTAATGATGAAGGCATCCCAATTCCTGATGGATTTTCAGAAAAGGATATTAATTTATCTGCCCCGCCATTATTTTATGATATGTTTGGCCTCAGTTTCGTTTATTCAATGAGCCGGATGAGTATGATTAACATGGGATTTATCACGGTAAATACGGCAAGAGAAGATGTGATGGATTTTTTTGTGACGATGGTTCAGCAAACTTCGATGTTATATCAGCAATCCACTAACCTTATGCTTTCAAAGGGAATCTATGACCGTCCGCCGATGATTCCTTATCCAAATAAAGTGGAATACATTGAAAAACTGTCTTATATAAGTGGATTCGGGAAAAAAAGACCGTTAAACGTGTCTGAAATTACGGAAATCTTTTTTAATACAGAGCGGAATTATTTTTCAATCCTTCTATGTATGGGGTTACTTCAAGTGGTATCAGACAAGGAGATACATAATTTTATTGAGGAAGGTAAGAAAATATCTGAAAAGCAAATCACTACCTTCAATGATATCCTTATGAGAGAGGAACTACTCGGGAACGTGTCAACAAGTGTAGAAGTGACGGATTCAACGGTTTCTCCTTTTTCCGATAGGCTGGTGGTTACGCTTTTCCATTCATTGAACGCAATTGATATCACGCTTATTGGCCATGCGTTATCATTATCAATGAGATCAGACCTGGCTGCCTATTATCAAAAGTACATTTTAGATATTTTGGTGTATTCCGCTAAAGGGTTTGATCTAATGGTCGATCGGGGCTGGGCCCAGCTGCCTCCTCATGCACCAAGTCGAAGGGATCTACAGAAATTGTAAGGTTCGCGAATTTCGCGAACCTTTTTTTGGCTTCTGCTTTTCTTATTCCCAAGGTTTATGTAGGGTCAGTACACTTGCCAGCTCTTTACTGCTTTTTCTGTGTTCTTTCCGCTTTTCGGCTCTTTCTTTTCCTGTTTCAAATAGTTTTTTCTCTTCTTCGGTTTCAGGGATGATTCCTGGAACCTTTGTCGGTTTCCCATTGTCATCCAATGCAACAAAGGTTAAAAAGGCAGTCACGGCAATTTTTCTATCCCCGGACATCAGGTTCTCCGCAATTACTTTGACGAAAATCTCCATGGAAGAAGACCCAGTTGACGAGACAAACGTTTCGATACAAACTGAATCCTTCGGTGTAATTGGACTAAGGAAGTCGACCGAATCAATTGAAGCAGTGACACATTCCGCTCTGGAATGCCTTACTGCCGAAATAGAAGCAATCATATCAATATCACTGATTAACTTTCCGCCGAACAAGGTATTATGGTTATTTACATCATTAGGAAAAATCCGACTCGTTCTCACGACTCGAGATTCATTACATGTTTTTGCTTCCATCCAATCCCTCCAAGAACTGTTTATTATAATTTACCCAAATCACTAACTTTCTTGTAGTTTTTAGTGAAATCGAGATATTTGTGGTACATTATTTAATATATCAATTGTGAGTCTGGAGGAACAATAAATGAGTTTGCAAGCACAGATCATGAAGGAGTTAAACATTAGTCCGACCATTCAACCGCAAGGAGAAATTCGAAAACGGATTGATTTTTTGAAAAATTACATAATTAAAACAAAGGCTAAGGGCTATGTTTTAGGGATTAGCGGCGGTCAAGACTCTACTCTTGCAGGCCGCCTCGCTCAACTGGCAGTTGAGGAGCTCCGCAACGAAGGACTAGATGCCTTGTTTATCGCTGTTCGTCTTCCTTACGGTGTCCAGCAAGATGAGGAAGATGCTAAGCGTTCATTAGCCTTTATCCGTGCAGATCGTGAGACAGTCTTTAATATCAAAACAGCGGTTGATGATGTACAAAAAGAATATGATACAAGTTATCAAGGGGCACCTTTAAGTGATTATCAAAAAGGAAATGTAAAAGCCAGGATGAGGATGATTGCTCAATATGCAATCGGCGGCATGGAGGGACTGCTTGTGATTGGAACAGACCATGCTGCAGAAGCAGTCACGGGTTTCTATACGAAGTATGGCGACGGAGGGGCGGACATCCTTCCGCTCAGCGGCTTAAGCAAGCGGCAGGGGAAAGCCATGTTAAAAGAGCTAGGTGCAGATGAACGTTTATATTTAAAAATACCTACGGCAGACTTACTGGACCAAAAACCTGGACAGGCCGACGAAACAGAGTTAGGGATTACATATGATGAACTCGATGATTATCTGGAAGGAAAACCAGTTTCAAAAGAGGTCGCAGAGAAAATTGAACAGCGTTATCTTATGACAGAACATAAACGCCAACTACCAACCACCATGTTTGACGAGTGGTGGAAATAAAAATAGCTGCCTATCATAAGAAACATTTCTGATAGGTTTTTATTTTAAAATAAAGGGTAAAATAATTTTAATTTCGTTCACATCTTATCCTTTGACAGAAGCAAATCTGTGTAATATGATTAAATCCGATAAAAACAATCAGAATTAGGGGGTTTCACCAGTGAAAAAACTTACTATTATTTTTGCACTCTTATTAAGCTTTATGTTTGTGCTATCAGCGTGCGGCAAGGATAATGCCGATAAAGATAATAAAAAAACTGATAACAAAACTGCTGAAAAAGCAGATAATGATTTATTGAAAACGGTAAAAGACAAAGGAACACTTTTGATTGGAACAGAAGGTACATATCCTCCATTCACTTTCCATGATACTAGTGGCAATCTAACTGGATTTGATGTGGATCTTGCGACTGAGGTGGCTAAACGTATCGGGGTTAAACCTGAATTTAAAGAAACACAGTGGGATGCAATGTTTGCAGGATTGGATGCGAAGCGTTTTGATATGATAGCTAACGAAGTTGGGATTCGTCCAGACCGTCAGGAAAAGTATGATTTCTCAGACCCATATATTACTTCTGCAGGTGTCCTGATTGCCCATAAAGATAATGATAAGGTTAAAGCATTTGAAGATATTAAAGGATTAAATGCAGCTCAATCGATGACAAGTAACTACGCAGATATGGCAAAGAAATATGGAGCTAAGATTGTTGGAGTGGATGGTTTCCAGCAAGCAGTTGAGCTCCTTGCTCAAAAACGTGTGGATGTGACCATTAACGATAAGCTTTCATTTTTAGACTATAAAAAGCAAAAGCCAGATGCGCCAATCAAGGTTGTTGCAACCGCAAATGATGCTTCTTCAAGCGGCTTTATGTTTAGAAAGAAAAGTGACACACTTGTTGACGAAGTGAATAAAGCGCTAAAAGATATCGTCGACGATGGCACTTACAAAAAAATCTCTGAGAAATGGTTTGGTGAAGATGTACTTAAATAGTATTTTTGCTGACCCAGAAAGAACGGCAAGGTTAATCGATATTGCAAAAACTTCCCTCCAGCCACTGCTGGAGGGTGCTATTATGAATACCATTCCATTAACAATCATTTCGTTTATCATTGGGATTATTCTGGCGGTGTTAACGGCTCTTGCCCGAATTTCTGAGGTTAAATTCTTTCAAGGGATTGCCAGATTTTATGTTTCGGCGATTCGCGGAACACCATTACTTGTTCAGTTATTCATTATTTTTTATGGACTACCTAATATCGGAGTTACCTTAGATCCATTTATATCCGCGGTGATTGGTTTTTCTCTAAGTGTTGGGGCCTATGCTTCAGAAATCATTCGAGCAGCGATTATCTCCATTCCTAAGGGCCAGTGGGAAGCCGGTTATTCGATTGGAATGACCTATACCCAGGCGTTAAAAAGAATCATTCTTCCGCAGGCAGCAAGAGTATCCATACCGCCATTATCGAATTCATTTATTAGTCTTGTAAAAGACACTTCTCTTGCGTCAGTTGTTCTTGTAACAGAGATGTTTCGCCGGGCCCAAGAAATTGCTTCAACCACCTATGAATTTTTATTGGTATACGTAGAGGCAGCGCTTCTTTATTGGGTCATTTGCTTTTTCCTTTCGTTCTTGCAAGGATACTTGGAAAAGAGAATGGACCGGTACACGTCTTAATGAGGGAGTTTTACAATGATTTCAATTAAAGGTTTATATAAGCAATTTGGTCAATTAGAGGTGTTGAAAGGGATTGACCTCGTCGTTGAAAAAGGAAAAGTGGTCGTTGTCATCGGTCCATCGGGATCCGGTAAAACAACGATGCTCCGCTGTTTGAATGTGTTGGAAACTCCGACAAAAGGTGCCATTTCCATCGAAGGTCAAAGTTTGGATTTTTCTAAAGCTGTTCCTAAAAAACAAATTGCCTCGTTTCGGCGCCTAACCGGAATGGTTTTTCAAAGTTATAATCTCTTTCCTCATAAAACAGCACTTCAGAATGTTATGGAAGGGCCAATCATTGTAAAAGGAGAGGGGAAAGAGGCTGCAAGGAAAAAAGCACAAGCATTACTTGAAAAAGTGGGCCTTGGTGATAAAATTGATTACTTTCCCGCCCAGCTCTCCGGTGGTCAGCAGCAGCGTGTCGGCATTGCCCGGGCACTAGCAATGGAACCAGAGGTAATGCTCTTTGATGAGCCGACGTCCGCACTTGATCCTGAACTGGTTGGTGAAGTATTGAAGGTCATGAAGGACCTGGCTAGGGAGGGAATGACAATGATCGTTGTTACCCATGAAATGCGCTTTGCCCGCGAAGCGGCCGATGAAGTCATTTTTATGGACCAAGGTGTGATTGTCGAGAGGAACAAGCCAGAAGAAATTTTTACCAATCCAAAAGAAGAACGAACGAGGAAGTTCTTGAATATGATTCAATAAGGTGTTGTAGCCATGTGCTATGGCACTTTTTTACTTTTGAAGGGTAAAAATTCGTAATATCTCCTTAATCGCACGGCAGGATTTCGACAAGCATTATCGAATTATTGAATAAATCAGGTAAATTTTAATAAAAAAGTGAAACTTTTCCATAATTTAATCGTATTTAAGGTAGATACATAGAAAGGATGATGCTTATGGATGAGGAGTGGTGGTTACCTACTTGATTGAGAAAGAAACTAAAGTTTTTTTAATAAATGGCTATGTAAAGCTCATTGTTATTTTTATAGCCAAGTTGATTGGAGCGGAAATCAACAGCCATGTTAAATAGAGACAAATGAATAAGAAGGATTGATGCGCATGGAACCATTTAGCATTCCTTTAGAAACGATTTATTTATATGGGTTAATCATTTCCGGGGTATTAACCTTAATTTATGTCTTGTTTGCCGATGTCTTTCATTTTCATGGGTTTGGTGATGGACTCGATTTTCTTAACCCAGTCTTGATTTTCGCTTTCGTAACCATCCTATCGGCAAGCGGTTATTTATTTGAGCGACTTTCTTCATTACATTATTTACTCATTTTAGGCATCTCGTCTGCTGCAGCCTTGATTGTGGTGACGTTATTAAATGTCTTTGTTCTTGTCCCGCTGTCTGGTGCGGAGGAGTCACTAGTCTATAAAGAATCAGATTTACGTGGCCGGATTGGTACGGTTATTACCACCATCCCTGTTGATGGGTATGGGGAAGTGATGATTGACAGTACAAGCGGCAGAATTGCCAAGCCAGCATCAAGCTTTGATGGGGACACGATCCCAAGCGGTACGAATGTCCTTGTGGTCCAAGTAGAAAATGGCGTCCTGCAAGTAACGGTTCATCATCAATTAGAGAGTTTTTTATAGGGAGGTTTTAGGATATGGAATTTAACATTATCTGGGTTATCATTGGGATTGTTGCACTTATTTTTCTTGCTTTAATAGGCGTTTTTATTACCAAATACAGAACTGCAGGGCCGGATGAGGCCTTAATTGTGACAGGAAGCTTCCTTGGCAACGGAAGTGTCCATGTGGACGAATCCGGAAACAAAATCAAAATTATCCGCGGCGGCGGTACGTTTATTTTACCAGTCTTCCAACAGGCAAAACCATTAAGCTTGCTATCTAGTAAACTGGAAGTAACGACTCCAGAGGTCTATACTGAGCAAGGTGTTCCGGTCATGGCCGATGGGGTAGCGATTATTAAAATCGGCGGCTCGATTAGTGAAATTGCGACTGCTGCCGAGCAGTATCTTGGAAAGCCAAGGGAAGATCGCGAAAGTGAGGCCAGGGAAGTTCTTGAAGGCCATCTACGCTCGATCCTTGGCTCAATGACCGTAGAAGAAATCTATAAAAATCGCGATAAATTTTCACAAGAGGTTCAAAGAGTTGCCTCACAGGATCTGGCTAAAATGGGTTTAGTGATTGTATCATTTACGATTAAGGATGTTCGCGATAAAAATGGTTATCTTGAATCCCTTGGTAAACCGCGAATTGCTCAAGTAAAACGAGATGCCGATATTGCCACAGCTGAAGCGGATAAAGAAACCCGGATTAAAAAAGCAGAGGCCTCTAAGGAAGCAAAGCGGAATGAGTTAGAGCGGGCAACAGAAATTGCTGAGGCTGAGAAAATCAATCTTTTGAAAATTGCCGAGTACCGCCGTGAACAAGATGTCGCCAAAGCACGTGCTGACCAAGCCTACGACCTTGAAAGTGCACGTTCGAAACAAGAAGTAATGGAACAAGAAATGCAAATCAAGATTATTGAAAGACAGAAACAAATTGAATTGGAAGAAAAAGAAATTCAACGCCGCGAACGTCAATACGATTCGGAAGTGAAGAAAAAAGCGGACGCCGACCGTTATTCTGTGGAACAATCGGCTGCAGCAAATAAGGCCAAGGAAATGGCAGAAGCAGAAGCAAATAAATATCGAATCGAAGCCATGGCTAAAGCGGAAGCAGAGCGGATTCGATTGGATGGTCTCGCCAAAGCGGAAGCGCAAAAGGCACAGGGTTCGACGGAAGCAGAAATTATTCGCTTAAAAGGTTTAGCAGAAGCCGAAGCGAAGGAGAAAATTGCCGAAGCATTCGAGCAATTCGGCCAAGCGGCAATCCTAGACATGATTATCAAAATGCTGCCGGAATATGCGAAACAAGTGGCTAGCCCCTTATCCAATATTGATAAAATTACGGTTGTCGACACGGGCGGCTCTGGAGCGAATGGCGGTGCCAATAAAATCACCAGCTATGCCACCAATTTAATGGCTAGTCTTCAAGAATCATTAAAAGCATCAAGCGGCATTGATGTAAAAGAATTGATTGAAAACTACTCTGGCAAGTCGAATGTAAGAAAAAGCATTGAGGAATTGACAGATGAAGTAAAGAAAAAAGCAGAATAAGAAAAAAAATCCTTATCGATGGCGATAAGGATTTTTTTACTCCAAGATGATTTCAAAGCTTGTTCCTAGATTGTGGCTGCTTGAAACTTTAATGGTTCCGCCGTGGGCTTCCACTAATTGTTTGACGATTGAAAGTCCGAGTCCGGTACCGCCGAGAGCACGCGTTCGTGATTTATCGACACGATAAAATCGCTCGAATATTCGAGGTAAATCTTCTTCGGGGATACCCTTCCCTTCATCTTGAACAATCATGTGAATCGCTCCGTCGATTCTTTTAACGACGACGTCTATTTTTGTTTGCTGCTCCGAATATTTCCGTGCATTATCAAGCAGATTGAGGATCACTTGTTCAAAGCGCATCGGGTCAATTTTTGCATAAAGATGATCCGGGCATTCGAGAACGATTTCGATCTGGTACTCCAAGCAAGCCGGTGAAACTTTTTCAATGATTGTTTGAAAATAAGGTAATAGATGAACCTCTTCTTTTTCTATTGAAAAAGTATTTTCATCCATTTTTGCGAGATTAAATAATTCCTTCACTAGTTTCGATAGCTTGCCAGTCTCTTCAAAAATAATTCCTAAATATTTATCTCTGTCCTCATTGTTCGTTCCTTGTCGGCGGGCAATGTCTGCATAGCCCTTAATATAAGTCAGTGGAGTACGGAGTTCGTGCGAGATGCTTGCAAGGAACTCATTCCGTTCATTTTTTAGAATTTCTAAATCACTAGCTAACACCTTAATGGATTCCCCGAGCTCTCCGATTTCGTCTTTACCAACGTTTGGCAGGGAGACGGAGAAATCACCCTTACTGATCCGTTTTGTTGCTTCACTCATTTGAATAAGCGGGTGAGTGACAAACCTGGTCAAAAAGATAATGATAATAATCATAAACAAGAGGGAAAGCAGGCCAGCAATCAGGAAATGCTGGTTAAGCCCGGTAATTAAATTTTTGATTTTTTTTGTATTTTGAAACATATAAACATAACCGTTGATTTTATTATCAACAATTACTGGGCTAATGGAAGCGATATAAGCTTCGTTTTTCCAGTCGTCTTCTAAAATTACTCCCTCGTGTGGCACACTTTTTGGCCTAATATTCATGATTTTTTTCATTTCATCAGCAACCTTATTGGACGACATATAAATCGTTCCATCTGGTTTTGTCAGAATCACCTGTGTATCGGTCTGTGCCTCCATTATGGCAATGTGCCGAATGGTTTCATCATGAAATGAAGCCTCGAGGATCTTACGGTGATTATTCCCTCGTGTCTGGAGAGAAGTTAACTCTTCATGCACCCGGGAATGAATGATATTATTATGCAAAAAAAACATCGAAATGCCTTCTAGTATAAAGATTGCAATAAAAAATAGGACGCCTATTTTAACTGATATTTTATTCATATGTCCAAGCACCTCACTCCCTAAGCATACTATAGAGTTTGCTGTACGAGCGCCTTATTTTGTAGCAAATTTATTAAAAAAATGGACGTCCCACCGATTGGGACGTCCGAACTATATAAAAAAGAGAGGTTAAATTTGAGATGAGTAAGATGGTTTTGAACCAACTACTGCATCAATGAGGTGATAACAAAAACTTGGGAGTCCTTTTAGTTATTTCCTCATTCCTAACTACACTCACATCTTACCGAGAAAGATTGAAGATGTTATGAAGAACTTGTGGTGAATTTGTGAAGTTACAAACATCACAGACTTGAAATGATATAGTTATTATGTGGGGAGTGGTAAAAATGAAGATATTATTAGTAGACGATGAACGTAGAATCATAGAAGTTCTTGACGCCTATTTAGTAAGAGAAGGCTATGAAATTCATAGTGCAGATAATGGAATTGATGCCTTGAAAAAAGTAAAAACACTAAACCCTGATTTAATCATATTAGACTTAATGCTGCCCGATATATCTGGTGAAGAAGTTTGCCGGCTGGTCCGAAAAGAATCGGACGTGCCAATCCTGATGCTGACCGCCAAATCGGCTGAAGATGACCGCATCAACGGAATCGTGATGGGGGCGGATGATTATTTAACCAAGCCGTTTAGCCCGCGGGAAGTCGTTGTTCGCGTGCAAGCTATTTTAAGGCGTGTGAAAAAGTCGGAGAAAGTAGAACGACTTGAATTCAATGGGAAAAGACTTGTCATTGACTTAATAAAAAAGGAAGTAACCGTTAACGGAGACTATATTACCCTAACACCGATTGAATATAAGCTGTTAACCAATATGGCGGTGAATCCGGGCCGGGTTTACAGCCGGATGGATTTGCTTGAAAAGATTCAGGATGAAGGCATGTATTATGAAGGCTATGAACGCAGTGTGGATACCCATATCAAAAATCTTCGAAAAAAAATTGAGATGGATTCACGGCAGCCAGATTTTATCGTAACGGTATTCGGGATGGGTTACAAATTTGGAGGCGTATTAGATGCTGCAAACGCTCCGGTCTAAAATTCTCTTTTATTTAATACTCATCTCAATGATCGCCATCATCATTGTGAGCTTTTTTATCCAGTATGGATTTGAAGAAAGCTTCAGCAGCTATTTAGATCACAATCGGGAGAAAAAGATTGATCGGATTATCACGGAAATTGAAAAGGATTATAAAAAAAATGGCCATTTTACCAGTGACCCCGTGTTTGGGCTCTTGCACGAACATGCGATGACCGAGCAGCTTTACTTCCAATTATATGATCGGCTGGGGCAATTGCAAATGGATTCCTCGAACATCCGTGGCATGTTGAATAATTTCGGGTTAGCTGAACCTGCTCCAAATGGTGAAGAATGGCATTCCAAGACCTATTCATTAAGGGTAGATGATAATATCATTGGGAAACTCGTTGCCATCTATCCGAAAGGTTTAATTGATGATGAGTATACATTTATCCAAACGATTCAATTGTACATTTATGCAGCCGTTTGTTTGACGATCGTGCTGGCGATTATCTTTAGTATGCTTTTTTCAAAAAAACTCACTTCAGGATTACAGAAGCTATCGTTTGCGGCAAATGAGCTGCAGAGCCATAATCTTGACATTCGCATTCCATTTTCGGGCTTGCCTGCCGAGGTAAAGGACATTGCAATTTCGTTTAATAATCTTGCAGTGTCGTTGGCAAAGGAAGAAAACTTAAGAAAGCACTTTACGGGAGATTTAGCTCATGAGCTTCGCACACCGCTGGCCACATTGAGAAGTCAAATTGAAGCATTTCAGGATGGTATTTGGGAGCCGACTCCACAGCGTTTGCAGACAACCCATGAAGAGCTAATGCGATTAGTAAGGCTAGTCAATGAACTAGAAAAGCTTCTTGCCGCTGAAAATCCGCAGATTCGACTTGAAAAAATGGAATTGGATGCAGGAAGTGTGCTGGCAGCGTTATTTGAGATGTTTCTGCCGTTGTTTACAGAGAAGGGTGTCCATCTCCATATTGAAGAACCTGTTCAGGACGAAATGTTTGAAGCGGACAGGGATCGCTTGATGCAAATCCTGTCAAACATCCTCAATAATGCCCTAAAGTATACGCCGGAAGGAAATAATGTCACTATTTCTGTCCAAACGGATATGTCGGGCTATGTCGGCTTCAAGATTCAAGATGAGGGATCAGGGATGGCTGAGGAAGATATTCCCCATATATTCGAACGCTTCTATCGCGGGGACAAATCACGAGACCGCAAAACCGGAGGAGTTGGAATTGGCCTCTCGATTGTAAAAGCCTTAATGGATGCGCATAGGGGTGTCATAAAAGTAAAAAGCAAGTTAAATAAGGGAACAAGCGTTACTTTGTGGTTTCCGCAGGAAGACTAACCCTAAATATTTGCACAGAAGGCCTCTGCAATACGCAGCGGCCTTCTGTTTTTTAATCCAAGTGAAGAAAAAACAGCTTCAAACCGGAACTGTCAATTAACGTGCAACGGGGTAAAACTTTTTCCACTCATTTAGGAACGATGCAGTGGAGGTATTCGGATGTTCTAGGACGCGTGGGGTTAGTCCTACTTGTTTCACTTCACCATTTACAATGATTGCAAGCTGTTTCGTGAGATAATTGACCTCCATTAGATCATGGCTGACAAAGACAGCCGTTGTCTTGGCATCTTCAATAATTTGCTTGAAATCCTCCATTAACCTTATTTTTGTTGGAAAATCTAAAGCGGAAAAAGGTTCATCTAAAAACAGAATCTCTGGTTCAACAATCATCGCCCGCGCTAAGTTGACCCGTTGTGCCTCGCCGCCGGATAAATAAAGAGCATTTTTTTTCGCCAAATGACTGATTCCAAATAACTCCATCCAGTGCCCCACTTTTTCCTTGATAATCGATTTGGAGACTTTTCTTAAGGTTAGTCCTATCGCAATGTTATGAAAAACAGTTCCATCTAACAGTAAGGACTGCTGGAGAGCAATGGAGAATTTCCTTCGCAGTTCAAGCGGTGCATTCCCCTTAGGAATGGCCTGTCCTCGATAAAAGATTTCACCACTATTTTGTTGATCTAGAAACGCCAGCACCTTTAGCAGCGTACTTTTCCCCGCACCATTTGGTCCCATAATGCCGAGAAATTCCCCAGTCTGAATCTGAAATTCAGGAATATCAAGAATGGTTCTATTATGGGCTTTATAGGTAATGTTCTTCAGCTCAATTAAGGGGTTCATGATATTCGCTTCCTTTGCTGTAAAAATGTTAACACTGCCGTAATCAACAGGGCAACCGATAATAATATGAACGATAGCGCTAAGGCAATATCAAAGTTCCCCTTTGAAACTTCCATTACAATTGTCGTCGTTAAAATGCGCGTGTCTCCTTGGATATTTCCGCCGACCATCATCGCAGCACCAACCTCAGCGATGACCCGGCCAAAGCCAGCCATTATTGCCGCCAATATGGCAATTTTTAATTGTTTAATGAGAATCCATAATGTCTGCAGTTTTGTTGCTCCAAGAGCTTTAATTTGCAGAAGCATTTTTTCACTAATTTGCTGAAATGCTGTGCAGGTTAGACTGGTAACAATCGGCAAACTCACTAATATTTGTGCCATCACAATCGCTGTTGGTGAATAAAGCAGGGTGAGGTCTCCGAGCGGCCCCGAGCGCCATAAAAGCATCGTAATCCAAAGTCCGGCAACAACAGGAGGCAGCCCTAAACCAATATTGATGAATAATAATAGAAATCTGCGGCCTTTGAATCTAGTTAATCCAAGAAAAATGCCAAGCGGCAATCCTATCAAGGTACTAATCAGAATGGAAATTATACAAACTTTAAGAGTGAGCCAGGTAATCGCAAATACTTCCTGATCACCAGAAAGGAGCATCTCTATCGCTTTTTGTAGTCCATCAATGAGTAGTTCCATTTAAAGTGCCTCCAGGATTTTCTATAGCTTTATAAACAGAAGGGCCCTTAAAAAAGGGCCTTCATCTACTATTCTGTATACTTCATAAATAATGATTGACCGTATTCTTTCTTACCGAATTCTTCAATCACATCTTGTGTTTTCGCATCTACCATAAATTCTACAAATTTTTCAGCATCTTTGCTATTAATTTTGTCATGTTTTTCAGGATTTACTTGCATCACGTGGTAAATGTTCATTAAATCTTTGCCGCCTTGAACGACGATTTGAAGGGTATCTAAATTTTTCTCTTGTGCCAGCCATGTAGCGCGGTCAGTTAAGACGTAGCCTTTTTTCTCTGCTGCCACTTGTAAAGTTTGCCCCATGCCTTGTCCAGTTGAAACGTACCATTCCCCAGCGGGTTTAATGCTTGCCGCGGCCCAGATACCAAGTTCTTTTTTATGTGTGCCAGAATCGTCACCTCGTGAAACGAAAGTAGCTTTCGAATCAGACAATTTTTTGAAAGCTGCGTTAATGTCATCACCGCTGACACCTGCTGGATTGTCCTTTGGTCCTACGAGGATAAAATCATTGTACATCACGCGTTTGTAGTTTATGGCATCACCGGCATCAACAACTGCTTTTTCAGCTGCTGGAGCATGAACAAGAAGGACATCTGCTTCCCCTTTTGTTCCCATTTCTAATGCCTGCCCTGTGCCAACTGCAATGGTTTGTACTTTTACATTGTTTTCTTTTTCAAACATTGGGATCAGGACATCTAGTAAGCCGCTGTCCTGTGTGCTTGTTGTTGTAGCAAGGATCATTACAGTTGGTGCTGCTTTAGGTTCAGTCTTTTTTACTTTTTCTGCTGAATCATTTGTTTCAGAATTTCCGCACGCGGCTAAAATTAATAGCATCAGCGCCAATAAGAATCCAAGATAACGATTTTTTATCATGTTTTTGTTTCCTCCGTTTGACTAGTTTGATAGGTAATTTTTCCTAATTCTGATATGTCATATCCTTCTAAATCCGTTAAACTGTCTTTGAAACTAGCAGATTGTAAATACTGAATTAGGTCTGTTAAACTTTGTTTATTTTCAGAGGTAAAGCGGAAAACAAGGTCAAAATGTTCTTTCGCTACTGGGATGAAGTCCAATCCTAAATGGCTTGCAGCCGACTGAATTCCGAAGGTGACATCAGCCATGCCCCTGCTAATGTACGAGGCAGCAGATAAATGGTTCCACTCCTCCTTGCTATACCCGCTAATTTTACTAGGATTGATTCCATAGCTGGAAAGCTTTGAGTCAAGTAAAAATCGTGTTCCTGCGCCTTTCTGGCGATTAACAAATTGAACATCGTTTCTCGTCAGGTCAGGAAAATCATGAATATTCTTCGGATTGCCTTTTGCGACAATAAAGCCTTGTTGTCTTGCCGCTAATCTAAGCACCAAAATTGATTCGTATACAAAAAGTTGATGAATGAATGGCAGATTATATTCTTGTGAGTTTGGATCCAATAGATGAATAGCAGCAATATCACATTGTCCCCGGTATAGCATCATTAACCCTTCAAGACTGCCTATGTACGAAGGCTGGATTTGCAAGTTTAATGCTGTAGCTGCTTGTTTTGCAAAATGTTCGACAAGAAAGTCGTGACTGCCGGATAATCGAATGGATTGGGCCGGATTACTCGGAGTCTCTGTTGGTTCAGATAGACTTTTTTTGGCGGGAGCCTTTGTGTTCTCTTTAAATCTCTCCAGCTCAGCTTGTTCAATTCTCATTTTGTTTCCAATCTTAAATGCCTGCAGCTCTCCTCTTTTAATTAACTCATAAACCGTATGTTTTGAGATTTGAAAGATTTGGGCAACTTCATCGGGTGTATAAGCCTTCTCATCCATAAGCTACCCTCCTTTTTCCAGTTTTTATTTTATAAAAAGAATAGCATAATAAAAGTGATTTTTGTTAAGTTTTGTTGAGTTTCGTTAAGTTTTGTTTGGGAATGTCATGGATTGTTCAATTAACAATTCAGTTTTCACAAGATTTTCACGAACTTCACTTATTGTTCAATCGTGAGCATAGAGAAATATTGTATTATAAAGAGAGAATATTAAATTTGCGAAAAAGGGGACGGATCTAAATGTCTAAGCTTCTATATATAATAGCAAATCCAAAAAATGATAGTAAACTTTCAAAAGGAATGCAAATTGGGGAAGTGTTTCTAGAAGAGTTCAAAAAGGAACAGCCTAATGTGGAAATTGAGCATATGCACTTATATAGTATGGATATCCCTGAGATTGATATGGATTTACTTTATGCACGTGCAAAACTATCATTTATGGGCTATACAAAAGATCAGCTTACCGAAGGAGAGCGGACGAAACTAGAAAAAATGCATGCGCTGGCAGACCGTTTTATTGATGCGGATTACTATGTGTTTGTTACACCGGTATGGAACCTTGGTGCACCCGCAATTTTAAAATCCTTCATGGATTGCTTATTTATTGCAGGGAAAACATTTACTTACTCTGAACACGGTGCAGAGGGACTTCTTACCGGAAGAAAGGCCATTCACATTCAAACACGCGGAGGCATTTATTCCATCGGCCGAATGGTTGATTTTGAAATGGGAGACCGTTATTTAAGTAAAGCCCTTGAATTCCTTGGCTTTGAATTAATGGAAACGGTATTTGCCGAGGGAATGGATCATAATCCAAAGATGATTCCTGAAATTATGGCAAAAGCGAAGGAGCAAGCAGCAAAAGCAGCTAAAGAAATGGCAAAATTGCCTGTTTCATTATAAAAAAGAGCGACTCGAGTGCTGTCGAGTCGCTTTTTTGTTGCTTTTTTGTTGCTTTTTTATAAATATCGCATGAGTTCTCATTTCTATTTGCGGAAAACCCATTTTTGTTGCGCAACTAGGGCCTTTGTTTGCGAAACTATTTTTCTGAACCACAACTCGCTAAAATTTACCTGTAAATTGGAAAACTAACACAAGTACTCCTAATGCCCAAACATAAATTGCAAATGGTTTTAAGGAATGATTTTTCAAATAGCCAATCATCCACTTAACGGCAACATAACCGAAGACGGCAGAAGCAACAATTCCAACGAGCAATGCCGACAAGGAGATTTCTTCACCTTGACCGCTGAGTAAATCCTTCGTTTGCAGGACAATCGCGCCAGCAATGGCTGGTGTGGACAATAAGAAGGAAAAATAAGCGGCTGTTTCACGATCTAATTTTCGCCAAAGCGCCGCAACGATCGTCATTCCTGATCGTGAAATCGCAGGCATAATCGCAACGGCCTGAAAGGTACCGATAATGAGGGCATCTTTATAGCTAATCTCATCCATTTTCTTGTAGCCATTTTTCGCTGAATCAGCAATCCACAAGAAGATCCCCGTAATTAAAAACTCCCAGCCAATCGTAACCCCAGTTTTCGAAATTTCATCGATATAATCTTTAAACGCAAGTCCAAAGATTACCGCTGGGATGGTTCCAACGATCAACAAAAAGGTTAACTTACTAAACGGGTTTTTGATAATTTTTATAAATTCTTCCTTATAAAAAACAAAAACAGCCAGCAATGTACCGACATGAAGCATCGTATCGAGCAAGAGTCCGGCTTCCTGTAAGCCGAATAAATTTCTTCCTAAATAAAGATGGCCAGTACTGCTGATCGGCAAGAATTCGGTTAAACCTTGAATAATCCCCAGAATTAGTGCTTCTAATTTTGTTAACATAGTTACCCTCACATTCTAAAGAAATGTTAAGCCTGTACATTTAAAAGATATGCTAAAATTACCTATTTAATGAAATCCTATTCTATTTTAGGATTCCTTTACCAATTGGGAAATGAAAATATCTAATGTCTAAACAAAATAAGTGCAATTAGATGGCATCCTCCCATAAAATAGAAATATACTCGTTCGAGAGGAGAAACGCATTTGGAAAATTCACATCTTCATTTTAATACGTCGATCGGTGTTATGAAGCCCGAAAATATTCGAAACAAAGACCAGGCCTGTCCATTTTGCGAAAGAGATCAACTAACGAACCTCATCGCTGTGGACGAACCGATTATTCTTTTAAAAAATAAATATCCTGTTCTAGAAAATACCTATCAAACGGTGTTAATTGAAACGGATGATTGTCATGGTGAATTATCGACATACCCAAAAGAGCATCTACATAAATTGATGAGATTTGGAATCATGCATTGGTTAGCTATGGAGGAAACTGGCGGCTATCAATCTGTGATCTTCTTCAAAAACCATGGACCTTTGTCAGGAGGTACGCTCTCGCATCCTCATATGCAAATCATTGGATTGGATGATATTGATTATAAAGAGAAGGTAACCCATGAAATGTTTGAAGGGATTGTAATTGATGAAACAGCGGAAGCCCGGTTTACCCTGTCGACAAAGCCCCGTGTTGGATTTTATGAATTCAATATTGAAATGGAGGATTCGTGTTATCAGGAAAAGTTTTCGGATTACCTGCAAACGGCTGTTCATTATATTTTGAACCATTTTCCATTCAAAGCAACGAGCTATAACTTGTTTTTCCATCATATTGAAAATAAAATCTATGCAAAGGTTGTTTCGCGCTTTGTGACCACCCCGCTTTTTATTGGATACGGCATTCCACAGGTTCCAAGTAATCTGGAATGGATGGCTATGGAATTACAGCGGATCTACTTTAACAAATAAGAAGAAAAAACTATGGGCGCTTCCGCTTTCTAATTTATGTAAATTAAACCATTCACAGTTTAGAAGTTGTGATTTGCTGATAATAAAAATATAATGAAGGAATGCGGCATTTCATAGTAAGGTGGAACTGATATGACTTCAAATAACGACAAAACTTCAAAACTTGATTACAATCTTGTTTTTATATTGATATTACTATTTTTAGCGAGCTGTTTAGCAATTTATAGTGCGCAGGCGAGCGGACAATACAAGGAGAACTTTTTAATCAAGCAAATTGTTTGGTACACGGTTGGGGGAGGGATTATCACTGGGGTTATGACCCTCGATTCAGATCAACTCCGAAAGCTTACCTGGTACGCATATGGGTTTGGAATACTTATGCTTGGATTTTTAATTGTTGCCCCGGAAAGTATCGCACCAGTTATCAATGGGGCGAAAAACTGGTTTAAGGTTCCTGGCATTGGTACCATCCAGCCATCTGAGTTTGTTAAAATCTTCATTATATTGGCGCTTGCGCGCGTGATTGAAGATCATCACCTCAAGACCCAAATAAAAACGATGCAAACGGATTTTTGGCTGTTAGTTAAGCTTGGCATTGTAACCATGGTCCCGTTAGCACTGATCATCAAGCAGGATTTAGGGACATCGCTTGTATTCTTAGCGATTTTATTAGGAATGGTCTTTATTTCGGGGATTTCGTGGAAGCTGCTCACACCATTGTTTGCAGTAGGTATAGCGCTAATTGGGACGATTTTTTATTTTGTATTAATGCACCCAGAAGTCTTGGAAAAGTACCTTGGGGTGGGCCAGTATCAGCTTCGTCGGATTTACTCTTGGCTAGATCCTTATAGTTACCAAGGATCGGACGCCTACCAGTTGACAAAATCATTACTTGCGATCGGTTCAGGCCAAACGGGCGGTAAAGGACTGGGAAATCGAGAAGTTTATCTGCCGGAAAGCCAAACGGATTTTATTTTTAGTGTCGTTGGCGAAGAATATGGCTTTATTGGGGCAAGTGTGTTGATTAGTCTGTTTTTCTTATTGGTTTATCATATTACCAAGGTCGGAATGGAAACAAAGAATAATTTTTATACGTATATTTGCGTAGGGGTCATCAGTATGATCACCTTCCACGTCTTCCAAAATATTGGGATGACGATTGGCGTTCTACCGATTACAGGGATTCCACTACCGTTTATCAGTTATGGCGGCAGCGCCTTAATGGGGAACATGTTCGGGCTCGGCTTAATTTTTTCGATTCGCTACCATTATAAAAAGTACATGTTTTCGACAACAGCTTAATATAGAAAAAAGGAGCGACAGGGTTCGCTCTTTTTTTGTGCTTGAAATTGGTGTTTGGCGGAATAACCGGGGATTTGGCGGAATTACCGTTTAGTTTGGCGGATAAAATTGAGGAATTCGCGGAAATCCGGATAAGTTTGGCGGAATAACCAGAAAAGTTAGCGGAATCCCGCCAGGATAAGAGAACTATACCTCATTTTATGGGGTGTCTATTCTGGCTTGACGGAATAAATCAGGGAATCGGCGGAATCCCAGATGAGATTGGCGGAATAAATCAGGAAGTTGGCGGAATCCCGCCAGGATAGGAGAGCTATACCACATAATTATGGGTATCTAGGTCAGGTTGGCAAAATCCGCGCTCAAATTAGCAGAAAAAATTTTCAAAGTAAACAAAAAGAGCGAGGCCATGGCAAGCCTTGCTCTTTTCTAATATATAATGGGAGGTTTTTTAAAAAAAATTGTTTATTTCTTTAGTAAGATTTTCTCAAGGTCATCGAGCATAATATTTGCTGACAGCACGCCGCCGGAAGTATTCCATGTTGCGTCACTTACTTCATACACATGGCCACTCTTAACCGCATTTAAGTTTTTCCAAAGTGGATCGTTTGTCCATTCTTTTGCAGTATCTATGGCTGCTTGATCACCTGGTGGCGCATAGGTAAAGTAGAAAAGCAGGTCTCCATCCATTTTAGGAATGACTTCTTTGCCTACCTCGACAGCGAGTAACCCAAGCTTGTTATCTGGAGTGAAAAGTGCTTCCTGCTGGGCAGCACGTTTAAAGCCTAATTGATTGAAAAGTACTCCAGAAAAAGAATCGGTGTAATAAATACGAGATTTTCCTGCCATGAAGCGCACAACAGAAACCTCTTGATTCACTTTATCGCCGAGCTTGGCTTTTAGATCTTCCACATGTGTATCGTATGCGTTTAACACTTCGTTTCCTTTTGCCTCAAGATTTAATGCTTTTGCATACAATTTGAAGTTTTCCTTCCAATCTCCTCTAAGCGTTTCTGAAAAAACAGTCGGGGCAATTGCACTAAGCTGGTCGTAAATCTTTTCTTGACGCAGCTTGTTACCGATAATTAAATCTGGTTTCAATGAGGCAATTTTCTCTACATTGACTTCACTTTCAACTCCAACAACCTCAACGCCGTCCATATCCTTTTTAATATGTTCATACCATGGATCTCCAAGCCAGGATTGAACTGCACCAACTGGTTTTACACCCAGTGCAAGCAGTGCTTCTGTTCCTTCATTTGTAAGAATAACGACTTTTTTAGGGGTACCTTTAATGGTGGTAGATCCCATCGCATGCTTAACCGTATAAGATTTTTCTGCAGTAGTTTTCGTCTTATCACCAGTTTTTGCTTCATTACCGCCGCCGCAAGCAGCTAATAAGAAAATGGTCATAACTGAAAAAAGAGTAAGTATCGTCTTGATTGCCTTCATTGTTTATGTATCCTCCTTAGCTAATTGTTAATGATAATCATTTTCAATGACAACTTAATCATAAAATGAGTACTACCGTTATGTCAACGGTTTAATTGAAAATGATTATCAAAGTCATTGACAACAATTATCAATTGGAGCTAGACTTAAATTAATAAACTATTAAGAAGTTAGAAAGGTTACCATGATATGCTTTTAAAAAGTACTCCATTAAAATGGATTGGTTTACTAATTGCCATCTTGGTGATGGTGTTATTCATGTGTGCCAGTGTCATTTATGGTTATACAGATACCAGTTGGCATACAGCATTTGATGCATTTACAAATAATAACGGATCCAATGAACATATCATTATTCAAACCGTCAGGCTGCCAAGAGCGTTAATCGCTTCAGCTGTCGGAGCTAGCCTGGCCATTGCCGGTGTCCTCATGCAAACCTTAACAAAGAATCCGCTCGCATCCCCAGGTATATTTGGCATCAATGCAGGTGGAGGGTTTGCAGTTGTCGTAGCTATGACTGTGTTTTCTGTAAATAGTTTACAAGCGTTTAGCATTCTTGCTTTTCTAGGAGCTGCCGTTGCAGCGATAAGTGTTTACACCATTGGATCATTTGGCCGTGAAGGTTTAACTCCAATGAAGCTCACATTAGCGGGGGCAGCGATGTCAGCGATGTTTTCCTCCTTTACCCAAGGATTGCTAGTGTTGGATGAGGTCATGCTTGATCAGGTTTTGTTTTGGCTGGCAGGCTCTGTTCAGGGTCGAAAATTAGAGACGCTCGTCTCAGTTTTACCTTATATTGGGATCGGCTGGATTGGTGCTGTGTTAATTGCTGGTAAAATGAATATCCTGTCCATGGGGGAAGATGTTGCCAAGGGGCTTGGTTTAAACACAGGACTTATCAAAATCGCCATAGGCATAATTGTTATTTTACTAGCGGGCGGTTCTGTAGCTGTCGCAGGTCCAATTGGTTTTGTGGGAATTGTGGTCCCACACATTACAAGATCGATTGTAGGAATTGATCATCGTTGGGTCATACCATTTTCTGCTGTTTTAGGTGCGATCCTATTAATCGCGGCAGATATCGCCGCAAGATACATTTTCATGCCGTCTGAGGTGCCTGTTGGTGTCATGACAGCCATCATTGGAACTCCATTCTTTATTTACATCGCAAGAAGGGGGTTCAATGGACGATGAGAAAATATAAAAATTTCCGCCTTTTTAATGGCAGATTGTCCTTTTTAGTTGATCGAAAAGCATCATTAACTTTTACCATCCTTCTCGTCGTTGCCTGCTTTGTTTTTGTGATTAGCACTGGAAGCGGTGAAATGAAGATTAATCCGCTTACAGTGCTAAAAGTGTTATTCGGCGGCGGACCTGAGATGGAAACGCTTATTATTACATCTTTTCGCCTCCCAAGAATTATTGTCGCCTTAATGGTTGGTATTTCACTAGCGATGGCAGGCGGTATTTTACAAGGAATGATCCGAAATCCGCTAGCGTCCCCAGATGTTTTAGGGATTACAGGTGGCGCAGCGGCTGCCGTTGTAAGTTTTTTAGCGATTTTTAGTGATAAAAATCATTCATTAACGGTAAGTATCGCATGGCTGCCATTAGCTGCTTTTATAGGTGCAACAGTGATAGGATTTTTAGTGTATTTCCTTGCTTGGAAAAATGGTGTTTCACCGATCAGGCTTGTGTTGATTGGAATTGGGATCTCAACGCTAATGCAAGCGATCACCACTTTAACCATGGTGATGGGCCCGATTTATCAGGCGAGCCAAGCCAATATATGGATTACCGGAACCGTGTATGGTTCCAATTGGAGTAATGTTGCGATTATTGTCCCGTGGACGGTTGTCTTCGTGATTATTGCTTTGGCAGTGGCACGGACGATTAATCTCCAAGAACTCGGTGATGAGGTTGCAACTGGATTAGGAGGCAAGGTGCAAAAACAACGTTTTCTCTTATTAATGATCAGCACCGCCTTGATAGGAGGCTCCGTTGCTTTTGCCGGGGGCATCGGTTTTGTCGGCTTAATGGCACCGCATATGGCGAGAAGGTTAGTGGGTTCATCGTTTGGAGCATTGCTTCCAGCGAGCGCCTTGATTGGCGGGATTCTTGTCATGATCGCTGATTTAATTGGCAGAACGATGTTTTCACCGTTAGAGGTCCCAGCCGGAGTGTTTACCGCTGGCATCGGGGCACCGTATTTTATTTACTTACTTTTTAAAACACGAAATGCCTAGAAAAGCGGAAGCGCCCGTTTAGCGAAGAACACTTGTCGCTGGGTGCTGGAGCTAGACAATAAGCAAACCAAAAAGTCGACAAGGAGCTGTCAGATGATGAATGCGATTGAAACGAAGAATTTATCACTAACCTATGGGGAGACTCTCATTATTGATGAATTAGATTTGAAGATTCCAAAGGGGGAAATTACCGTGTTTATTGGCGGAAATGGCTGCGGAAAATCAACTCTGCTTCGTTCAATCGCTCGTCTCTTGAAGCCAAAGTCTGGGGCTGTTTTGCTTGAAGGGAAAGCGATTGCCAAGCTGTCCACGAAGGACATTGCGAAAAAGATGGCAATTTTACCACAATCGCCTGCAGCACCTGAAGGGTTAACCGTCCTGCAACTCGTCAAACAAGGCCGCTATCCACACCAAACATGGTTAAAACAATGGTCAGAGGAAGATGAGAAAAAGGTCAATGACGCCCTCAAGGCAACTCGATTAGTGGACCTAAAAGAAAGAACGGTTGATTCGCTCTCTGGAGGTCAGAGACAGCGTGCCTGGATCGCGATGACACTGGCTCAGGATACTGATATCATTCTATTAGATGAACCGACTACCTACCTGGATATGACCCACCAAATCGAAATCCTCGATTTGCTGTTTGAACTAAATGAAAAGAAAAAGCGGACCGTTGTCATGGTGCTTCACGATCTCAATCTGGCCTGCCGTTACGCCCATAATGTCGTGGCTATCAAGGATCAGAAGGTATATGACCAAGGAAAACCGGAACATGTCATTAATTGCAGCCTCGTCAAAAATGTTTTTGGCATGGATTGTGAGGTAACAATAGACCCACTATTTGGGACACCGCTCTGCATTCCTTATGGAAAGGGAAGATGTATCCTCGAAAAGGCGGTAGCGATGAATGGTTAAATTATTCATGGAAAATCAATTGGAAAAATACAGATTCAAGGCCAGCTTAGAGCATTCATTCAATGTTGCTGATCTCTTAGATGAATCGAACCTTAAGGCCTTTTTGAAAAATTTAACCGATGCCCTTGAGGCGCCGTCTGAAAAAGCAGCTGCTTCCATTTTCATCAAACGCTATGCCTTTTTAGTAGTGATGTCGCTTTATGCGATGACTGCTTTGAATAAAAAGCTAAATGTATCGTTGGATAATATAAAAATGGAGTCGGCTGTTCAAGGGAGAGATTGGCTTCCGGCAATTTCATTTAACGATGTTACAGTTCAGGACTGGGATGGAAACGACCGTTCTGAATGGCGAGCCAGGGTTTTGAAAGATCTGTTTGCAATGAACATTTTTCCACTGATCTCACAACTGGAAAAAACAATCGGTATTTCGAAGTTAATCCTGTGGGAAAATATCGCTGTCTACTTATTTTGGCTCTATGAAACCGAACTAAAAGATTATGAGCAAGTTGCAGAGGATTTTCGCTACTTAATATTAGAAGCCGAAGGGTCGTTATTTGGCCGATACAACTTAAATCCACTGCAAAAATACTTTGCTGAAAAGATCTATTTGGAAGAATGGGATGCTAAGATAAGATTGAGAAAGACCTGTTGTTTTACATACCAATTGCCGGCTGGTAAACGCTGCAAAACTTGCCCATGTACCCAAATTACAAAGGACAGAAGGTGTCATGATGGAGAAAGTATTTGTGAAGCAGTTCGAAGCTTTGCTTGAAAAATATAGTGAACTTTTGGTGGGGGAAGCCACTGATGAGACGAGGGAAAAGGTGAAGGTATGGGCTTTGTATTCGCATATCGCCAAGTCAATGCCTGCTCTGGCTAAGCACTGGAATGGGCTCTACCCGGATGCGAAGGAAGAAATGATGCAGATTATTAATGAAATAAAAGTCATGAATGAACAGCACCGTTCCTCATCTCAAAAATAAGCTACATACAAAAACCGGAAGCAGCGCTGCCTCCGGTTTTTGCTATTATTGAAGGGTACCGCCAGATGGTAATTGGTTCGTATACCCTTGAAATTGCTGGTAGGACTGCTGCAGCTTTTGCTGATCAGCGGCTTCAACTGAATACCAGCCCTTTTTAAACATGAGGTCATAAAGGTTGCGCTGGCATTGCTGAGTTTCTGTAAAAACCTGCATAATGTCCTGATACAATCCTTCGTGGCTTGCTTCATGCAGGGCCATACTGTAAGCACTTGTCATATACTTTTCCGTTGTTAGTAAATCATTGATGAAATCGCGTTCGTTCATTTGCGGCGTTTTTGGTACCTGGGTCTCAGGGTTTTTTATCTTTTGTTGTTGGTTTTGGTTTTGATTTTGATTTTGATTCATTTCAACTTTCCTCCCTTTTGCGTCTTTTCTTTATTGCATATTATTGAGTGGCTGCTGTTGGTTGGCGTGCTGTCCTAGGTGACCTAGCAGTTGTTGGTAATGACGCTGGTGCATTTGTCCCACTTTTTCTGCTTCCGCTTTTAATTCAGGGTCCTGACACTGACCGGCAAAAAAGTGTGCTTTTTTAGCAGAGAGCAAATTCCATGACATCATATCTGTTAAATAAAGGGCATCTTTTGTTGATACAACTCCGGGAGGTTCTGGCATCCTTGTTTGTTGATTTTGCATGTTCATGTTGGGCATATTCATATTTTGTTGCTGCATAATAACCCTCCTAATTCGTGTAATCTTTACGACTATATGGTCTCTCAAACAGGAATTTTTATGCAAAAAGAGAAACAGGCTGAAGTGCTCAGCCTGTTTTTCTTCATCCTCGTCTAAATTGATTGTTTTGGCTGTTTTTTTTGTCAACTTGAGCCTCTTCGCCGCCTGGCCCGCCATTGCCCTTCACACTTGCAGCACTAACGCCTGCTTTAGAAGGATCCTTCTTCATTTTCGCCATCGTTATCACCTCGGATATTAGGGTGCCCTTTTATATATTTTTTAAAAAAAATTATAAAATTCCACGTTTATGGATTGCACAAATTTTCAAAATATTCTATAGTAAGTAATAATAAGACTCATTCACATGTGAATTTTTTTTGACAAAAAAATGAATGAGTATTCATTCAAAGTTTGAAGGGGGAGACAAGGTTGAACCAATTGATTAAAAAAGCAGCTGTCCTAGGGTCCGGAGTCATGGGGGC
Source organism: Neobacillus sp. C211 (assembly GCF_051842875.1). Taxonomy (NCBI): domain Bacteria; kingdom Bacillati; phylum Bacillota; class Bacilli; order Caryophanales; family Bacillaceae; genus Neobacillus; species Neobacillus sp. C211. The sequence goes on from NZ_JBPXRO010000002.1 coordinate 225,405, forward strand.
AGGAATTGCTGCCCACCTAGCGAATATCGGTATTCCTACACTATTATTGGATATTGTGCCACGTGAAGTAACGAAAGAAGAAGAAGCAAAAGGACTGACTTTAGCGGATAAACAAGTACGTAACCGCATCAGTGCAACATCTATTCAAAAATTATTGAAGCAAAAACCTGCGCCATTAGCGGTGAAAAAGAATTTGGCACTGATTGAAGCAGGTAACCTGGAAGATGATTTAGTCAAATTGAAAGATGTGGACTGGGTCATTGAGGTGGTTGTTGAAAACCTCAATGTCAAGAAACAGGTATTTGAAAAGGTCGAGCAATACCGAAAACCAGGCAGCATTATCAGTTCCAATACATCTGGAATTTCTGTAGAAGCAATGATTGAAGGCCGTTCCGAAGAGTTCCAAAAGCATTTCCTTGGCACTCACTTCTTTAACCCGCCGCGCTATTTGAAATTACTTGAAGTGATTCCTACTCAATATACGGCTCCAGAAGTAATTTCATTCATGAAAACTTTCGGTGAGGATGTCTTAGGAAAAGGTGTGGTTGTCGCCAAGGATACACCAAACTTTATCGCTAACCGGATCGGGACTTACGGTCTGCTCGTAACTATTCAGGAAATGCTGAAGGCGGGCTTAAGTGTCGGCGAAGTAGACTCCATCACTGGGCCACTCATTGGCCGTGCAAAGAGTGCAACCTTTCGAACCCTAGACGTGGTTGGATTGGACACATTCTATCATGTGGCTAATAACGTCTATGAAAAAGTCGAAGGCAAAGAAAAGGAAGTTTTCGAAATCCCGGCCTTTTTGAAAGCAATGGTTGAAAAAGGATGGCTTGGAAGCAAATCAGGTCAAGGCTTCTTTTTGAAAAAAGGGAAAGAGATTCTTGAATTGGATCCAAACACATTAGAATATGGTCCACGTAAAAAGTTATCGACACCTGCGGTTGAACTTAGCAAGCAGGAAAAAGGGACAGCGAATAAATTGAAAGCGCTTGTATATGCCAATGATCGGGCCGGACAATTCTTATGGAATACAATGGCACAGTCGCTTGTATACTCTGCTCAGCTATTAGGCGAGATTGCTGATAATATCGTTTCCATCGACCGCGCAATGAAATGGGGCTTTGGCTGGGAAACAGGCCCATTCGAAACATGGGATGCGATTGGTGTGGAAAAATCCGTTCAAAAAATGAAGGAAGCCGGTCTTGAAGTTCCAGCCTGGGTAACGGAAATGTTAGAAAAGGGACATTCATCCTTCTATTTAGAAGAAAATGGCGAGTTGTTCTTCTATGATAACGGCCAATATCGATTGGTTGAACTTAATCCGAAGGCACTCGACCTGAAAAAGATTAAGAAACAAAAAGGTGTTATTAAAAAGAATAGCGGGGCAAGTCTGATTGATATCGGTGATGGCGTAGCTCTATTAGAGTTCCATTCACCTAACAATGCCATTGGTCTTGATATTGTTCAAATGATTAACTTTGCCGTGGAAGAAGTTGAGAAGAACTATAAGGGGCTAGTCATCGGGAACCAAGGAAAGAACTTCTGTGTCGGAGCAAACCTAGCGATGATGCTCATGGAAGTCCAGGATGACAATATTTATGAGTTGGATATGATTGTCCGTCACCTTCATAGTGCCTTGCTGAAAGTGAAATACAGCCCTAAGCCAGTCGTCGCTGCCCCGTTTGGAATGACACTTGGCGGTGGTGCTGAGGTGTGCCTGCCGGCTGCGCACATTCAAGCTTCAGCCGAAACGTATATGGGTCTTGTTGAAGTCGGTGTCGGCTTACTTCCAGGCGGCGGCGGAAACAAAGAGCTTTATATGAAGCACTTAGAAAACCTTCCAAACGGTGTACCATTTGACCTGCAAAATGTCGCAAATAAAGTGTTTGAAACGATTGCCACCGCAAAAGTTTCCACTTCCGCTGAAGAAGCACGTGAAAATAATTTCTTGGATTCTTCTGATGGAATCAGCTTTAATAATGATCATCTACTTTATGATGCGAAGCAAGCAGTGTTAGCCTTACACGAACAAGGCTATAAGCCGAAAGTACGCAGAAAGGTGCCGGTCGTTGGTGAAACTGGCTATGCGACCCTGTTACTTGGTGCCGAAGCGATGCGTTTATCTGGGTATATTTCAGAGCATGATCTGAAAATTGCCAAGAAAATTGCCTATGTGATTGCAGGCGGAAAAGTGCCATTTGGGACAGAAGTTGATGAGCAATATTTATTGGATCTTGAAAGAGAAGCTTTCTTAAGCCTTATTTCGGAGCCAAAATCCCAGCAGCGCATGCAGCATATGCTTGTGAAGGGTAAACCATTAAGAAACTAATTTTAAAAAAAGGGGGCTGACCCCCTCTTATAAAAGGTTTCGCTTAGATCGTTAAGAACGAGAGGATAGACCCCAAAATAGATTCGTATTTTTCTAATTTAACAGAAAGTGAGGGAACTTACATGAGAGAAGCGGTAATCGTTGCCGGAGCAAGGACCCCGGTAGGTAAAGCGAAGAAAGGTACGCTCGCCCATGTTCGCCCTGATGATTTGGGAGCATTGGTGGTAAAGGAAACATTAAGGCGTGCTGGAAATTATGAAGGGAATATTGATGATTTAATCATTGGATGTGCAATGCCTGAAGCGGAACAAGGCAACAACATGGCTCGTAATATTGGAGCTTTAGCAGGACTTCCATACACTGTACCTGCCATCACAGTGAATCGTTTCTGTTCTTCAGGATTGCAAGCAATTGCTTATGCCGCACAGGGAATCATGCTTGGCCACACCGATACAGCTATCGCTGGCGGTGCTGAATCCATGAGTATGATCCCCATGATGGGGCATGTCGTCCGTCCAAATATCAAACTAGCAGAAACGGCTCCTCAATATTATATGGGAATGGGTCACACGGCCGAGCAAGTGGCGATGAAATATGGAATTTCCCGCGAGGATCAAGATGCTTTTGCGGTAAGAAGCCATCAGCGTGCCGCAAAAGCGATTACCGAAGGGAAATTCTTCGATGAAATTGTTCCAGTCGATGTGACGATTCGGACGGTCGGTAATGACAATAAGCTTGTTGAAAAAACAATTCAATTTTCACAGGATGAAGGCGTTCGCCCAGATACAAATTTGCAGACATTAGGTAAACTCCGCCCGGCTTTCTCCGTGACAGGTTCGGTAACGGCTGGTAATGCCTCACAGACAAGTGACGGGGCTGCCGTCTTGCTTGTCATGGACCGTGAAAAGGCAGAGGCACTTGGTCTTAAGCCATTGGCAAAATTCAGATCCTTTGCTGTTGGCGGTGTCCCGCCTGAAATTATGGGTGTTGGACCGGTTGTTGCGATTCCAAAAGCGGTTAAACTTGCAGGTCTAGAGTTATCGGATATTAACTTATTTGAATTGAATGAAGCCTTTGCTTCCCAATCCCTCCAAGTTATTCGTGAATTAGGTCTAAATGATGAAATTGTTAACGTAAATGGAGGCGCCATTGCCTTAGGACATCCGCTTGGATGTACAGGAGCAAAATTAACGCTCTCACTCATTCACGAATTAAAACGCAGGAAAGAACAATTTGGTGTAGTAACCATGTGTATTGGCGGCGGAATGGGTGCAGCGGGCGTATTTGAATTACTTTAATCCATTTTGGGCTGTCCCAAGCAAACTGCAACATATACCTTTTACAAGGGGGCGGCTATCTGCCCCCACTAATCAAAGATTAGGAGGAATAAATAATGGCAAACCAAACAGAAAAAATCATTAAAGGCGGAAGCTTTTTAATTGAAGATATTTCTTATGAGCAACTATTTACACCGGAGGATTTTACCGAAGAGCATTTGATGATTGCGAAAACAGCAGAAGATTTTGTTGAAAAAGAAGTGGTTCCACAGCTTGAACATTTAGAAAACCATGAGTTTGACCGGACGGTGAAGCTCCTTAAAAAAGCCGGTGAACTTGGGTTGTTAGCAGTTGACGTACCGGAGGAATATGAAGGCTTAGCCCTAGATAAGATTACCTCATCGCTACTTACCGAAAAAATGGCTGGAGGCGGTGGTTTCTCTCTTTCTCACGGGGCACACGTGGGAATTGGTTCCCTGCCAATCGTGTTATTCGGGAACGAGGACCAAAAACGCAGATATTTACCTGCCCTTGCATCAGGTGAAAAGCTGGCCGCTTATGCCTTAACTGAACCGGGTTCTGGTTCTGATGCCCTTGGTGCCAGAGCAACGGCTAAATTAAATGCTGCAGGTACTCATTATATTCTAAACGGGGAAAAGCAATGGATTACCAATGCCGGTTTTGCTGATGTATTTGTAGTATATGCAAAAATTAATGGCGAGCAATTCACTGCATTCATTGTTGATCGGGATTTCGCTGGAGTTTCAACTGGTGCAGAGGAAAAGAAAATGGGAATTAAGAGTTCTTCCACTCGGACGCTTATTTTAGAAGATGTTCCCGTTCCTGTCGAAAATTTATTAGGTGAAATTGGTAAAGGTCATGTGATTGCCTTTAACATCTTAAATATCGGGCGTTACAAGCTTGCAGTTGGCAGTGTGGGTGGTTCCAAGAAGGCCTTTGAATTGACTGTTAAATATGCAAATGGGCGTCAACAATTTAAAACACCAATTTCACAATTCAATTTAACCAAAGAAAAATTCGGAACCCTGGCCTCTAAGATTTACGCGGCAGAAAGCTCTGTTTATCGTACCATAGGTCTGTACGAAGAAAACCAAGGCAAACTTTCAACTGAAGAAGAAAAGGATATTAAATTAGTGGCAAATTCAATTGCCGAATATGCGATTGAGTGTTCATTGAATAAATTCTTTGCAAGTGAAGTATTAGCCTATGTAACGGATGAAGGTGTACAAATTCATGGTGGATACGGATTTATGCAGGAGTATCCAATTGAAAGAGCATATCGTGATGCACGTATTCAGCGTATTTTTGAAGGAACAAATGAAATTAACCGCCTGCTAGTGCCAGGCACCTTATTGAAAAAAGCGTTCAAGGGAGAGCTCCCATTATTCCAAAAGGCAGTGGCCCTTCAAGAGGAATTAATGATGTTAACACCAGAAGAACCTGGTGATGAGCCACTTGCACAGGAAAAATATCTTGTAAGAAATGCAAAAAAGATTGCCCTTTTAGCAGCTGGTTTAGCCACGCAAAAATATGGCAAGGCACTTGAAAAAGAGCAGGAAGTTTTAGCAAATATCGCGGATCTTATTTCTAACGTGTATGCAATGGAGTCCGTTGTGTTACGTACTGAAAAGGCGATTGCAAAAACTGGTTTAGATAAGAACAAGCAGAAACTTCTTTATACACAAATTTACTGCCAAGAAGCCTTCAATGAGCTTGAGGCGATTGCCAAAGAAACATTAGTGGCTGTTGAACAAGGCGATACCTTGCGTATGATGTTGTCCTCGCTTCGTAAATTTACACGTCATACTCCAATTAATGTCATTGTGAAAAAACGTGAAGCTGCTGATATCATAATTAAGGCTGAACGCTATCTTGTTTAATTAAATCAGGCTCCCTTTCTATTAGGAAGGGGGCTTAAATTTTTATATTAGAAAAGGAAGGAATTTTGAAAAATTAGTCGAATTTTTTGTAAGTAGAACATATTTTTTGCATTAGGATTTTGAAAAACGGTATGATAATATTCAATTGACACTAATAAGTCATTGATATTTTATAGGAAAAGGCGGTGATATTGATGTCTCTGACGTTTTACTGGTATCCGAAATGCGGCACTTGTCGAAACGCGAAGAAATGGCTGGATGCCCATCAGCTTTCCTATGAAGAAGTACATATTGTTGAACATCCTCCAAGTCGTGAGGAATTGCAGGAATTTTATCAAAAAAGCGGACTGGAATTAAAGAAATTCTTTAACACAAGCGGTATGAAATATCGTGAATTAGGTATAAAGGATAAAATGAAGTCTGCAACTGATGAAGAACTGCTAGAATTACTGGCTTCCGATGGCATGTTAATCAAACGGCCGATTTTAACTGATGGTGAAAATGTCACCGTGGGCTTTAAAGAAGAAGAGTATGAAAAAATGTGGCTGTAAGCCTGCTCTTCCTTCATTACTAATGGGAATCGATTTATTTCGATGATAGATTTTAAAAAAATAAATGGAGGTTTTTTAAGATGAGTACACCAAAAGAATTACGGTATTCAGAAGAACATGAATGGGTAAAGGTTGAAGGGGAAAAAGTGCGTGTTGGGATTACTGATTTTGCACAGCATGAATTAGGAGATATCGTTTTCGTTGAACTTCCAGAAGTTGGCGATGAGATATCTGCTGACGAACCATTTGGAAGTGTTGAATCTGTAAAAACCGTTTCTGAGCTTTACGCTCCAGTTAGTGGTAAAGTCGTTGAAGTAAATGAAGATTTAAGTGATAGCCCTGAGTTTGTCAACGAATCTCCATATGAAAAAGCATGGATGATTGTCATTGAATTATCAGACAGCAGCGAACTAGACAAGCTCATGACTGCTGAACAATATGAAGAAATGATTAAAGAAGATTAATTAATCCCGAAAAAGCACCTTGTCAAGGTGCTTTTTCTCTTAATTTCCCACTTTTTCTTCTACTATTTTAGGGGACCTTATAATAAATATATTGAAGAGGGTGGGAGAATGACGTTAAAACAGCAAAGAGTCGATGTTACTGATCGAGTGATTGGCAAAATGAAAAATGGGGAAATGGAACTGTTTCTTGATAATACACCGATTGGAAAAATGAAGCTTTCAGATCACATGCAAGTAGAATTAGAGCATCATTTTGAAGTGGATCAGCAAAAAATCTATCAACATGTCACGACAACAGAAAACCCTAATGCAAAATATACAGATTGTGATGATGGAGGTTGGTGTTAACTAGGTAAATTTCACGTGAATTCTGAGTCAAAACACTATTTTTAAAATGACAATAATGATAAAGTTAACATAGGCAGAAGAATACACACGTAATCAATATTTTAGAATATGTTAACATAAACAACTTCTAATACAGGTGATGGATGATGAATGATTCGTATGTTGACAAAGTTCTTATTGTCGAAGGAAAATCAGATAAAAATAAGGTCAAAAGAATTGTTAAGGAACCAGTAGAAATTATTTGTACCAATGGTACAATCAGTATCACAAAATTAGATGAACTAATTGAATTTCTTGAGGATAAGGATGTCTATATTCTTGTGGATGCCGACTCCTCAGGTGAAAAGCTTCGCAAACAGTTAAAACGAGAATTTCCGAAAGCGGAACATTTGTATATTGACCGGATGTATCGTGAGGTGGCAACTGCGCCAGTGCACCATTTGGCAACCGTTCTAATAGGGGCGAATATCGATGTTCATACTGAATTTTTAGAAATGGGTTAAAAGATATATGAACGAATGGAATCGAACAGATTTATCTGCCTTTCTTGAAAAAAAGGCGACCGGGTTAGTCTATTTTTATACACCCATGTGCGGTACCTGTCAGGTAGCTTCAAAAATGCTGCAGGTCATTGAGCAACTAGTAGAGTTAGATATGGGAAAAATGAATTTAAATTTCTACCCAGACCTTGCTAGGGATTTAGCAATTGAAAGTGTCCCTTGCCTATTATTTGTTGAAGCCGGCAAGATAAAAGAAACCCTCTACGCTTTTCAATCAGTTCCATTTTTGCTTGAAAAAATAAAACAGCATTTATCCTAAGCAGATGCGCGCTTGCATCTGCTTTTTAGGTGTACTCAAGCCTCTTAAGTAAAATCCTACCCGAGAAGAGAGGGAACAGTCCGCAACATGGTCTCTTACGGACAAAACGCATTAGCTAGCCTTTTGTGCATACCATTTAATGTTGACGGTCTCTTATTTAAATTGTGCATAAAGCGAGGGAGCTGATTTGGATAGATAATGAGTTCATTGAGTGGGGCTTTATAACAAGTAAAATGGGGGTTGATAAAAACTACATAAGCCTCAATAGGGATTCGATATTCATTAAGGTCTTTAAAACTCATAATCCACATCCTTTCGATTTCGAATCTAACTTCATTTTACAAAATGCTGCCCTTTAATCAGCAGTAATGTTTGAATAATTCTCAACACTTTTCAAAAAATTCTCTCCATCCGACATATTTCTCAGGAAATCTCCGTAAATCACCTCCAAAAGGTTGTTAATTGTCGACCACTTTAAAGAGGATTTCATGCCCCGTTCCTGTATATTTAATATAAGAGAGCAGACCGGAGTGGTGGATTATGATAGAGATGCTGAAAAACTTTCAATTAGCAATCAAACAGCAAAGGCATGTTCTGCCGTTACTAGAACATATCGATTTGCGAGTGAATTTGGTTTGTGAACAAAAAGCCATTCAGATTATCATAAAGAATGGAGAAATTTTCATACTTCATGATAGCGAAGTGACACGAACGATATCCGAAATCCGCGGTGACCTTAAGGCAATGAAACAACTACTTGAAGGGAAGGAACGGTTAAGGGCCCTTGAACATAACGGCCAATTACGTATTTCCGCTCCAATTCGCAGCACATTATTACTAGAATCTGTCTTCTATTTGACAAAGGCACAGGAAAATTTACCAAAAATAACAAATTTCTAATCAGAGCTATTGACTCGGAATTAAACTTACTGTAAAGTTTTAGGTGAATAATCAAATAATAAAGACAATTCAATAAACATTCTTATCGAGAGTGGCGGAGGGACTGGCCCTTTGAAGCCCAGCAACCGGTTTATAACACAATCACACGGTGCTAAATCCAGCAGAGCGGAGATGCTCTGAGAGATGAGGAGAGAGTCCCCCTCTTCTATGAAGCGGGGGTTTTGTTTGTTGCATTGCAAAAAAGGAGGAAGTAGTATGGGTGAAAATCAAAAGAAGTATCGTTTTGAAACATTGAGTGTTCATGGTGGATTGTCTCCGGATCCGGTAACGGGGGCTCGAGCCGTTCCGATTTATCAAAACAACGCCTATCAATTTAAGAATACAGAGCATGCGGCAAACCTATTTAGCTTAGCGGAACCTGGGTACATATACACACGCATTCACAACCCTACTACTACCGTTTTTGAAGAAAGAGTAGCATTATTGGAAGGCGGCGTTGGTGCCCTAGCAGTTGCTAGCGGTATGGCAGCGATTACCCTCGCCATTTTAAATATTGCTGAAGCTGGCGATGAAATCGTATCGGCATCAAATCTCTATGGAGGAACATATAATCTTTTTGCAGTGACGCTTCCAAAATACGGGATTAAAGTGAAATTTGTTGACCCTGAAAATCCGGAAAACTTCCGTGCTGCTATTACCGACAAAACAAAGGCTGTTTTCGCTGAAACGATTGGTAACCCAAGCCTTCGTGTACTTGATATTGAAAAAGTCGCCGATATTGCTCATGCAGCAGGTGTTCCATTAATTATTGATAACACCTTTGCCACTCCATATCTGTGCCGGCCAATTGAATATGGTGCCGATATTGTGATTCATTCTGCCACCAAATGGCTCTTAGGAAATGGAACAACTACAGGTGGAGTTATTGTCGATGGTGGGAAGTTCGATTGGAATTCGCCGCGATTCCCTGGTTTTACAACGCCAGATGCCAGCTACCATGACCTGGTTTATGCAGAAGCCCTAGGTGAGATCGCCTATATTATCAAAGCACGTGTCCAATTGCTGCGTGACTTAGGACCGGCATTAAGTCCGCAAAATTCCTTCCAGTTTATCCTTGGACTTGAAACACTGCATGTTCGAATGAAGGAGCATGTGGCTAATACTAAAGAAGTGGTGGAATATTTAACTAATCATCCTGCTGTGGAATGGGTATCTTATCCAGGACACCCGTCCCACCCAGATTATGAATTAGCCAAAAAGTACTTGCCAAAAGGTGCAGGTTCCATGGTTGTCTTCGGGATTAAAGGCGGTAAAGAAGCAGGAGCCAAATTAATCGATTCGATTACTCTATGGGCGCATGTGGCAAACGTTGGCGATGCAAAAAGTTTAATTATTCACCCAGCAAGCACCACCCATCAGCAATTAGATGCTGATGGCCTGAAAGCTGCAGGTGTAACAGAGGATTTGATTCGCCTTTCAATCGGTATCGAGAATGTTGAGGATTTAATCGAAGATCTCGAATCAGCTATTTTGGCTGCTACTGGTGTAATCTCATTAAAGGTAAATGCATAAAAGTTACCAAAACTTATTTTTCCGAATATGAAGTTATTTTCATTGACACCCCTTTTTATCCATGATACGATAACTTTCGTAATATAATTACTTAAACAAATTAACGTTTTAATTGAATATAGGTTACTTGATGCTCTTATCAAGAGAGGTGGAGGGATGTGCCCGATGAAGCCCGGCAACCGTCAATATTTATTATTGAAATGGTGCCAATTCACACAAAGCGATTGCTTTGGGAGATGGGAGAAAGGATTATTTTTAATGATGCCTTTCTGCCTGCGCAGAAAGGCTTTTATTTTGTTAAAACAGAATCTTTTTGTTGAAAAAGTCAAACCCTATATTATATAAGCGGTATATTACAATACAAATCTTTCAGAATGTTAAGTAAATTGGATAAGAAGCAGGTGATTCAATGATATCAATAAAAAATGTCCAGAAGATATTCCCTTCTAAACAAGGTCAGCTAAGAGCCGTCGATGATGTCAACCTGGAAATACAAGAGGGAGAAATATTCGGAGTGATTGGATACAGTGGTGCTGGTAAAAGTACCTTAATCCGAATGTTAAATGGATTAGAGCTGCCAACCGACGGAACTGTAACAGTAGCTGGCCGCGTTATTTCGAAGATTAAAGGCAGTGAGCTTCGAAAAGCACGTCAGGAAATCAGCATGATATTTCAGCATTTTAATTTACTGTGGTCGAGGACGGTTAGTGAAAATATCGCTTTTCCACTCGAAATTGCAGGTGTAAATGGTCCACAAAGAAAAAAAAGAGTGGAAGAGCTTATTAAATTAGTTGGCCTAGAGGGAAGAGAAAATGCTTATCCATCCCAGTTAAGCGGTGGACAAAAGCAACGGGTAGGGATTGCCAGGGCACTCGCTAACAATCCAAAAGTGCTGCTTTGTGATGAAGCAACATCCGCACTTGACCCGCAAACAACAGATTCTATATTGGATTTGTTAGTGGATATTAATAAACGGCTTGGTTTAACGATTGTTTTGATTACCCATGAAATGCATGTCATTCGTAAAATATGCCACCAGGTGGCAGTAATGGAAAACGGAAGAGTCGTTGAGCTTGGTCCGGTGTTGAATGTGTTTAAAAACCCGCAGCAGCCGATTACAAAGCGATTTGTCCAGCAGGTAACGGAACCGGATGAAACGATAGAAACAATCAAACATCTACTCGAACTTTATCCGCATGGACAAGTGGTTCAGCTCTCATTCATCGGGGCAGCAGCAGAACAACCATTAATCACAAACGTCATCCGAGATTTCGATGTTGTCGTAAATATTCTTCAAGGGAAAATATCGCACACGCAAAACGGATCATACGGAACATTATTTATTCACTTGGATGGACAGTTAAGCGAAATACAGAAAGCCATCGATTATATTCACTCACAGCAAGTCGGCGTGGAGGTGATCAGTAATGGCTGATTTTATGGAAATGGTAAAGTGGGAAAATTTAATAGAAGCAACACGTGAAACCATTTATATGACTTCCATTTCAGTGTTTACGACTTTTATATTAGGATTATTCCTCGGTCTGCTATTATTTTTAACAGATAAAGGAAATATATGGGCTAATCGGACTGTTAATGTCGTTATTGCCGGCTTTGTTAATATTTTCAGATCGATCCCCTTTATTATCTTAATTGTTTTATTAATTCCTTTTACAAAATTATTGCTTGGGACCATGCTCGGTGCAAATGCAGCGATGCCGGCCCTAATTATTGGAGCAGCTCCTTTTTACGCACGAATGGTAGAAATTGCCCTTAGGGAAATTGATAAAGGTGTTATTGAGGCATCACAATCGATGGGGGCAACACAGGGTCATATCATTTTTAAAGTTTTAATACCGGAATCCTTGCCGGCATTAATTTCAGGGATTACAGTTACAGCAATTTCGCTCGTCGGCTTTACAGCGATGGCCGGAGTCATTGGAGCTGGGGGACTTGGCCATTTTGCCTACCTTGAAGGTTTTCAGCGTAATCGACCGATTGTCACATTAGTTGCAACGATTGCGATTTTAATTTTAGTATTTATCATCCAATTTGCTGGAGATTATTTTACAAAGAAAACAGATAAACGATAACAGGAGGAGTTAAATTATGAAAAGAGTATTTAGTTTTATTTTAGTTGCGCTATTAGCATTTGCCCTAACAGCGTGCGCTGGTGCTAAAAACGATGCGGGGGAAAAAGAAGGAAAAGATGGTAACAAGAAATTAGTCGTTGGTGCATCTGCTGTGCCGCATGCGGAAGTGCTAGAAGCGGCAAAACCCTTATTAAAGAAAAAAGGTATTGACCTAGAAGTGCAAGTTTTTCAAGATTATATCCTGCCAAACGTAGCGTTAAGGGATAAAGAACTCGACGCAAACTATTTTCAAACTCCAGGGTATTTAGATCTTCAAATGAAAGAGAATAAGGATTTTGATTTTGTAAGTGTTGGTGGAATTCATAAGGAACCAATCGGAATTTATTCTAAAAAATATAAAAGCTTAAAAGACCTTCCAAAAGGTGCAAAAATCATTATGAGTGATTCACTAAGTGACCATGGACGTATCTTACCTATATTTGAAAAAGAAGGTTTAATTAAGCTTAAAGAAGGCGTTGGCGCGAATGCAAGAGTAGAGGATATTGTCGAAAATCCAAAGAACCTTGATTTCTCAACTTTAATTGAAGCAAAATTATTAGCTTCTTCTTTCGATAGCGGTGAAGGTGATGCGGTCGTCATTAATACGAACTACGCATTAGAAGGCGGTATTGACATCGGAAAGTATGGAATCGCATTTGAAGGCGATGACGTTGTTCCGGCAAACCTAATTGTCGTTCGTTCAGAGGACAAAGACCGAAAAGAAATCAAAACGCTTGTAGAAGTGCTTCACTCAAAAGAAATTCAAGACTTCATTCTTGATAAATACAAAGGTGCCGTTGTACCAGTTTCTAAATAAGGTAATAAATAGGAAGAAAGTCAGTGTGGAAACACTGGCTTTTTCTCTGTAGTTGTGTCTAAAGATGGCATACATTTAAACAATGACGATGGGTAAAAATAGAGAGAACATTAGACCTGAATTCACTTGGAAATGCTAAAAAAATGAGGTATGATTTTAATCGAGTGTCATTTCCATTAATAATAATATACTGAATTATTATTCAAAACCACTCCAAATCCCCTTTTCATTCTCATTTGGTACAAGCTTAATGAAAATAGATGGACTGTTTTTACTGTTTAAGAGTTGCTAATACATTTCATTTGTTATAAGATTGGAATGAGAATAAAATGAGAATAGAGTTATAGAATAACTCAATCTACAAGAAACAACACTTTCTTTTCGGAGGTATAGATATGGCTGGATCAACTTTAACGATCAAAGATTTACATGTAGCAATTGATGGGAAAGAAATTTTAAAAGGTGTGAACCTTGAAATAAAGGGTGGAGAAATCCACGCAATCATGGGTCCAAACGGTACGGGTAAATCCACTTTATCTTCTGCAATTATGGGTCATCCAAAATATGAAGTGACAAGCGGAACAATCACTTTAGATGGACAAAATGTCCTGGATATGGAAGTAGATGAGCGTGCACGAGCTGGTCTATTCCTTGCAATGCAATACCCTAGTGAAATTAACGGCGTTACCAATGCGGATTTTTTACGTTCAGCACTTAATAGCCGTCTTGGTGAAGGAAATGAAATTTCATTAATGAAATTCATCCGCAAAATGGATAAGCAAATGGAATACCTTGAAATGGACCTTGATATGGCACAACGCTATTTAAACGAAGGCTTCTCCGGCGGTGAGAAAAAACGTAACGAAATCCTGCAATTAATGATGTTAGAACCGAAAATTGCAATTTTAGATGAAATTGACTCCGGACTAGATATCGATGCTTTGAAGGTAGTTTCAAAAGGGATCAATCAAATGCGCGGTGAAGATTTTGGCTGCTTAGTTATTACACATTATCAACGACTTTTAAACTATATCACTCCAGACCATGTGCATGTGATGATGCAAGGCCGTGTTGTAAAATCCGGTGGAGCAGAACTGGCACAACGCTTAGAAGCTGAAGGATATGACTGGATCAAACAAGAGCTAGGAATTGAAGATGAAACAGTTGGGCAAGAAGCGTAAGAGAGGGTTAGGAGGATTACAATGACAACTGAAACCAAATTACCATTTGACAAGGACAATGTTCGCTCCTTTTCAAAAGAAACGAGCGAGCCTGCTTGGTTTGAAGAACTACGTCTAAAAGCATTAGCTGAGTTCGATCAACTGCCAATGCCAAGACCAGACAAAACAAAGATTGATAAGTGGAACTTCACCCAATTCTCACAACATACTGTAAAAAGTGCTCCTTATACTTCACTTGCTGAATTGCCAGAAGAAGTAAAAGCACTGATTGATGTGGATGCTGAAAATAATAATTTATATATTCAACGAAATCAAACTCCGGCCTTTTTATCTTTATCGGAAGAGCTAAAGAGCCAAGGTGTTATTTTCACAGATATTTTTACAGCAGCTAAAGAACATGGTGACTTATTGAAAAAGTATTATATGACACAAGCCATCAATGCCGATGAGCATCGCTTAACCGCTCTAAATGCTGCACTAGTCAATGGCGGAGTTTTCTTATACATTCCAAAAAATGTAGAAGTCTCTGAACCAATACATGCCATTTATGTACATGATAATGATCAGGCGAACTTGTTTAATCATGTCATAGTCGTCGCTGAGGACAATAGCAAAGTAACCTATGTTGAAAACTACATTTCAACGATGGAAGTATCAACTACTGTTGCAAATATCTTGACGGAAGTCATTGTAAATACAAACGCGAAAGTTCAATTTGGCGCAGTTGATACGCTTGCAAAAGGAATCACAACCTATGTAAATCGTCGTGGTGTTGTCGGAAGAGATGCACGAATTGAATGGGCATTAGGTTTAATGAATGAAGGAAATACAATTTCAGATAACACAACTAATTTGATCGGTGATGGCTCCTACGGTGATACGAAAACAGTCGTTGTTGGGCGTGGCGAGCAAACGCAAAACTTTACCACAAAGGTTGTACACTTTGGAAGAAATAGTGAAGGTTATATCTTAAAGCATGGTGTCATGAAGGACAGTGCTACCTCCATTTTTAACGGTATCGGAAAAATAGAACATGGTGCATCTAAATCAAATGCGGAACAAGAATCACGCGTACTTATGCTAAGTGAAAAAGCACGCGGTGATGCTAACCCAATTCTTTTGATTGATGAAGATGATGTAACAGCAGGCCACGCTGCTTCTGTCGGACGTGTTGACCCTGTTCAGCTTTACTACTTGATGAGCCGCGGAATTCGTAAAGAAGAAGCAGAGCGCTTAGTTATTCATGGTTTCCTTGCACCGGTTGTGAATCAGCTCCCAATTGAAGGAGTAAAGAAACAGTTAACTGAGGTAATTGAAAGGAAAGTACGCTAATGAATATCCAGGATATTCGTGCACAATTTCCAATCTTAGAACAAGAGGTCAATGGGAAGCCATTGGTATACTTGGATAGTTCTGCAACATCTCAAAAGCCGCTCCAAGTAATCGAGGCAATTGAAAAATATTATCGTGAAATCAATTCCAATGTCCATCGTGGCGTGCATACACTAGGAACAAGAGCAACAGATGCTTACGAAGGTTCAAGGGAAAAGGTTCGTAAGTTCATCAATGCCAAGTCCATTCAAGAAGTAATTTTTACCCGTGGAACGACAACGTCTTTGAATACGGTGGCTGCAAGCTATGCGGCAGCGAATTTAAAAGCAGGCGATGAAATCGTTATAACCTATATGGAGCACCATAGTAATATCATTCCGTGGCAGCAAGTGGCCAGACGGACAGGCGCCCAGTTGAAATACATTCCACTTCAAGCAGATGGAACAATTTCACTCGATGATGCACGTGCGACGATTACAGCAAACACTAAGGTTGTATCTGTCATGCAAGTATCAAACGTACTTGGCGTCATAAATCCGGTCAAAGAAATTGCTCAAATTGCACACGAGAATGGGGCTATCATGGTTGTAGACGGAGCGCAAAGTGCTCCGCATATGAAAATTGATGTTCAAGATTTAGATTGTGATTTTCTAGCCTTTTCAGGACATAAAATGTGCGGTCCGACCGGTATTGGTGTTCTTTATGGAAAAAAACATCTACTTGAAAACATGGAGCCAATCGAATTTGGCGGCGAAATGATTGATTTTGTGCAATTGTACGAATCAACTTGGAAAGAGCTGCCTTGGAAGTTTGAAGGTGGTACCCCAATCATTGCAGGCGCCATTGGTCTTGGGGCTGCTATCGAATTTTTAAATGAAGTGGGCTTAGACCAGATTGCCGAACATGAACATAAACTTGCAGCATATGCTTTAGAAAAAATGTCTGCTGTAGAAGGAATGACTATTTACGGTCCACTTGATGCAGCGAAGCGGGCAGGACTAATCACCTTTAATTTAAGTGATGTACATCCCCATGATGTAGCAACGGTACTTGATGCGGAAGGTATTGCTGTTCGTGCCGGACATCATTGTGCCCAGCCGCTAATGAGATGGCTTAAAGCCTCCGCGACTGCACGTGCAAGCTTCTACTTGTATAATACAGAAGATGATATAGATAAACTTGTTGAAGGACTTGTTAAAACAAAGGAGTATTTCAGCGATGTCTTCTAATAATTTAGATACACTGTACCGTCAGGTGATTATGGATCATTATAAAAATCCTCGTAATCGCGGTGTTTTAGAGGATGGCAGCCATACCATTAATATGAATAACCCTACTTGTGGTGACCGTATTCAATTAACCCTAAAAGTGGAGAATGGAATTGTGATCGACGCAAAGCAAGAAGGGGAAGGCTGCTCGATTTCTATGTCATCTGCTTCGATGATGACGCAAGCAATTAAGGGGAAAAAAATCGAAGAAGCTTTAAAGTTAGCGAAGATCTTTTCTGATATGATGCAGGGGATCGAATATGACGATGACGATCTCGATTTAGGTGATATTGAAGCACTTCAGGGTGTTAGTAAGTTTCCAGCCCGCATCAAATGTGCCACACTAGCGTGGAAAGCGATGGAAAAAGGTTTGAAAGAAGAGGAACAAGCATAAAATTAAGAAAACGCGGTGGGAGAAGGCAATGTCCAGCTCCAGTGCCTAACTAAGGCGCTTCCGCTTTTCGAAGAATGGAGGAACACGACGATGGCGAAAAAAATGCCGGAAATCGGTGATTATAAATATGGTTTTGCCGATAAAGACGTTTCCATATTCCGATCAAAACGTGGTTTAACATCTGATATTGTAAAAGAAATATCTAAATTAAAGAATGAGCCACAATGGATGTTAGACTTCCGTTTGAAGTCGCTTGAGCATTTTTACAAAATGCCTATGCCACAATGGGGCGGGGATATGGCTTCTTTAAATTTCGATGAAATTACTTATTATGTAAAACCATCCGAAAAATCAGAGAAGTCATGGGATGAAGTACCAGAAGAAATCAAGGCAACTTTTGATAAGCTAGGAATTCCAGAAGCTGAACAAAAGTATCTTGCTGGTGTATCCGCACAGTACGAATCTGAAGTTGTTTACCACAACATGAAGGTAGAACTTGAAGACTTAGGAATTGTCTTTAAGGATACAGATTCTGCTTTAAGGGAAAATGAAGATATATTCCGTGAACACTTTGGAAAAACAATCCCGCCAACTGATAACAAGTTTTCTGCGCTTAACTCTGCTGTATGGTCAGGCGGCTCGTTTATCTATGTGCCACCTGGTGTGAAAGTAGATACGCCATTACAGGCTTACTTCCGTATTAACTCTGAAAACATGGGTCAATTTGAACGGACATTAATCGTTGTTGATGAAGGCGCACACGTGCATTACGTTGAGGGTTGTACAGCACCAGTCTATACAACAAACTCCCTGCACAGTGCCGTTGTAGAGATTGTTATAAAAAAAGATGCTTACTGCCGTTATACAACGATCCAAAACTGGGCTAATAACGTCTTTAACCTTGTAACAAAGCGTGCGGTTTGTGATGCCAATGCAACAATGGAATGGATTGATGGTAACATCGGTTCAAAATTAACGATGAAGTATCCTGCCGTTATTTTAAAAGGCGAAGGCGCTCGTGGTATGACGCTTTCGATTGCAATTGCTGGTAAAGGTCAGCACCAGGATGCTGGGGCGAAAATGATTCATTTAGCTCCAAATACATCGTCAACCATCGTTTCTAAATCAATTTCTAAGCATGGCGGTAAAGTAACCTATCGCGGCCAAGTTCATTTCGGTCGTAAGGCAGATGGGGCACGTTCTAATATCGAATGTGATACATTAATTATGGATAACAAGTCGACATCAGATACAATCCCATACAATGAAATCTTAAACGATAACATTTCGCTCGAGCATGAAGCTAAGGTTTCTAAAGTTTCTGAAGAGCAGCTCTTCTACTTGATGAGCCGTGGTATTTCTCAGCAGGAAGCAACAGAAATGATCGTTATGGGCTTTATTGAGCCATTTACGAAAGAATTACCAATGGAATACGCCGTTGAAATGAACCGTCTCATTAAGTTCGAAATGGAAGGATCGATCGGTTAATATTTTTTATAAAATTTACCCGCTTTGCCGCAATGGCAGGCGGGTTTTTGCGTTGAAAATCAGTTTACTGTCGGATAGGTGTGGTTTACTGTCGGATAGCACCAGTATATTGGCGGATAAGGTGAGAAACTGGCGGATAGCCTCACTTTACTGGCGACTGCCCCCATTTGCCATGAAATTGTTGTTTTCACCTAAATATCTTCGACCCTTTTTCTCAAATCGAAAAATGGATATGCTATTATTAATAGTTGGAGGTGAGTTTTTTGATCTACATCGGTGTAACCGGCTGGGGCGACCATGATAGCTTATATCCAGGCCAAATTTCGTCAAGGGACAAACTGAAAGCATATGCAGGCCACTTTCCAATCGTAGAGGTAGATTCAGCCTTTTATGCGATTCAGCCAAAAAGAAATGCTGAGAAGTGGGTCAATGAAACACCTGCCAGCTTCCAGTTTATTGTCAAAGCCTACCAGGGAATGACCGGACATATGCGAGGGGAAATTCCGTTTGAAAATAAACAGGCGATGTTCCGAGCCTTCAAAGATTCGCTCGAACCATACATAGAAACGAATAAACTAGCGATGACCCTTTTTCAATTTCCACCATGGTTTACATGTACTCGCGAAAATGTCGAATACTTAAGATGGTGCAAGCATGAGATGGGTGACCTTCCTTGCGCGTTAGAATTTAGACATCAGTCATGGTTCACTCCCCAGTATCGTCAAAAAACACTTGATTTTATGACAAAAGAAAAATGGATTCATAGTATTTGTGATGAACCACAATCCGGAGAAGGTTCTATCCCAATGGTAGTACAGGCGACCACTCAAGAGAAGGTTGTTGTCCGTTTTCATGGCCGTAATGTCCATGGCTGGCAAAAACGAATCGGAGAGGATTGGCGTGAGGTCCGTTATCTTTACCGCTATAACCAAAAAGAGCTAGAAGAATGGGCAGATTCCATTCAAAAATTAGCCCAGGAATCAAGAGATGTTTATCTCCTTTTTAACAACAACTCTGGCGGAGATGCGGCAGGCAATGCCAAGGAAATGGTCAACCTTTTACAAATTGAATATCAGGGACTTGCTCCACGCCAGCTAGATTTATTATAAAAGGGATACAAAACAGCGAGAGGTTAGGAGAAAGAAAACATGGAATGGATTATTCTAGTAGTGATTGGACTTATTGCGAGTTCGTTAGGCTCGCTGATAGGATTAGGCGGCGGAATTATTATTGTTCCCTCGTTGCTTTATTTATCAACCCTATCAGCCTTTGGACATATAACACCTCAGGTTGCGGTAGGAACATCACTGTTTACGATGATTTTTACAGGTCTATCATCTACATTAGCTTATATGAAACACAAAACAGTTGATTATAAAAGCGGCCTGATTTTTCTAATCGGAAGTGGTCCAGGGAGTATTCTGGGCGCATGGGTAACTGAAGGCTTACATATGAAGACGTTCAATATCTTTTTCGGTTTATTTATTATTTTTATTTCGATTATTTTATTACTGAAGGACAAATTAAAGCCCATTCCTTATCAGAAAGATCGGGGAATCATCCGCACTTTTACAGATAATGCGAGTAAAACCTTTGAATATGGCTATAACCCAATAGTGGGAGTCCTGATTGCTTTTATAGTGGGCTTTTTATCGGGAGTCTTTGGTGTGGGCGGCGGGTCCTTAATGGTTCCGACCATGATTTTGGTTTTTTTCTTTCCACCACATGTGGCAACCGCCACGTCAATGTTTATGATTTTACCAACATCCTTGCTGAGCTCAATTACACATATTACTTTAGGAAATGTGGACTGGCTTTATGCTCTAGCATTGGTTCCTGGGGCTTGGATTGGAGCTAAGGTGGGTGTCTTTTTAAACACAAAGCTTAAGAGTAAAACAATTGTGGTAATTTTACGAACCATTCTTGTCATTGTTGGAATCAGGTTAATTTATCAAGGAATTTTTGGGCAGGTCTAGGATGGAAACCATACATATTTATCATACAAACGATGTCCACAGTCACTTTGAAAATTGGCCCCGAATTAAGCAGTTCCTAGCAAAAGAACATGAGAGGCATCATCAAAACGAAGAGGATGTCTTTCTATTTGATATAGGAGACTTTATTGATCGCTGGCATCCTTTCACAGAAGCTACTAGAGGAAAAGGGAATATTGAACTCTTAAATGAGAGCCAGTATACAGCGGTTACGATTGGAAACAATGAAGGGGTTAACCTTCCCTATGAAGACTTAAATGAACTATATGGAAAGGCTCAGTTTGACGTTCTGTTAGCTAATCTTTATCAGCAAGATGGATGCTATCCTAGCTGGGTAAAGGCATATAAGATTTATCATTCGAAAAAGGGCACAAGGGTGGGTGTCATCGGTTTAACGGCACCGTTTGCCCATCTTTATGGTTTACTGGGCTGGAAGGTGACAGAGCCGATTGAAGAGCTGAAAAAATGGATTGAAAAAGTAAAAGCAGAATCTGACATCATCATTTTACTCTCCCATCTGGGTCTTCAGGAAGACGAAAGAATTGCTGTAGATTTTCCTGAAATTGATGTCATATTAGAATCACATACCCATCACTTCCTTGAAAAAGGAAAGCTAGTGGGGGAAACGCTCCTTGGGGCTGCAGGGAAGTATGGATATTTTGTTGGCCACGTTACCCTTAAAGTAGATGAACAAAAAGAGATTACCGCTAAGAAGGCCATTTTATATGACAGTAAAGATCTGCCGAAAGCTAAAAATGAGCAGGAGCAAATCGATGCTTATTTTACAAAAGGAAAAGCCGATTTAAATCAAAAAGTAACCACCTTAGCTAAGCCTGTAATTAATGATCTTTTTCATGAAACGGAGTTTTCATTTATGCTTTGCAGGGCTTTAAGAGAATGGTGTAACACTGATTGTGCCATGATTAACGCAGGGCTATTGTTAGGGCCTTTATCGGGTGATGTTACGGTTTACGATTTGCTGAAGATTTGTCCACATCCAATAAATCCGTGTGTGGTTGAACTAACTGGAAAAGAATTAGAAGAGATTTATTGGCAGACAAAGGATGAGGGCTTAATCCATAAGCATATCAAAGGACTTGGATTCAGAGGAACTCTGTTAGGGATATTTGTCTTTGACCGAATTAGTTTTCATGGAGACGTCATGTTTATTCATGGGACGGAAGTCGATTATGAAAGAAATTATACGTTAGCCCTGCCTGATATGTTTACGTTTGGCCACTTTTTCAAAGACATTCTTCCGCAAAAAGAAAAGAAGTATTTCTTGCCAGAATTCCTAAGGGATTTATTAAAATGGAAATTACAAATACAGTCATAGAATGGGTACACGCTTTTCATAACCTGTCATAAAGTGATAGAGAGGAAAGGAGTGTGGACCATTTGATTGAGCTTTCACCAATTGAAATAAACGGCCATACCTTTTTGGCAGTTACCGTTTTACTTCCAAAAACAACCTTGCTTGCCGTATCGAACGATAAGGGATATATCATGTGCGGTGCCTTGGATGTGGGTTTATTAAATGATAAATTAAAGGACCGTAAGATTATTGCCGGACGTGCTGTTGGAGTAAGAACCATTGAACAGCTCCTAAATGCGCCGTTAGAGTCGGTAACATGGGAGGCAGAGGCGTTAGGGATTCACCAAGGAATGATGGGTAAGGACGCCTTGTTAAAAATGATTTAAAAAGCTTGCTCCATGCGGGCTTTTTTTTATGGATTAGTTCCCCATTATAAAGCATACATATAGCTTGAAGGGGTGATTTTTTTGGCGAAGTTTCACAGGCGGCTTCCGAGGAAGGGACCGTTGCCTTTCCGTTATGTCATGCTATTGACGTTTGTCTTTTTTCTATTTTCAACTGCCACCGGCTTATGGCTCGTGAATAAGGGGATTGAGCCGACATTAATGAGAATTGCTACTTCCGAAACCCGTAATATTGCTTCCCTTGTTATTAATAAGGCGATTACAAAACGGACAACAGACACAGGTGAAGACAATAACGTCATTGTGATCTTACCAAGTGAAAATGGCAAGGCCTCCAACGTTAAACTCAATACAGTTTATATAAACCGGGTCTTAGCGGAAACAACCGCTCAAATTCAAAAAAACCTAAAAGCAGCTAAAAAAGGTGATCTTGCCTCGTTAGAGCAGTTAACTGATGTAGAAATTGAAACGCAAAATTCGGAAAAGGAAGACGGAATTATTTGGTATGTCCCTTTAGGGCAAGCAACAAATATTTCCTTATTAGGAAATTTTGGTCCGAAGATCCCGGTAAAATTCCATGCCATTGGTGAAGTCGAACCGGATGTTAAAATCGAGACGAAAGATATGGGCATCAATAATACTTGGGTCGATGTTTCTATTCATATTGAAGTGTCTGTCCAGATTATTACCCCGTTTGCTACTAAAATAACAAAGCTTACCCAAAGTATTCCTGTTGACGGATCACTCATACAAGGAGATGTCCCGCAATTCTACAATAGTGGCGGCGGAGTAACTCCATCAATACAGCTTCCAGATAAACAGTCGGACTCGAAAAAATCGGGGAACTAAAAATAGGACTATCCACCATGGACAGTCCTATTTTTTCCTGGCATTCATCCGCTCCATTCGTTTCCATTTAGCTAAATGAGGGTAGGGATCAAAAGACCATTCGGTCACACCGTTGTCTTTGTACATCCCATAATGTAAATGAGGAGGGAATTTTCCTGAGGTTCCTGGAGGGCCGTACCCTGAGCTCCCTACACCGCCAATAATCATACCAGGCTCAACAATATGGCCGACCTTTAAGTCCTTAGCAAAACCGCTGAGATGGGCAAAGTAATGATAGGTATTATTGATATCACGAATGCCGATACGCCATCCTCCAAACTTGTTCCAGCCTTTCATTTCAATAATGCCATAGTTTGTTGCTCGAACCGGAACACCGTAGTCAGCAAAAATATCGGTACCTTCATGAATCCTGCGCCCACCCCAGCCGCGGGCAGACCCCCAGGTACTTCGGTAACTGTGATTGCTTCGGATCGGTACTGGGAATACTTGTGTATCTAAATCAATCCGGCCAAAATGTCGATATATTTTTGCTTTTCCAGCAATGATACTAACGGTCTTATCGCGATGATAGTAATTCCATAAGCCGATTTTTATATTATCATGATCAATTCCGTATGAAAGTAGATAATTGGCAAACGTATAAAGGACGTCCTCATCATTTTTAAGACTCGCTTTTCTGTCCCCATCCCCATCCACACCCTTTCCATCAAAAAACTGGATGATTGCTGGGTTTTCTTCCAAAGGATTTGGATTGGTTAAACCAGCCCATTCTTCTGGACGAAAATAGATGCCGATTACGCTATCTGGTTTAGGTAAGTCTCTGCGGACCTGGCGGATGCTTCTTTCATATTGATCAATAGCCGCTAAGTAATACCAAGGAATTTGGGTAACCGTTTCAACCTTCTTATAAAGCTTCATTCTTTCTTGATATGGATCAGTTTCGTTTGTTTTTGCTTGAGCCTCCCTGACCGTGAATGAAGTGGTAAAGAATAAAAGAAAGGTTCCGATGATTAGAACAGTCCGCACAAGAATCCTCCTTCCGAGTAATGTACAAGGTTAGTTTATGTTTTCTAAACCATTTCATTATGGTTAATAAATGGTAAACGAGATTTTAGCTGAATCAAGATGGTTTGCATTAGATAATATAAACCGATTTGCTTGTCGATATTATTTCAGTATGTTAAAGTGACAACATATAGAAACATATATATCGTTTCAAGGGGTGTGCTGAACGTGAGTAAGAAAGAAGAAATTCTTAGAAAACCGGATTGGTTAAAAATAAAACTAAATACTAACGAGTCCTATACGGGCTTGAAAAAAATGATGCGTGAAAAGAATCTGCACACGGTTTGTGAAGAAGCACGCTGCCCTAATATTCATGAATGCTGGGCAGAAAGACGTACGGCTACCTTCATGATTCTTGGGGATACTTGTACTCGTGCCTGCCGCTTTTGTGCGGTTAAAACGGGTTTACCTACAGAGCTTGATTGGCAAGAACCAGAACGAGTGGCAGACTCTGTTCAATTGATGAACTTAAAACATGTGGTTGTAACAGCGGTAGCCCGTGATGATCTCAGGGATGGCGGGGCTGCCATTTTTGCGGAAACAGTTCGAGCGATTCGCCGGAAAAATCCATTTACAAGTATTGAAGTTCTGCCTTCCGATATGGGAGGAAAAGAAGAAAATTTACGTGTATTAATGGATGCTAAACCTGATATCTTAAACCATAACATTGAGACGGTTAGACGGCTGACACCTAGAGTTAGAGCCCGGGCAAAATATGACCGTTCCCTTGAGTTTCTTCGTCGGGCAAAGGAAATGCAGCCTAATATTCCAACAAAATCCAGCTTAATGGTTGGCTTAGGGGAAACGAAGGAAGAAATAATCGAGGTTATGGATGATTTAAGAGCAAATCATATCGATATTATGACGATTGGCCAATATTTACAGCCGACAAAAGGTCATTTGAAGGTGGAGAAATATTATAGCCCTGATGAATTTAAAGAATTACAACAAATTGCAATTAGTAAAGGCTTTAGCCATTGTGAAGCAGGCCCGCTTGTCCGCTCATCCTATCATGCAGATGAGCAAGTTAATGCTGCAGCAAAACACAAGCAAATCCTTGGTGAACAAGAAGCACAACAAGCTTAAAACCAAAGAGTTCAGTCAAAGTGACTGAACTCTTTAATTTATTTGGGAATGACTGTCTAACTCGTCTTATGTCTGTCGCCCCTGTGCAAGGCGCTTCCGCTTTTCTATTTATCGTCAGGCGTTAGTCCATTTTCGTCCTCACTTGCATTCATTCGCTGTCCTTGTGGGGATTTTTTCATTTGCTTAATTAGCCCATTAACCAAATTCCGGGCGTTCCTGCTTGTGGAGTCAAGGTTCGCGAGATTTTCAACATCCCTCATTAACACTTTATTGTCAGTAACGAAGACATGGTAATATCTTGGAACGACAGACATCGCCGTTTTCTTGACTTGGTCTGCCGTCAAATTGCGATCTTTTGAATCTGTATCATACGCAATTAATACTTCTTGGTCTGTCACTAGTGTAGCGACATCATTTACATTGGGAATTTCTGTACTGTATTTACTGATAATATTCGCCACCTGTTCACGATTTAAGGCTGTAAAGTGGTCATTAGCCGTATTATCATTCATCAACGGACTCTTTTGATGGCGGACAAATCCATAATTGTTGCTCACGTTACGAACACCACGGCTTGCCCCTTCATTGTAAAGGTCATGCCTTTTATTATTTACATTTATGGTATTACCACTTTCTTCATACACATCACGGTTTCCCATATCCTTAGTACACCCTGTTAAAGCTGTCATTGTACATAATCCCAAGATTATGACTAATTTTTTCAATTTCAACACCTCCTTTTATTAGAATAGCCATTTAGAGGATTTTTTTTCTTAGTAATTGATGGGGAATCGGTTATAATGGTTAATAGGAATTAGCTGGCAAAAGAGGTGAAATATCATGATTATAATGAACAACACTGTTTATGAAATGGTCCAAGAACATAGAAACGGCTTTAATGAGGAAGCCCTTAAAGCAAGGTTTAGTGATATTTTAACAAGGTATGATTATGTTGTTGGCGATTGGGGTTATGGTCAACTTCGGTTAAAGGGCTTTTTCGACGACCAAAACCAAAAAGCCACGTTTGATACAAAAATAAGTACACTAAGTGAATACCTCTATGAATACTGCAATTTTGGCTGTGCATATTTTGTCTTGAAAAAAGTAAAGAAATAAAAGAAGGGTCAGCTAAACTGGCCCTTCTTTTACGTTGTCTCCATATAGGGTGGCTGTTCATCTTTTTCAGGGTCATTATGTGTTGGATGTGCCCCGTCCATCTGCCGTGGAAGATCTTGATGCAGTGTTTTATTTTCGTAATTAAAGGCGCTGTATGGCCTTTGTCCATCTGTCCAAGGTGTGCTTTTGTTTTGAACCGGTTCGTTTTCACGGATTGGAGAACCATAAGGACCTTCCGGATATTCTTCCGCCGTAAGAAAGTTCCTTTGTTTTTCAACGTTGGATAATTCCGTATATTTTTCTTCTTCGTTTTTTGTCATGATTAATCCCCCTTTTACTACTATTATTTTCAAAGGGAGTGTAATTCATGACATCACATTAAATTAATTCCATTAAAAAGGACCTTAATTCCTCTGCATCTTCATCATTCAACTTGAAAGCGTACTCTAAATAGCCTTCCTCTTGCAAATCGTCTAAACCAATGATGGCAAATCGGCTTCCTTGCATATCAAGAACCAAATGTTTTCCGAAATGGCGGTCACTTTGAACAATCGCTAAATCAAAGCGTTGATTTTCACCAACAAAGCTGACAAATCTTGTTTTTGTATCTTCTGTATCATCGTATAAGAAAAAGCGTTCTTTCATCTAACCGTCTCCTTAATAAAAAATACGTATTTTCGACATCTTCTATATAGTAACAAATAAAGTGAATGTAGGGGAGTAAAGATTTTTCCTAAAATTTCACAAGCTTTTAGGAATCGAAAAACACGAACGATGTCAAATTATGTTACAATTAATCTGAATTCTCCTGCAGCGCTTGTAAAAATGTAGCATTTAGAAAAATGGAGGTAGTGATACGATGTATTTTGTTGACAGAGAAAAAATTGAAGAAATCTTAAAATATTTAGAAAAGCAAATACAATTATTCTTAGGTCAAAAGGAGTGGTCCACACCGCTTGAAAAGGCAGCACTAGAGCGTTTAAACCAGATGATGATTGAGTCGGTTTTGGATGTCGGAAATTCGATGATTGATGGGTTTATTATGCGGGACCCAGGCAGTTACGATGACATCATTGATATTTTAATGGATGAAAAGGTGATTTCAGCTGAAACGGGGAAAGCTTTAAAAATCCTGATTCAGTATCGAAAAAGACTTGTCCAATCTTATACGGATGTTGATCACCGGGAACTGCAAGAGGTCTTTTCAAAACACTTACATGAACTGGTTAATTTTGCAGCCAATGTCCGTGATTATCTTGCCAATGAATTAGGTCCGGTTTCGGCGTTTAAGAACTAATGATCAGACCGTTTTGGGCGGTCTTTTTGTTTTATATGGTCATAATAGATTTTAGGAGTGATAAATCATGAAGAAATATCAAGGCTATTTAATTGATTTAGATGGAACAATGTATAAAGGGACAGAGCGAATTGAAGCAGCTTCCGATTTTGTAAAAAAACTTCGCGATCAACAAATACCGTATTTATTTGTGACGAACAACTCATCAAGAACACCGGCACAGGTGGCTGAGAAGTTGACCCAGTTTGATATTCCCGCGGAAGAGAAGCAGGTCTTTACAACCAGCCAAGCGACAGCTAATTATATCTATGAACGAAAAAATGATGCCACCGTTTATGTGATTGGGGAAGAAGGCATTCAGACAGCCATAGAAGAGAAGGGATTAAACTTTGGCGGAGAAGATGCCGATTTTGTGGTAGTGGGAATTGATCGGGAGATTAGTTATGAAAAATTGGCGGTGGCTTGTTTGGCCGTTCGAAATGGAGCAACATTCATTTCGACAAATGGCGATATTGCCATACCTACAGAAAGAGGCTTGCTTCCAGGGAATGGTTCACTTACATCAGTTATTACGGTTTCCACACAAACACAGCCAATTTTTATCGGCAAACCTGAAGCAATCATAATGGACCAGGCCTTAAAGGTACTAGGAACACTAAAAGAAAAGACGTTGATGGTTGGAGATTACTATGATACGGATATCTTAGCAGGTATGAATGCAGGCATGGATACCTTATTAGTTCATACGGGTGTAACGACAAAAGAACTACTTTCCGGCTATAGCCGAAAGCCAACCTATACCGTTGATTCCTTAGATCAATGGGAGATGTAAAAAAGGATGGGGCAACCCCATCCTTTTTCTAACCTATTTTTTCTCTTTTTCCTCGCGAGCCGCCCGGTGTGCGAGTCTGCTCGATGCGGCCGCTGCAATCGCACCAACAATATCATCTAAAAAGGTATGGCACTCTCCCGTTGATTTATCATTTAAATGCGCTAAAATCCCTGGCTTTAACTTATCGATGTAACCGTAATTTGTAAAACCAATCGAACCGTATACATTTACAATGGAAAAGGCTAGAATTTCATCCACACCATAGAGGCTTTCATCTGTTCCAATGATGGATTGAAGAGGCTCTTCAAGCATTCCTTTTTCAGCAAGTATATCCAGCTGTATTCCTGTTAAAATTGCGTTCTGTACCTCACGTTTTGAAAGAACGCGTTCCACATTCGCTAAACAATCTTCCATTTTTAAATTTTCGTGATACTTTTCCTGTAAAAAGAAAACTAAATCAGCGATGTCCTGTACTTCAACGCCTCTTTCTTTCAGCCATCTGCGTGCAGTTACTTCGGTTAGATTTACGTTTTTGTCGTCTGCCATTCCTCTGATCACCTTTTCTATGGATTTTCACTAAATATATACTTTATTATTCTAACTTATGCAAATTCACCTTAAAAAAGAGCATGGATAAAGCCTTATATTCTCCATCATTTTTCTTCGTTATTCAGAAACAAGTTTTTTAAGCTAAATACATATACATGAGGTAAGAAAAGAGAAAGAAATGAGGTGGGACCTTAATGCTTCAGAAAATGCTGGAAAATCAATATGGCATTACGGTGGATGAATATGTAAAATTAGATACTTACGATGCGTTAAGAGGAAATGGCTGGCTCTACTTAATCTCCAAACCAACTGGTAAGGAAGAAGAGGATCTTGCCGAGCTTGAAAAAATATCGCAGCATTTAAGAAATTATGGCGATCAAAATGTCCCGGTCTTTTTGCAATCGAAAGAAGGTCAACTAATTACGACATGGGAAGAAAATAAATATTGTGTCTTGGCCAATCGACAAACGGAAGCTCAGCGAAAAATAAAATTGGGGAGGAAATTGGCTAGATTTCATGAACGTGGGAGAAGGGTTCCCTTTCAAATAGAGAGGTCCAGCAGGATTGGCCAATGGAAGTCATTATGGGAAAAGCGGCTTGAGCAAATGGAAAAGGTTTGGAATGGGTTGCTTTTTCAAACACCTGAAGATGAGTTTCAACGAATGTTTATTGATTCTTTCCCCTATTATTTAGGGTTAACGGAGAATGCTATTCAATATTTAGTGGATACCGAAATCGATGATGAGCCATTGGAAACAGATAGCGGCACTGTTTGTCATGAACGTTTTACCCAAAAAACATGGGGGCCACTCAATAATTATATGATTAAAAACCCATTCGATTGGGTTTTTGACCATCGCAGTCGTGACCTAGCTGAATGGACAAGAGAAAGATACCTTCACAATTTTCAAACCTATGATGTGGAATTAAAACGATTTTTTGAAGAGTACCAAAGTATTTCACCATTGTCGCCTTTTACATGGAGATTACTATATTCGCGCTTAATTTTCCCGCTTCATTACTTTGAATGCATCGAGAGTTATTATATAACGACATCGGAACAGGATAAAAAGGTATTGGAGGAGAAGTTAACTAGAATTTTACGGCAGTCTGGCGAATATGAACGGTTTTTGGCTGGTTTTTATCAACTAACGGATGCCCCCATTAAGACTTTAAAACTCCCGCTATTGGAATGGCTTTATTAATAATTAATTACAGGTATCACGAAAAAAGCGATTGCCTCGGTAGGCAATCGCTTTTTTTGAGTATTATTTAAAATACTTGCTCTACTTCAACAATACCAGGAACTTCTTCTAAAAGAGCTCTTTCAATACCAGCCTTAAGTGTGATTGTTGAACTTGGGCAGCTTCCACATGCACCTAACAGGCGAAGTTTTACAATGCCTTCTTCCACATCTACTAATTCACAATCTCCGCCATCGCGAAGAAGAAATGGACGTAATTTATCTAATACTTCTTGAACTTGCTCAAAAATTTCTTGTTCTGCCAAATGAATCGACTCCCTTCCTATAGTTTATATTATAATGTCATCGGCGCTAAAAATCCATTATCAGAAATTAGGAAAACACACATTTAAAGACATTTTCTTTGTTTGTATAGTATAAATAAGATAGTCAATCTTAAAGGAAAAGGCAGGAATCATATGATGAATACTCAAGAAGTAGAAATTGTTGTTTATGGAGCGGAACAATTATGCCCAAGTTGTGTAAATTTACCTTCTTCAAAAGAAACGTTTGGATGGCTGGAGGCAGCTATAGCTAGGAAATTTCCGGATCAACCTTTTAAAATGACGTATGTTGATATTTACCAGCCCACAGGGGAGAATGAACAACTCGATTTTGCCAAAAAGGTGGTCGAAGAGGATATGTTTTACCCGGTAGTTGTCATTAAAGAAAAAGTCGTTGGCGAAGGGAACCCTCGCCTAAAAACTATTTTTTTGGAACTAGAAAAATATGGGTATAAAGCAATTTAATGAGAAGAAGCATTCCATAACATCGGAATGCTTCTTATTTATTCAGCCATTATGATATTTGTACATCCAGAGTATACCGGTTTTAAGCATACGGGCGACGCGTCCTGTAATGGCGCGGTCTGCCATCATCCCAAAACCATGCTTTTTCCCCAGGGAACCAAGGATCCCCTTTAATTTAATTTGTGGGAAGGAAGCAGGAGGTTCTTCACCTTTCCAGCGTCTCTTTAAGACTTCAACAATTTGTTCAGCCTGTCCCTCTGCTAATTGAGCACTTGGTGCATGGGGGAGACTTGCACAATCACCGAGTATAAAAACATGTTCATCATTTGGTAAATGATGAATTGGGGTAAGGACTAGTCTGCCCATTCCGTCTTTTTCCCCGTCCATATCGCGGACAATTTTATTGGCTTGAATCCCTGCCGTCCAGACAATCACATCGCAATGAATAGGCTGATCGTGATTGTATAATACATTTTCTTCCACCTTGGTAATATTGGAACCGTTGATAATTTCAACATTGTTTTTCACAAACCAATTTTCAACATATTTGCTTAAACGTTCTGGGAAAGAGGAAAGAATATGTTTTCCTCGATCAAATAATTTGATGTTTAGATCTTCACGGCTTTCACTTAATTCACTTGCTAACTCTACACCGCTAAGACCGGCTCCCACAATACCCACAACTGAGCCAGGTCCCAAATTGTTTAAGACGGAGTAAGTAAGGCGGGACTTTTCGATACTCTGTATACTGTAAGTGAACTGATCTGCGCCGGGAACATCATGGTACTTGTCCTCACAGCCAAGGCCGATAATTAAATCATCGTAGGCGATGGGTTCTGCATCTTTCATTACGACTCTTTTCCCCGCGGTATCAACGGTGATTACTTCACCATATTTTACTACTAATTGAGGGTGTTCCGGAAAAGCAACACGGACTTCTTTGTCTGAAATGGTTCCTGCGGCTAAAGCGTAGTATTCCGTTTTTAAGCAGTGGTAGGGTACACGGTCCACAAGAGTAATCGTTACGTCCTCTGGTAAATGGTTGGGGAGAAGTTCGTTTAAAACTTTCATCCCACCATATCCTCCACCTAAAATTACAAGGTTTTTCATTATTATTTCCCCTTTGAATATCCGGTTTTCATATTAAAAAATTGGCTGTGTGCAATAAAAAAAGTAGTATAATTCTTTCGTTTCTTTACCAAATACGAGTATATCTAAAATGTGTAGAAATAACAACATTATTCATGATTTTCTTGACATCAGCAGGGTAAACATGGTAATTGACTAAGCAAATTAAATAGAGTAGGATAAGTAGTTGTGGAGAGGTGAAGGCAATGATTCAACCCATCATTGAATTTTGTATTAGCAATCTTGCTAATGGTGCACAAAAAGCACTTGAAAAATTAGAAAAAGATCCTAACTTGGATATTATTGAATATGGATGTCTTGGATATTGCGGGAAATGTGCAACTACCCTATATGCTCTTGTAAATGGTGAAGTGGTAACGGGAAAAACAGCCGATGAGTTGGTAGATAACATTTATCAATATCTAGAAGAAAATCCAATGTTTTAAGAAAAGCGGAAGCGCTAAGTTCATCAGTATGAATAAAATAAGGGAGCAACGCCGCTCCCTTATTTTTTATTATTCCATATATTAGTTAAAAGGATTCAATTAGTTGAGTAGTTAACAATCTGTGTATATAATTTAATAAAAGCCTCATTTAAGGAGGGGAATACAATGAGTAATGAAGTAGTTATTTTAACAGAAGCAGCTTCGCTCCATATTAAAGAAATGATGAAGCATAACGAAGAAGAAGGTGCGCTGTTACGAGTCAGTGTAAAAGGCGGTGGCTGCAGCGGTTTATCTTATGGGATGGGCTTTGAGCATACGGTAAACGAAGAGGATCTCACGTTTGAACAATTCGGGATTAAAGTGCTGGTCGATAAAGAGAGTGCTGCTATTTTACAAGGGACGAAGATTGATTTTAAAGAATCCATGATGGGCGGCGGCTTTACGATTGATAATCCGAATGCCATTGCATCATGCGGCTGTGGCTCTTCGTTTAGAACGGCTACAACAACAGGTACACCAGAAGAATGCTAAAATATTGAACACGAAAAAGCGTCCGCTGAGGGACGCTTTTTTCCCTTATTTATTAAACATTGATGAACTGTGTAAAGGCTGGATTTTTGCTTTAGGATCTATGAAGGCTTTTGCATTATTAACGGCGGTTGGTGCTTCACCAAAGCCACAAGCAATTAATTTCACTTTTCCGTCATAGGTGCAAATATCGCCCGCAGCATAAATGCCAGGTATGTTGGTTTCCATTTTCGAATTTACGACAATGGAATTCTTTTCGATGTCTAGACCCCATTCTTTAATGGGTCCAAGGGATGAGACAAAACCATAGTTACAAATAACAGCATCCACATCGAGTGTTACTTTCTCTTCACCATTAACCGTTTCAAGAACTACCTGCTTAATTCCACTTTCATCGCCAATAAGTTCGGCAGGAACATATGGTGTCTTCACATCTACTTTTGAGTTATACAAGTTTTCGACACTATGTTCGTGAGCACGGAATTTATCTCTGCGGTGAACAATAGATACTTTCTCAGCAATTGGCTCAAGCATTAGTGCCCAGTCAACGGCAGAATCTCCGCCACCAAAAACAACAACTTTTTGGCCTGCAAACTGATTTAGATCCTCAATAAAGTAGTAGAGATTTTTCCGTTCATATTGAGCAGCGCTTTCTAGCTCTAACCGACGCGGTTGGAAAGCACCATTTCCGGCGGTAATAATAATCGTTTTTGAATAATGAACTTCCTTATTTGTTGTTAATTTGAACGTGCCATCTTCTTGTTTTTCTAACTTTTCAACAGATTGCTCAAGAGCAACTGTAGGTTCGAATTTGCGCATCTGTTCTTTTAAGTTATTTATTAATTCTTGTGCACGGATTTTTGGAAAACCTGCCACATCATAAATATATTTTTCTGGATAAAGCGCTGATAATTGACCGCCTAGCTGTGGCAAGCTCTCGATGATCTTCACAGATGCTTGTCTCATTCCTCCGTAAAAGGCGGTAAATAAACCGGTAGGGCCGCCACCGATGATTGTAATGTCATAAACTTTTTGATTCTCTTGCACTCCGTATCCCCCCCAACTTGTAGTTAGAAACTCTACACACTATAATATCATAAAATAGAAAATTCTCACATTATTATAAAGGTAATATTCGCAATAGAAACAATATTTAAAACAAGGTCTAACAGGAGATGCAATTCCTTATCTTTTAAAGTTAATTAATTTATAAAAATTGCTTGATAATCCTGTGAAAGTAGCATAAGATGTATTGAGGATAGATTGTTAAATTTTTGTGTCACAAAAAGCACATTTTTATGACAATCATGGAAAAATATTTACTTTCTTAGCGTAATAAATCTCTGCGAAAATCGATATCCTGACCAAGCAGTTCGTTTTTTTTGGACTCATACGTGAATTATATCACATACATTTTTCTATTATTCAAAATAAAAATGGATAAAGCAGTGGAAGCTAAGAAAAAGAGAGTTTATTCAAAAAAAATAAAAGGTGGAAGTGATCACTTTGAGAAAGCCTAAAATTGTTATTCTCGGTGCTGGTTATGGTGGACTAATGACAACAGTTCGCTTACAAAAATTAATCGGCGTTAATGAAGCGGATATTGTATTAGTGAATAAAAATGACTATCATTATGAAACCACATGGCTCCATGAAGCTTCTGCAGGAACGTTACATCATGATCGTGTCCGTTATGATATACGTGATGTGATTGATCGCAGTAAAGTGGATTTTGTTCAAGATACAGTAGTAGAAATAAACAAAGAAGAAAAAAAGGTTATTTTAGAAAAAGGTGAGGTCAACTATGACTACCTTGTTATTGCTCTTGGCGGTGAGCCAGAAACGTTTGGTATTAAAGGATTAAAAGAATTTGCATTTGGAATCTCTAATGTAAATTCTTCACGTCAATTGCGCGAACATATTGAATACCAATTTGCCACCTACAATATGGAAGAAGAGAAGAACGACAATCGCTTGTCTATTGTTGTTGGTGGTGCTGGATTTACAGGAATTGAGTTCTTAGGTGAATTAACAAACAGAATACCGGAATTGTGCCATGAGTATGATGTGGATTCCCATAAAGTAAAAATTATTTGTGTTGAAGCTGCACCAACCGTACTCCCTGGTTTTGACCCAGAATTAGTGAATTACGCCGTTTCACAATTGGAACGAAAAGGTGTCGAATTCTTAATTGGAACAGCGATTAAGGAATGCACGGAAGAAGGAATTTTTGTAGCAAAAGGTGATGAGGAACCGCGTGAGATTAAAGCTGGTACCGTCGTTTGGGCCGCTGGCATTCGCGGGAACTCGATTGTTGAAAAATCAGGTTTCGAAGCCATGCGAGGCAGGGTAAAGGTTCAGCCGGACCTTCGTGTTCCTGGCTTTGAGGATGTCTTCATGATTGGTGACAGCTCCCTTATGATTAATGAGGAGATTAATCGTCCTTATCCTCCGACCGCTCAAATTGCTATGCAGCAAGGCGAAGTTTGTGCCCGTAATATAGCGGCCCTAGTTCGCAATAAAGCTGAGTTAGAAACTTTTACGTTTGACAATAAAGGGACTGTATGTTCCCTTGGTGAAGATGATGCAATCGGAGTTGTTTTTGGTAAAAAAATAACTGGTGCCAAGGCATCCTTCATGAAAAAAGTAGTCGATAATCGCTCTTTATACATGATTGGCGGCGCAGGCCTTGTATTGAAAAAAGGTAAATTTAACGTATTTTAAAATATTTTAATGTGAAAGGGACAGAGAAATCTGTCCCTTTTTGATATGATTGAACAAATGAATTCTTTGTTAGGAGGAGTTTGGGTGAGCAATCGTGAAAAACGTGGGAAGGTTTGGTTGGCTGTTGCTGGCGTGGTAAAGTCTAACGATGGACAATGGCTTGTCGTGAAGAAAAGATATGGCGGTTTAAAAGGACAATGGTCATTGCCAGCAGGCTTTGTTGAGATGGGGGAAACTGCGGATGAAGCAGTCATTCGTGAAGTCAAGGAAGAAACCGGTATTCAATGTCAGGTCAAGGGGTTTATGGGATTGAGAACCGGTGTTATTAAAGGCGAAATTAGTGATAATTTACTTCATTTCCTGCTTGAACCGATAGAAGAGGGTGAGGTGATCCACCAGGAAAACGAACTCTTTGAAGCGAGATTTATGTCTCGAGAAGAACTGCTGCTCGAGAAAGACGCATCGATTATTCTCCACTACCTGATAAAAAATGATGTTTCCTTTTCGAAGCCAGGTATTAGTGACCTGAACCCTGGCGATCAATTCGGGTATACAGCCTATAAAATATTTTTATAATTTTTAGAAAATTTAAGGAACACTTAGTAAATGAAAGAATACTTAATGTGTATCCGTTTTCTTTGGGTAATTCGCTCGAATTCTGACCTTTCCATTTTAGCTAATCCTTGATATATTATCAGAAAATTAAGTTAATTTTTAAGGAGATGATGGACAATGACAGTTAAGAGTTTGGATTCAACAACCTGTGATTATTGCTCTGGAAAAGGCTATTTTCAACTAGTACTAGGCGGATCAGAAACCTGTACGTGCTGTAATGGAACAGGCAAGAAAAAAGAATAAGGTTTTTTACCTTTTCTGTACCGGTTTGATAACGAGCCATAACTGCTTCTTCGAGACTTTCGAGGGGCTTTTTTTTTTCGTAAGGAAAGTATTGCCTTGCAAAAATAATTCGTTTATATTGACTCCCTTTTCGACATTAAGTACACTAAATGTTGATGTATAAGGGGGAATCTCGGATGCAAATGAGCATTGTGGTCTTAATCATTTCGATTTTATTATTCTTTGTTTTATTTTTTGGAATTGGATTTATCTTAAATATGCTTCTAAGAATGTCATGGGTTATGGCAGTAGTTTATCCAATTGTGGCAATTTTTATTGTAGATAAAGTAAGGTTTAGTGAATATTTTACAAATAGTAAAATGGCCTTCAACGAGTTGGGCCACAGGTTTACTTCGCTGGCAACTGCAGATATTCTTATCTTAATAAGTGGGCTTGCTGGTGCAGTCGCAGCTGGTTTTACAATCAAGCTTTTACGAAAAAATGGATACCAAATGTTTTAAGACTTTTAATAAATGAATACCAGATGATTTTAGACTTTTACCTCTAGGTAAGGGTCTTTTTTGGGGAACAAGGATTTAAGGAATAGAAAAATCAGTTCTAAAAATTTTCCTCCTCCTTTTTTGAATAATTTCCTCTAGCTTGGGAATGAATATTTTGGGAGGAGTGAAAATTTTTATGAATAAAATGAAAAATTGGACTAGGCGTTTTGCGATGGTGTGTCTTTTCTTGATGGCAATATTAGCGACCTTCCAATCTATTTCCGGAGTAAATGCCGAGTTGCTAATTAAGCAATTTGCATCGGTTATCTCAACCACTGAAACCGTTGCTGGAACCTCACGTTCCTTAGAAGACGAAATTGATTGGTCAAAATATCCTAAGCTAACTGTTACAGCCACTGGTTATACTGCGGGAGTAGAATCAACAGGAAAGAGTAAAGGTCATCCTGAATACGGGATTACCTACTCAGGAGTAAAAGTTAAACGTGATTTATTTTCAACGATCGCAGCAGATTTATCTGTTTTTCCGATTGGAACGATTCTCTTTATCCCTGGATACGGGTATGGAGTTGTAGCTGATAAAGGCGGGGCTATTAAAGGGAATGAACTAGACCTTTATTATGAAACGGTAGATGATGTTTATAATAAATGGGGGAAAAAGAAGTTAGATATTTATGTCGTCGAAAAAGGTAATGGGAAACTGACAGAGCAAACACTCAAATCATTAAATGAAGATAAATCGATGCAAGTTTTTCGCGGGCAATACATTAGCTCGGAGAAACGATAGAAGCAGGCTGCTGGCCTGTTTTTTCTTTTAATAAATTTCAAGATAATTAGTTAGTCGAAATAAACGTTTATTCGTTATAATAAAAATACAATATTATGGAGGTGAAGTAGTTTGTTTGATGTTAAAAAGGAAATAGACCTATCTACTGAGCATGAGGGTTTAATCATTGGTCTTTTTGATAAACCAGAAAAATTTTCAGGATTATTGACAAGTCTTGATTATCGGTTCGAAGGCCAGCTTACAAACCTAGTAAAATCGGGTGATTTATCGGCCAAGTTAAAAAGTATCAGTAAAGTACATAGCTTTGGTAAAATCGGTGCAAAACGAATTTGGTTTGTTGGTCTAGGGAAAGAAAAGGATTTAACCTTCGATAAACTAAAAGAAGCGTTTGGCAGGCTTTTTAAGGAAATACAAAAGAGTAAAATTGAGGAAACCGCTGTTTATTTAGATTCCTTTACAGCAGTGGAAGTAAATGGTTTAGATGCCTCACATGCGTTGAGTGAAGCACTTTCTCTTTCCACTTACCAATTTGAAGGCTACAAACAAAAATCGAACGAGCCTGAGAAAAAACTCGAGCATGTGACGATTTATTGTGATACATATGAGGAAGATGAAGTCGAAGCATCACTAACTGTAGGGTTTGCGTTTGGAAAAGCAACGAATTCGGCGAGAACACTTGTTAACCTCCCAGGCAATATGTTGAAAGCAACAGATATGGCTAATTATGCCAAAGACCTTGCTGTAAGGTATGATTTCGAAGTGGAAATCTTAGATAAAGCAGAGATCGAAAAGCTCGGTATGGGAGCCTTCCTTGCAGTTAACCAAGGGTCCACAGAGCCGCCAAAAATGATTGTCCTGAAATATCAAGGAAAAGACCAATGGAAAGATGTCATCGGCCTCGTCGGAAAAGGGATTACCTTTGATACAGGCGGTTACTCTATTAAAACAAAAGCTGGAATTGTTGGGATGAAAACGGACATGGGCGGAGCAGCAGCAGTGCTAGGGGCAATGGAAATCATCGGCGAGACCCAGCCAGAGCAAAACGTGGTCGCGGTCATTCCATCCACAGATAATATGATTAACGGTCATGCCTTTAAACCTGATGACGTCATTACCTCGATGAGCGGTAAAACCATTGAGGTTTTAAATACCGATGCAGAAGGGCGCCTTGTGTTAGCTGATGCAGTTACCTATGCCAAGCATCATGGCGCAGATTACCTGGTAGATGTGGCAACTTTAACCGGTGGAGTGATAACAGCTCTTGGCCTCCATACTACTGGAGCAATGACTAACCATGAGCAATTATATCAACAGGTGTTAGAAGCTTCGGTGGAAGCTGGTGAGCAGATGTGGCAGCTGCCATTATTTGAAACGGAGATCGAGCGGGTAAGAAACAGTAAAGTCGCCGATTTAAATAATTCCCCAGGCAGTGAAGGCCATGCGCTTGTTGCTGGGGCGTTTATCGGTGAATTTGCCGAAGGAACACCGTGGGTACACTTAGATATCGCAGGGACGGCAACCTCTTCCAAGGCATATGATTTAGGTCCAGCTGGGGCAACAGGAGTCATGACCCGTACACTTGCCTTATTTGTAGAACGGTTTGAACCAATCGAGAAATAACCACTTGAATTGTCCTCATGACCGCCTCATGAGGACAGTTTTTTGCTTTAAGATGCAGATTTCCATGACATCTATCTATATTGCTATTGATTGCGTTTCTCCTCGCCGTAGAAAACCAATATGTCGTTTTGGCGATCTTTTTCGCCCACTCCAAACCCCTTTATTTCGCATATGAAATAGTGTAGGCAAGTATAGAGCAAAAGGAGGTATGGTTATATGTACCCTTATCGAAGTCACTACCCAGTACAAGATCAAAGGTTTATAGGTTTTGGATTGCCTTTGGCAATAGGTGGGCTAAGCTTTTTAGGAGGTTTAATAGGAGGCGGACTAGGTGCTTCATTTGCGGCACGTCCATTTTACGGAGGATTCGGTTACCCTGGATATGGGTATCCTGGTTTTGGAGCTCCCGGTTTTGGAGCCCCTGGTTTTGGAGTTCCTGGTTTTGGAGCCCCTGGTTTTGGAGCCCCGTATTACTATTAATGAAAGAGAAACAGCTCTAGTGGGGGCTGTTTTTTTCTATAAAAGAATTAATTGCAAAAAAGGAAAATTAATAAATAAAGCGAATAGATTAATATAGACAACATTTTACATATTGGAGGAATAGAAATGATTGAAAACACATTACTGAAAACTCTTGGAATTGAAATTACCCATTTAGAAGAAGGTAAGGTCATTGCAACAATGCCCGTTGATGAACGAACCCGACAGCCATTCGGATTACTCCATGGGGGTGCATCTGTTGCATTAGCCGAAACGGTTGCAAGTGTTGGTGCTTACGAATTGGTAAATAAAGAGACCGAAGCCGTAGCTGGTTTAGAAATTAATGCTAATCATGTTCGTCCCAAAACGGAAGGGGTTGTTACAGCGGTAGGAACTGTCCTTCATCAAGGGAAATCGACTCAGGTATGGGACATTAAAATTACCGATGAGAAAGACCGCCTTGTTTGCGTGTCTAGATGTACGATGGCGGTCATTAAGTTAAAAAGATAAAAACGTACATACCAAGATTGTATATAAGGATGGAGTCATTCCCATTCTTTTTTATATTGATGAAAAATTTAAAAAATTAACTTTAATTTCATGTTATAATGTAAGAAATAAAAAAATAGAAAAAAAGCACAATTCTTTGTACAGGTTTCTTTATATAATGTATTAAGAAGAAACGTAAAGGTGGTGAAATTGATGAGAGCAAGGCGGCAATATTTGTTTATCGATTTTGAGTTTACAATGCCTGAACGAAATGTACGAATGAAGGACTTTTATGCAGAAATTATCGAGGTTGGAATAGTTGCAGTCGTTGATGACCAAGTGACGGAACAGTTTTCTTCCTTTGTGACTCCACTTAAATTCCCAAAACTTACGGAACGCTGTAAATCCTTTTTACATATTTCCCAGCTGCAAGTAGACAAGGGTTTATCAATTTTTGAACTTGTAAAAAAATTGGAGGAGTTCAATAAGCATAATTATGAAACAACCATTGTTACGTGGGGAAATATGGATATGAAGGTCCTTCGGCATAATTGCTTAAAGGCAGGGGTTGCTTTTCCGCTCAAGGCAGGTGAATTAGATCTTTCCATGGAATATAAACGCTTTTTTGGTGACCAAAATCAAACTGGCCTCTGGAAAGCTGTACAGGAATATGGGAAAGAAGGGACAGGCAGGCATCACCGAGCACTTGATGATGCGTTGACTACCTTTAATATATTCAAGCTCGTTGAAAAGGATAAACGTTATTTAGAAAAACCAGAACCAACGACAATTGGTGATCGGATTGATTTCTCAAAGTTATTAAGCGAATTCGCATAAAAGGCCAAATCATTCAAACTGATTTGGCCTTTAGCATTTTTATAATTTATAATCTTTTTCTAGCGATTCTAATGCCTTTAAGCTCATCTCAGCCCAATCTGAAGATGTCTCGGCCAGTTCCTTTTTCATAATGGCTACGGCCTCTTTTAAGGACTCCATATAGTCTGGAACTTCATTTTCGAAGGCCTTAACCATTTTGTATGGAATATTCGCTTGCTCACGATAGCTGAGCGCTTTTCTCTCATGAAAAATAAGTACATCAGCATCTTTCGGATTATGTAAATCTCCTTGCATCGGATGTTTAAGTACTGCGAGGATTCTTACTAAATAATGCTGTGGGCGTACTTCTGTTATTTCTCCGATATATTTTCCTGTTTTATAAATGGCTGTTACGATTTCACCGATTTGTAATTCTGACACAACAAACACCCCTTTCGCTTTTCCTCTTTCATTTTAATATGAAACATAGTAAATTTAAAACATTGTGAGGAAATTATTTCGGTTAAAGTGAAAAAAATGGAGGAATGATATATGAGAAAGAATTTGCAAATCTTGTTTACATTATGGGCGATTGTTTTAGTATTGGCCGCATGTGGGACAAGCACAAAGAAAGAAGAATCCACACCGAAAACGACGACACCAAAAACGGAACAGAAGGAAGGGGACCAACAAGTGACAAATGAAGGCTTTCCTCAACTTTCAACCGAGGTTTCCGATGATGAAAAGCTTGTTGAAATGGAAACATCAATGGGAACAATTAAAATCAAATTATTCCCTGAGCATGCACCAAAAGCGGTTGAAAACTTTGTAAAACATAGTGAAGAAGGTTATTATAATGGACTAATTTTTCACAGGGTCATAAAGGATTTTATGATTCAGGGCGGGGATCCGAACGGGAACGGAACAGGCGGAGAGAGCATCTATGGGAAGCCTTTTGAAGATGAGTTTTCAAAGAATCTTTATAATCTCCGCGGTGCCTTATCCATGGCAAATTCGGGCAGCAACACTAATGGGAGTCAGT
The DNA here is from genome assembly GCF_051842875.1 of Neobacillus sp. C211. Classification (NCBI taxonomy): domain Bacteria; kingdom Bacillati; phylum Bacillota; class Bacilli; order Caryophanales; family Bacillaceae; genus Neobacillus; species Neobacillus sp. C211. Next base: position 268,095 of record NZ_JBPXRO010000002.1, read on the forward strand.
TTTTTATTGTGCAAAGCTCTTCACTTGATCCAGCAATGAAAGAACAAATGGAAAAGGCTGGGTATCCAAAAGAAATTATTGAAGCTTATAATAAAAACGGCGGTACACCGTGGCTGGATCATCGTCATACGGTTTTTGGCCAGGTGATTGATGGCATGGATATCGTTGATAAAATTGCCAACACTCCAGTTGGTGCCCAAGATAAACCAAAAAAAGACGTTATCATTGAAAAGATTAAGGTTTTAAAATAAAGAAATGATTATCGAATGGATAAAGTGGTAGGAAACATTTTTTGTTGCTATAATTAATTTTTAGAGCAGTTCCTTGATAGAAAGGGAGAAGGAAAATGTTTCAACCATTGGTACTTTCTTTATTTTTATACTTTCCAGAAGATAAATCAGAATATATTCCTGCTGCAATTACGTTTGCAATTTTTTTAATTGGAGCCTTTCTTACGATGCGATTAATAATTGTGGTTTCCAAACGGGAGGCCCAAAAAGCAAAAGAATTAGAAGAACAATTAAAAAATCAGCAGCCACCACAAAGGAACAGTTAACAAATAACTGTTCCTTTTCATTTATCCTTCCATTGGATAAAGGAGGGGGTGATTGACCATACTAAGGGCAAATTGGCTAGTGTGGGGGTATACATATGAAGAAAAGCTGGTTGATCATTCCACTGCTCATTCTTACAGGTTGTACTGAAAAGGAAATTAGAAAGATTGATGTGGAAATGTATAATGCAGTGGGAGATTCGCTTGGTAAAGTTAAGTTAGCTGAGCAAGCTAGTGGTGTGAAATTATCAGTGGATTTAAAGGGCCTTCCAGCTGGGGAACATGCCATTCATATTCATGACAGCGGGAAATGTGAGGCTCCAGATTTTAAATCTGCAGGGGACCATTTTAATCCTGAGAATAAGGAACATGGGCTTCTCCATCCTAAAGGTGCCCACGCAGGGGATCTTCCTAATTTAATCGTCGAGGATGATGGGTCAGTTAAGGCAGACTTAATGGCACCCAATGTTACCTTAAAAGATGGAAAAACTTCATTGTTTACAAAAGAAGGAACCACGATTGTGGTTGATGAAGGAAAAGATGATGGCATGACACCACCTGCAGGAGATTCTGGTAAACGGATTGCTTGCGGTGAAATTACTAAAGATAAAAATGCAGGTCAAAAGAATGCACAGGATGAGAAATAATAAAATTTTAATGGCTATCACCGAAATGTGATAGTCTATTTTTCATCATGAAGGTTTTTATTTTGAGAAATTTTCTTCTAAATAGGTAGTAATCTAAGCTTATCCTAAAAGTGGACATACACTAGCAGGGAGACAGTTTAGGAGGCGAAAATAATGGAAAAAAGGCAATTCTTTGGAGGATTTCCGGGACAACCTGGTTACCAACAAATGGGAGGATACCAACAACCTGGCTATCCACAAATGGGAGGATACCAACAACCTGGCTATCCACAAATGGGAGGATACCAACAACCGGGCTATCCACAAATGGGAGGATACCAACAACCGGGCTATCCACAAATGGGAGGATACCAACAACCTGGCTATCCACAAATGGGGGGATACCAACAACCGGGCTATCCACATATGATGGGTGGATATCATCACGGATCCCCTCAAGGCATGGGAGGGTTCCCGCAAATGATGGGAGGACAACAAACAGGATCCCCTCAAGGCATGGGAGGGTTCCCACAAATGATGGGAGGACAACAAACAGGATCCCCTCAAGGCATGGGAGGGTTTCCGCAAATGATGGGAGGACAACAAACAGGATCCCATCAAGGCATGGGCGGATTACCGCAACTGATGGGCGGACAACAGCATACTGGGTTCTCTCAAGGCATGGGCGGCTCCCAGCAGAGTGGACAAAAACCACCAACTAAACCCACGCAGCGTAAAGAAAAGAAATAACAAATAAGAAATAATATGGTGAGAGAAAACTGTTCCTTCATAACCGAGGGAACAGTTTTCTTATCCCTTGATTTATTTCCCTTTTTTCACGACAATGAGTTTATAAATAAATGTTAAATACATAGGAGTGCACAACAAAAATGGAGAATAAATTGTATTATCAGGACGCATATATAAAAGCCTTTACAGCGTTGGTGTTAAAACAAGAGCAAGACTCAACTGGTAATTGGTACGTGGTTTTGAATCAGACCGCTTTTTATCCAACTGGTGGCGGACAGCCACACGACTTAGGAACCCTTGCTGATCAAAACGTATTAAATGTTGAAGAAATCGACGGGGAAATTCGACATTATCTTGTGGGGCCATTACAAGGGATAGGGAAGGAAGTATCTGGTATCATTGCTTGGGAACGACGCTATGATCATATGCAGCAGCACGCTGGACAGCATATTTTATCTGCGGCCTTTGACCAGTTATTCGAGTTCAAGACCGTCGGCTTCCATTTGGGTGCGGAATTGCTCACGATTGATTTAGAGACAGAAAATCTAACCCAGCACCAAGTTCAAAAAGCAGAAGAAGTTGCGAATCAGATCATCCTTGAAAACAGGCCGATCGAGATTAAATGGGTGTCTGAAGAAGAGTTGACTCAATTTACACTACGAAAAGAAACCAAGGTCAAAGAGGATATTCGCCTTGTTATTATTCCAGATTTTGATTATAACGGCTGCGGTGGCACGCATCCAAAGGCAACTGGTGAGGTTAGCGCAATAAAAGTATTGGATTGGGAAAGGCAAAAGAAAAAAGTTCGAGTCCAATTTGTTTGTGGAAACCGAGTGCTTAAGCAGCTTGGTCAAAAACAAAAGGTGCTGCTAGAATTAACAAAGATTCTTAATGCACCGGAAAAAGAAATGGAACAAGCTGCCCTTCGTCTCCTTGAAAATAATAAAACGTTAGAAAAAGCCCTGGAACAAACTCAGGAAAACCTTCTCCATTATGAGGCGCAAGACTTACTTGGAAAAAGTAATCCGAATAAGCAGAAACTCGTCAGTGAAGTATTTCAAAATAGATCGCTTCAATATCTGCAAAAACTTGCCCGAATCATCACTGCGGAAGATGAAACAGCTATCGTTTACTTTGTTTCACAAACTGAAAATCGGCTGCAGCTAGTTTGTGCAAGGGGGGCATCTGGAACGGAAAGTATGAAGAAAGTAATAGCCAAGGCGCTTTTCCTTATAAACGGAAAGGGCGGTGGAAATGATTCCTTTGCCCAGGGTGGCGGTGAAGCCCTGATGTCAGGGGAGCAAATGCTGCAGCATATATTGGAAACAGCACAATAGTCACGCAACGCAAAAGAGGCCTCCATTCCAAGGAGGCCTGATGCAATCAAAGCTATTACACCTCCCTATATAAAAAGTATACAGGGTTGACCCCAGGGCAATATAAAAGTGCCTATTTAATCAAAGGTAAGGATGGTTGAAGTAAATTATTAGTTTGAAAGGGTGAAGTTAGTGGGGTTTTTAGATGGATTGATGGGTAACGCATCAGAGGTAAATGCCGCCGATGTACAGCGGGAATTTGGAAAAGTGCTTTCACCGAATGAGCAAATTGATAAAGCGTACAAGTTAATTCGTGACATGTTTATTTTTACCAATAAACGTTTGATTTTAGTGGATAAACAGGGGCTAACGGGTAAAAAGGTTGAATACCATTCCATTCCCTATAAAAGCATTACACATTTCAGCATTGAAACTGCGGGAAACTTTGATTTAGATGCGGAACTGAAAATATGGATTTCTGGAAATGCCCTGCCATTACAAAAACAATTTAACAAGAACTTAAACATCTACGAGCTTCAAAGTGTTCTAGCTGAGTATGTTCTTAAGTAAGTGAAACAGTGTATTATGGTATACTATTTAAAGCAAAAATTAGGAGTAAAAGCATATGAGAAAAGAGCTTCAAATAAATTTGCAATATGTTGACGTATTAAATGAGTGGGACCCATTCCAATTGACCAACGGAGGATATGAAACAGAAATCGCTGATACGATCCAAGCGATTCATGAACTTGATGCCTCGGATGAGTTGGCAAAAAAAATACAAAGCATTTATGAATTTTCATTTGAAAAGGTAATACCAATGGAAAAATGTCTGAAAGTAGCAAAAGAATTACTAGCTATTAAAGCAAATGATTCTTGTTCCATTTAGCAATTTAGGAAAAAAAAAGGGACATACCATTATTGGATGTCCACTTCAAAAAGGGGGGAATACTAGAAAGCCTTATGATATAAAGGTTTTCCAGTATTCCCTTTTTTTATACCGTCATGGAAAGAAAAAACGGATTATTTTACCATAAGGATCATTGCATCAAAAAAATGGTTGAATATGTTATTGTTTTAATAACTCTGCAGCTGGGAGATCTAAAACAGTAGATAACTTTAACAGTGTCTGCGTACTTGGAATTTGTTCGCCAGATTCGTATTTCTCAATTGTGTGTGATCCAACTCTGATTTTTTGTGCCAGCTCCTCTTGAGACATGTTGAGCATTTCGCGGGCATTTTTAATGGTTTGGCCGATTGTATTCATTTGGTTCACCTCTCCTTTAAAAATAGATTTCCTCATTATTAGTGTATCACGTTTGGTATATCTTTCTCCTGCACAACTTGAACATTATGTTAAGATTTTTGAATGAGCCCTTTTTATTTAATATTTTAATCTTTTTTGATTAAAGGCATTCTTTGTGATATAATATTATAATGCATATATAATGGATAAAATAATTAATCACTTAGGAGTGTTTTCATGTCAGAAAAGATCGAAACTGGAAGTATATTAGCAGGTAAAGTTACAGGAATTCAACCATATGGAGCGTTTGTTGCGCTTGACGATAATACCCAAGGCCTTGTGCATATTTCTGAAATTACACATGGTTACGTGAAAGATATTAATGAACACCTTAAAGTAGGCGATGAAATTAAGGTTAAAGTATTATCAGTAGATGAAGGTGCAGGCAAGATTGGTCTGTCCATCCGTGCTACTGAAGAGGCACCTGTTCAACAGCAGGCTGCTCCAAAAGCAAAGAAGCCTCGTAAACGCCAAGCAGCTGCGATTATTCCAGAAGTGGAAGGTCAACAAGGCTTTAACACATTAAAAGATAAGCTTCAAGAATGGATTGACCAGTCTCAACGTGAAGATTTAATTAAAAAATAAATTTTAAAAAAAGCCTAGTCCAAATGCTATGATTTTAGCAGTGGACTAGGCCTTTTTTTTATGCACAAAAATTATGCAAAAATATAGCCTTTTTCATAAATAAAAGTTTGGATGAAGTGTTCATTCTTTTTTCAAGCTCGGCTACAATAGAACTATATATACATATCCCAGCTTTGAAATGGAGGAAATTTCATTATGACAACAAACGTTAATTCGAATGAATTAATCGCAAAAACGGAGAAATACGGTGCGAATAACTATCATCCATTGCCAATTGTCATCACTCATGCAGAGGGTGTTTGGGTAGAAGATCCTGAAGGGAATAAATATATGGACATGCTTAGTGCTTATTCTGCGGTAAACCAAGGGCATCGTCACCCACGAATTATTCAAGCGTTAAAGGATCAAGCAGATAAGGTTACATTAACTTCTCGTGCTTTTCATAATGACCAGCTGGGCCCATGGTATGAAAAAGTTTGTCAATTGACGAATAAAGAAATGGTGTTGCCAATGAACACAGGGGCGGAAGCAGTGGAAACAGCTGTGAAAACGGCGCGACGTTGGAGCTATGATGTTAAAGGTGTGGCAGAGAACCAAGCAGAAATTATTGCATGTATTGGAAACTTTCATGGCAGGACCATGACGGCAGTCTCCTTATCATCTGATGATGAATATAAACGCGGATTTGGACCAATGCTGCCAGGAATCAAACTTATTCCTTATGGTGATTTGGAGGCATTAAAAGCTGCGATTACGCCTAATACTGCAGCGTTTTTAATTGAACCCATTCAAGGTGAAGCTGGGATTGTCATTCCGCCTGAAGGATTTATGAAGGCGGCCTTTGATTTATGTAAGGAAAAAAATATTCTGTTTATTGCTGACGAAATTCAAGCTGGTTTGGCCCGAACAGGTAAAATGTTCGCTTGCGAGTGGGAAGGGATCGAACCTGACATGTATATCCTCGGTAAAGCACTTGGCGGCGGCGTGTTCCCTATTTCGTGTGTAGTTGCTAATAAAGATATTTTGGGTGTTTTTAATCCAGGATCGCACGGTTCTACCTTTGGTGGAAATCCGATGGCATGTGCGGTTTCAATTGCTGCACTTGATGTGCTAACGGATGAAAAACTTGCTGAAAAATCCCTTGAACTTGGTGATTATTTTCTCAGTAAATTAAAAGAAATTAAAAATCCGTTAATCAAAGATGTTCGTGGCCGCGGCTTATTTATTGGTGTTGAACTAACGGCACCGGCCCGCAAATATTGTGAACAATTAAAGGACCAAGGTCTACTCTGTAAGGAGACACATGATACGGTGATTCGTTTTGCGCCGCCGCTGGTTATCAGTAAAGAGGAATTGGATTGGGCGATAGAAAGGATAAACAACGTTCTAGGATAATGGACTACTAATTAGGGGTGCCAAAATGGGGATTTATGATGTAACGAGTAGTGAAGATGAAAAGGATATAGAGAAATTGAACCTACTCACATCAACACAGATTGTTATTCATGATGCATTAAAAAAAATAGGCTATAACCAAGAAATGTACGAATTATTAAAAGAACCGTTAAGAATGTCGGATGTCAGAATTCCTGTTCGGATGGATGATGGTTCTACAAAAATTTTTAGCGGGTTTAGGGCACAGCATAATGATGCGGTTGGACCGACCATGGGTGGTGTCCGCTTTCATCCTCAAGTGACTGCTAATGAGGTAAAGGCATTATCGATGTGGATGAGTTTAAAATGCGGAATTGCTGACTTGCCTTTTGGAGGGGGAAAAGGAGCGATTCTTTGTAACCCCCGAACGATGTCATTCGGTGAGCTTGAGCGATTAAGCAGAGGTTATGTACGTGCAATCAGTCAAATTGTCGGACCTACAAAGGATATTCCGGCACCCGATATGTATACAAATTCTCAGATTATGGCCTGGATGATGGATGAATACAGCCGTCTTCGCCAATTTGGCTCTTCCGGTTTTATTACAGGCAAGCCACTTGTACTTGGAGGTTCTGAAGGGCGGGAGAAGGCTGGGGCAAGGGGAGTAACCATTTGTATTGAAGAAGCGGCCAAAAAACGCGGAATGAAGGTAAAAGGAGCCCGTGTGATTGTCCAAGGATTTGGGAATGCTGGCAGCTATATCGCTAAATTTATGCATGATGCGGGAGCAATCGTGGTAGGTATATCCGATGTTTATGGTGCCCTCTATAACCCGGATGGTCTAAATATTAATTATCTCTTGGATCGCCGGGACAGCTTTGGTACGGTGACTTCGCTTTTTGAGGGGACAATTACCAACAAAGAATTACTAGAGCAGGAATGTGATGTGTTGGTCCCTGCAGCGATTTCAAATCAGATTACAGCTGAAAATGCCTCCAACATCAAAGCAGGAATTGTCGTAGAAGCGGCAAATGGACCGACGACGCTGGAGGCAACGAATATTCTTACAGAACGAGGGATTCTGCTCGTTCCAGATGTTTTGGCAGGTGCTGGAGGAGTTACAGTCTCCTATTTTGAATGGGTTCAAAATAAGCAGGGGTTATATTGGAGTGAAGATGAGGTGGAGGTTAAATTACGTACCAAGCTTATTAAATCGTTTCATGATATTTATCATCTTTCGCAAACTAGCAACGTCAATATGCGATTAGCCGCATATATGGTTGGTGTAAGAAAAATGGCGGAGGCCTCCCTGTTTAGAGGATGGGTATAAAAAAAATCCTTGCATTATTCAAGATGCAAGGATTTTTTTGTCTAGATCTTAGCTAGTTTTTTTTGCAAATTGAACCATAATAACTAATAATGGAAAAGGTAAAGGATGGTGTTTTATTTTGGAAAATTTTACATTTTTGAATCCAACCAAATTAATTTTTGGAAAAGGTGAGTTGGAACAATTAAAAACAGAAGTACCTCGTTATGGTAAAAAAGTTTTACTCGTCTATGGCGGCGGCAGTATCAAACGAAGTGGCTTGTATGAAAATGTTATTAGCCTATTAGCTGAAATCAGTGCTGAGGTTTTTGAACTCCCGGGAGTGGAACCGAATCCAAGGATAACTACCGCACGAAAAGGGGTAGAAATTTGTAAACAAGAGGGGATTGAATTCTTGCTGGCAGTTGGCGGCGGCAGTGTCATTGATTGTACAAAACTAATTGCAGCGGGAGCGAAGCATGATGGGGATGCCTGGGATTTAGTCGTTAAAAAGGCGCTTGCAGAAAATGCACTTCCTTTTGGAACCGTCTTAACACTTGCGGCAACAGGCTCAGAAATGAATCCAGGTTCCGTCATTACTAATTGGGAAACAAATGAAAAATATGGCTGGGGAAGTCCAGTAACTTACCCAAAATTCTCGATATTAGACCCAGTTAATACATTTACGGTTCCAAGGAATCAAACGATATATGGAATGGTCGATATGATGTCACATGTCCTTGAACACTATTTTCACTTAGAAGAAAATACAGACTTTCAAGATCGCATGTGTGAATCACTGCTTATTACTGTAATGGAAACCGCGCCAAAATTGCTCTCAGACCTAGAAAATTATCAACACCGGGCAACAATCCTTTATTGCGGTACAATGGCTCTCAATGGCATCTTGAATATGGGATATCGCGGCGATTGGGCTACTCACAATCTTGAACACGCTGTATCAGCAGTCTATGATATCCCACATGGCGGGGGTCTTGCTATCCTATTCCCGCACTGGATGCGCCATAATTTAGCGGTGAAGCCGGAACGTTTTAAGCAGCTTGCTGTTCGGGTGTTTGGGGTTAATCCTGAAGGCAGGAGTGCCGAAGAGGCAGGGCTTGAAGGCATTCAAAAGTTACGTGAATTCTGGAATAGCATCGAAGCACCTTCACGGTTAGCCGATTATGACATTGACGATTCCAAGCTTGAGTTAATGGCGGACAGAGCGATGGAAAACGGAGAATTTGGAAACTTTACTAAGTTAAACCGTGAGGATGTATTGGCTATTTATCGTGCATCACTATAATATATCGATTGTGAAGAAATTTGTCGAAATTGGATACGCTTACACGAAGTGACCTTCCTTGATAATAATCTCATCATTCGATAAAGTGGTTAGTGAAAAATAAATTTTTGGAGGATCATGCATGACACACGTTCGTTTTGATTACTCAAAAGCATTAAGCTTTTTCGGAGAACATGAACTTACATATTTACGAGATGCTGTAAAAGTTGCTCATCATTCTCTACATGAGCAAACAGGTGCAGGCAGTGACTTTTTAGGGTGGATTGAACTTCCAACCAACTATGACAAGGAAGAGTTTTCACGCATACAAAAATCAGCTGAAAAAATCAAAGCTGATTCTGATGTACTTCTTGTCATTGGAATCGGTGGTTCATACCTTGGAGCAAGAGCTGCGATCGAAATGCTCCAGCATAGTTTTTACAATGCATTGTCAAAAGAAAAACGAAAGACACCTCAAGTAATATTTGTTGGTAATAATATCAGTTCTACGTACATGAGAGATCTAATCGACGTCCTCGACGGAAAGGACTTCTCTATTAATGTTATTTCCAAATCGGGAACGACAACCGAACCAGCAATTGCTTTCCGCATTTTCCGTAAGCTTCTTGAAGAAAAATATGGTCAAGATGAGGCGCGCAAACGAATCTATGCAACAACGGACAAAGCAAGAGGTGCTCTTAAAACTTTAGCAACAGAAGAGGGCTACGAGACATTTGTGATTGCCGATGATATTGGCGGCCGTTATTCTGTCCTAACAGCAGTAGGGCTGCTTCCAATAGCAGTAAGCGGAGCAAACATTGAAAAAATAATGGAGGGCGCCGCACAAGCACAAACCGACTTTGGTCATTCTGAACTCGAAGATAATGCCGCCTACCAATACGCTGTCGTTAGAAATGTGCTGTATAATAAGGGCAAGACAATTGAAATGCTGATTAATTATGAGCCAGGACTACAGTATTTTTCAGAGTGGTGGAAGCAGTTATTTGGAGAAAGTGAAGGGAAAGACCAAAAAGGTATTTATCCATCTTCAGCAAATTTTTCAACGGATCTTCACTCGCTTGGACAATATGTTCAAGAAGGTCGTCGTGATTTATTTGAAACCATTATTAAGGTCGACAAGCCGCGCCACGAGTTGAAAATTGAAGCTGTCGAGAATGACTTAGATGGGCTGAATTACCTCGCTGGTCAAACGGTTGACTTTGTTAATAATAAGGCATTTCAAGGGACCATGCTTGCCCACACAGATGGCGGCGTGCCGAACTTGATTGTTAATATTCCAGCAATGGATGAATATACATTAGGCTACCTTGTTTATTTCTTTGAAAAGGCCTGCGCGATGAGCGGCTACTTACTGGGTGTAAATCCTTTCGATCAGCCAGGGGTAGAAGCATATAAAGTAAATATGTTTGCTCTCTTAGGAAAACCGGGATATGAAGAGAAAAAGGCAGAATTAGAAAAACGATTATAATAAACCAGAAAGAGAACTGATAGTGAATAAATCAGTTCTCTTTTTTTTATTGAAATTTACCTGATTTGGAGAAACTAATTGTATCGATGATTAGGGGGTAAATTTTTATGATTGAGGTACCATCAAAGGTGGAAGGTAAGCAGTTTGATTTGTATAAGCTTGAAAAAAAACTAAAACCAATCGGCTATACGATTGGCGGGAACTGGGATTATGATCATGGTGCATTTGATTATAAAATTAATGGTGGTGAAGAAGAAGGCTATCAGTTCTTGCGCTTGCCCTTTCAAGCAGTCGACGGGCAGCTTGATGCTAATAATTGTACCGTTAAGCTAGGACGACCGTTTCTATTGTCGCACCTATTTGAGGCAGAACTAGATGACGAAGCAGGAACAGGCACCTTTTCTGGAACCATCAATCAGTTTCAAGAGCCAATCGATAAGGATGCTAGCTTTCCACAAGCATATATCGATGAAGGGAAAGCATTGGTACAGGAATTGGAAATGCTGCTCCTAGCTGATTAGGCTATTTAAAAATTAACAGTTGATCCTTTTCTTCGATTGGCAAGGAGTGGGATGGATTTAGCAAGGTTTCATCCCCTCTTTGAATCCCAATCAGAAGGAAGCCCTTTTTTAAAAGGATATGGCAAACATCGCTGAAGGGCTTTCCAATCTCCTGTTCCTCGGCTCGATAGGAGGACAGTCGACTTTCCTGTAACTCATGAACAATGTTTGATAAGAGTCCATTCCCATTCGAGTGCAGGCTGTTAACCATAAAAACACATGTCAGTTTATTGGATTGTATGACTTCATCGGCACCAGCTCTAAAGGCGTTAACCACTTGCTCAGCCGTTAATATTTCAACGATACATTTTACTTGAGCACATATCCCTTTTATCGTTAGTAAGGTAAGAATACTGTTCATATCTGCTTGGAGTTCATCGTTTCCTCTGTCAGCAGTAATCAGCACCTTCTCCGCTCGATTGATATCACTTTTGATAATCGTTTCATCGACATGGCCTTTCCCTTGGATAAAGTGGACAAAACGTGAGTTCACTGGGTTTGCTTCAAGTGTTTCATCTATTAAAACAATCATTTGTGCGAATTTCGTGTGGGTAAGCTTACTTATTAACTCTTTTGACCGTTCATTCCAACCGATAATGATGATATGGCCCTCGCCTTTAAATGGAATTCTCCCTTCGGAAAAGGCATCTTGTTTCGTAACGGCAGCAGCTGCCAATGTTCCAAAATAGGAAGAAACAAATCCAACACCCAACAGTATTAAAATTAACGCTGTTAGTCTGCCTAAGAAGGAATGTGGTACATAATCGCCATATCCGACTGTTGATGCAGTAATAATGGCCCACCAAATGCCATCGAAAATGGTTGGAAACGTATCAGGTTCTAATAAATGAATGGATATTCCAAATGAGAGAAACACTAGCAACGCAATTAATAGAATTCGAACGAGGAGCGGTAAACGCAAGAAACTGATATATACTCTGTTTGGCACGAATGTCACCTCTTTTCTCGTGATCTAGCTCCATCACTTAGATTTGTTGCTGAACCAGTTATTCCTATTATTGACGAAAAAGAATCGATCTAATAGGACTACTTGATAATTTTAAAAATAGGTCAATGTTCACAAAAGATACGAATATTTTTCTCTAATCTACTTGTATTTAATGCTTAAAACTTATAAATTATGGTTATTAACATTTATATATTTACAACATCGAAAGAGGGTTGGTTTCATGGGGATTGGTTTGAATACGCTACTATCAAAAATTGAAAAAACAAGGTCAGAAATGGTTGAATTAGCGCATCTTTACGGTTATTCTAATCCAAATGTAGTACAATGCAGCCAGAAACTCGATTCTCTATTAAATGTCTATTATAATTTTCGAAAACAATAATTCATGTCCACAACATAAAACCTTCCGGTAAACCCGGAAGGTTTATTTTTGTCAAATGGGAATAATATTTTCCCGATAGGCAAACGTTAAAACGGAATTGTCCTTTTTAAGTTTTAACCTATGAGGTGAAGAAGAGTGCTTATTAAAACCAAAAAAGAGCAAAGATTCATCATCTTTGCTCTGCTTGTTATAGCGGTCTATCTTTCTCCACTATTTATTCTCCAGGAAGATGCGCATATACGTGTTCATGATAATCTTGATTCGAACCTGGCTTGGTATAAGGTTTTAACGAGAAGTGGAGAAATGTTCGGCCCTGTTGATGCGAAGATTCCCCAAATCATCAATGGACAATTATCGAGAAATGCCTTTGGGACTGAATATAGTATCATTGTCTGGCTCTACGCCCTTTTTCCAACAATGATTGCCTATGGTTTAAGCCAAGCCCTGACAAGAATCGTAGCTTTTTTTGGCATGTATTGGCTCTTAAAAAAACACTTTTTACCTGGGGAGAAATGGCTGTTTTTACAAATTGGAACCGCTCTTGCCTTTGCCCTGACGCCTTTTTGGCCGTCTGGGATGCTGAGTACTTTGGGGATGCCGCTTGCACTTTGGGCACTTCTTAACATTCGCAAAGGTGAGGGAGCTTGGTCGGATTTATTGGTGCTCACCCTCATACCTTTTTATGCAAGCATTGTTTTAGGATTTTTCTTTTTTTTAACTGCGATCGGGTTCTTATGGATAACTGATGGTGTAAGAGGGAAGGGATGGAACCTTCGTTTTTTGGCAGCGATTATTTATATGACCGTCATTTTTATGTTCGTTGAATATCGGCTCATTTTTTCATTTCTATTAATTGATGAACAGAATAGCCGGGACGAGTATCTTCATGCCACCTTGCCTTTTTGGAGAGCGATCAGGCTTACCATAAAAAATTACCTGCTCGGACATACCCATGTGATGACGGTTCATACACTGTTTATTTTACCTGCAACCTTTACAGCCATTTGGATTGTCTTCAGGAAAAAACTTTGGAGGCAGGAGAGACTATTTGTTTTTTTATTCGCTCTAAATATTTTGCTATCGATCTGGTATGCTTTTTGGTTTTATGAAGGATGGGCGCCTATAGTTAACCGATTCCATTTTTTGGCTACCTTTAATTTCGCCCGCTATCACTTTTTACGACCGATGGTCATTTATGCAGGCTTTGCCCTTGCATTAAAAGTCCTTACTCTTCAAGGGCAGGGGTGGGTTAAAGCCGCAAAATGGTATGCCGTCCTGCAACTCCTCTTTTTATTCCTATTTAATGATGAAATCATTTATCGGGAAAAGCCTACTGTCAAAGCATTTTTTGCTGAGGAAATGTTCCATGAAATAGAGGAATATATCGCACTTCCAAAGGAAGAATATCGTGTTGCCAGTATAGGAATACACCCAGCCATCTCTCAATATAACGGGTTTTACACACTGGATACCTATAATAATTTTTATCCATTAACCTATAAACATCAGTTTAGGAAAATAATTGAAAGGGAATTGGCTAAAAATAAAAAGGTTCGCACCTATTTTGATAAATGGGGAGGCCGTTGTTACATTTTTACCGCACAGCTTGGAAAACATTATATGATCAAAAAAGATTCTAAACGTCATTTGAAACATTTAGAACTGAATACGGGTGTCTTTAAAAAAATGGGAGGCCGCTTTATTTTTTCGGCGCTGCCTATCGATAACGCAAAGGAAAATCAATTGTTGCTAATGAAAGTATTCGAATCGAAAACATCAGCATGGAAAATATATCTATACAAGACTTTGTAGACAGCGGGGGTTTTAAACAGATGATGGAACCAGTTCTTACAATTGTTGTGCCTTGCTATAACGAGGAGGAGGTTTTACCTTTGACCATTGCTGAGCTCCAGCAATTGGTGAAAGAGCTGATTAAAGATAGGCTTGTTTCTAAACAAAGCAAGATCTTGTTTGTTGATGATGGAAGTCAGGATCGAACATGGGAATTGATTTATAAAGAGGGATTAAGAAATGAATTTGTAAGGGGCTTAAAATTATCCAGAAATGTAGGTCACCAAAATGCATTACTTGCTGGTTTATTTACAGCAAAGGATCTTTCTGATTGCGTTGTATCCATTGATGCAGATTTACAGGATGATATCAATGTAATCCGTGAGTTTGTCCTGAAGTTTCATGAAGGGTGTGAAATTGTTTACGGTGTAAGGAAGGGGCGTGACACGGATACTCTCTTCAAACGAAGTACTGCCCAAGGATTTTATAAGATCATGGAAAAGATGGGGGTTGACCTCGTTTATAATCATGCCGATTTCCGATTAATGAGTAAAAGAGCAGTGCAAGAATTAGAACGATTTAGCGAAGTCAATTTATTTTTACGGGGGATTGTTCCTCTCCTCGGCTTTCGCTCAGATATAGTTTATTATGACAGGCTAGAGAGACAAGCGGGTGAAACGAAGTATCCTTTAAAAAAGATGCTCGCCTTTGCTTTTGACGGTATTACCTCCTTTTCTGTTTCGCCGATTCGCTTTGTGTTAATCATCGGTTTGGTTTCTTTTTTCTTTAGTCTATTCTTTGGAGTCTATTTTTTAACGCTAAAGTTTTTTGGGAATACCGAGACGGGCTGGACGTCACTGATTACTTCGATTTGGCTTATTGGCGGCTTGCAGTTAATTGCAATCGGATTGATTGGCGAGTATGTAGGGAAAATTTATAAAGAATCAAAACAGCGTCCAAAGTATATTGTTGATATCGATTCCTTTAATCTGGCAAAACCAAGGCACCATTTGCTTAATCCAACAGTAGAGGATGAGTTTTATAATCTTGACCTTAGACAAATATCTGAAACCAACAACTAACTCACTTGTTCGATTTCTCCTTGTAGGCATTGTAAATACAATTATTGGTTTGACTTTTATGTTCTTTCTTCTTAACGTTGTGGGCTTATCCTACTGGACATCCACATTTGCAGGAAATGCGATCGGGGCATGTGTAAGCTTTTTATTGAATCGGTCGTTTACGTTTAAAAGTAATGTTTCCTTCCATAGAGGTCTGCCCAGGTTTTTCGCGCTTCTTTTTATTTGTTATTTTTCCGCCTATTTCTGTAGTGTGAAATTGGTCGAGCTGGCAAGTCAATTTGTTCTTCTTAGCACGTCTATTAAGGAAAGTGCTTCCGTTCTATTAGGCAGTACTTTGTATACAATAGCCAATTATCTTGGACAAAAGTATTTTGTCTTCAAAAATCTAAAAACTGCGTGATAGTTTTCCTGAATTATTAGTAAGCTCATTTTATTTTTTTGTCGTACAAACCTATTTCTCTGAATAAAAATGGATAGACAAGCTTCTACTCATTTATTAGGGGAGAGATATGGATGAATGTATTCTTGAGCTACATACTTTTAGGATTGTCACTAGCGGCTCCTATTGGACCGATTAATGCCGCGCAAATAGACAGAGGCATAAGAAACGGTTTTATGAACTCATGGCTTATTGGAGTAGGGGCAGTTGTCGCAGATGGCATATATATGTTTGTTGTTTACATAGGAGTTGTCCAATTTCTTGAGACTCCATTTATGCAAACCTTTCTCTGGTTTTTTGGTTGTTTTGTACTGATGTATACAGGCATAGAAACCTTTATGAATGCAGGCAAGATTAATTTAGTGCATTCCAGAGGGAGGGAACCGCTAATCAAATCATTTTTTTCTGGGTTCCTAATGTCGATATCCAATCCGTTAACCATTCTTTTTTGGTTAGGTATTTATGGGTCTGTCCTTGCCAAAACTGCTGCAACCTATAATACTGGTCAATTAGTGATTTATAGCAGTGCAATTTTTATTGGACTCTTAATCTGGGATATTGCGATGGCAAGTGTCGCTAGCAGCTTCAGACAATTTTTAACAGCCCATTTACTTGTAGTCATTTCCTGCCTATCTGGTCTTTCATTGATTGGCTTTGGGCTTTATTTTGGCATGCAAGCTTTTAATATTTTACTTGGATAACAAAATAAATCCAGCGAAAAAACTCGCTGGATTTTTTATGCTGTTGGCCAAGGGTTCAGTACTTTTTTCTTAGACTTTTTCCATTTGAACGACATGATTAAGGTAATTGCTCCAATAATCACAAGAAACGCTAAGCTTATAAAAAAGCCGGGTCTGCTTGTTTTGTGAAAAAGTGTTCCACTGACAGCAATTAAAATAAATAGGGCACCAATTGAATACATTATTTTTTCCTTTAGCTTTAACTCTAAGATTTTTCTCGAGGATGCAAGGATAAAGAGCCAATTATAAAGTAGCATTAATGCTGCTCCTGTTGTCACCCACTCATAAATTTGATCTGGCAGTACAAGCGCGGATACAATCGAAGCAGTAATTCCAAGCATTGTAACTAGCAATGCAGGGAGGGGAACCTTTAATTTTCCCTGTTTTGAAAAACTTTCAGGTGCATCGCCTTCTTCTCCAAGGGTAACAAGAACGCTTGTAACGCCATAAAGAGAAGCTGTCATTGTCGAAAACCCTGCAATAATTAATGCTGCATTAAAAAAATGCGGAACAAAAGTTAGATGGTAAGCATCTAAGGCAACCACAAATGTACTTTCCTTTGTATTAAATTGATTCCATGAAACGATGATGACCGCTAGGCCGATCGAAATAACATAAATAACCATCAGCGTAAACAACATCACTTTTCCTGCTTTTGGAGCCTCCTTTGGATCTTTTAAATTTGTTGCCATTAAACCTAAGATTTCTATTCCCCCAAAGGCATAGAAAGCAAATATTACAGCCGACCACAAACCTTTAAAGCCATGTGGAAGGATTTCGCTTCTACTATTCGGGTACTGAATCGGGCGATCCCCATTAATGACCCCAAAAATGGCTAGCAAAGCAATAACGATAAACATTAGTATCGCTGAGATTTTTAAGATGGCAAGAATATTTTCGAGCTTGTTTAAAACTTTTACTCCAATTAAAATAACGGCTAATCCTAAAACAGCGTAGATTGTGGCGAAAATCCATAAAGGTATTTTTGGAAGCCAGAAACGAGAAAAAATGGAGAGGGCCGTCATTTGGCTTCCCATGATTAGCACCTCTGAGGACCAGTAAACCCAGCCGCTGCTAAATCCTGCCCATCTTCCATATGCTTTCTTGGCATAAGACCTAAAACCGCCCTTAAGAGGCTCTTGGGAAGTCATCTTTGACAGAGCATCATAGACAAAATAGGTACCAAGGGCAGCGATCATAAACGCAACTAAAATAGAGGGGCCCGTCATCTTAATTGCTAAACCAGAGCCAAGGAAAAAACCTGTCCCAATTGTGCAACCCACTCCAAATAAGGAAAGCTGCCACCATTTCATGTCGTTTTTTTCGCCCGCACCGGCTTTAGATTTACTCATTGAAATTCCCCTTTAACTAAATATCCCGTCCGGTTGCTCCTGGTGATTTGTCGGTATTATCTTGATTATTATATTCTGGATCATTAAGGCCTGGCTTTTGCGTTTTGTTACCGCCTAAATATACTGCTTGATGTTCCTTTTGTTCTTGTCTGAATTTATCAAAGTTTTCATTAACCAAATAATCTCCTCATTTCTCTAATTGATATTTCTTAAGATACTCGCCTGGTCAATTCTTATTCAGTTAATAATCGATGCATTAGTTAGGTTTTTGATGGAATTAAATTTTCATTACATAATCAACCACGAAAAAAATGAAAATATAGGAGAACGAAAAAAATAAAAACAATAAATGCTGAAATAGATCGAGTAATAAATAATTGCGCTTTTCATTGAAAGGGGTTTATCACATGTTATCGACACAGCAGTTAGCTGAGTTACGGTTACAGTTGTTACAGGAAAAGAGTGAAGTGGAAGGGCATTTAGAACAAAATGATCATTTTGGTTTAGAAAGAGGTCATTTTCATGAGTCAATGGGGGAGTTATCCAGCATTGATAACCATCCAGCCGATGAAGGAACCGAATTATATGAACGGGAGAAAGATATTGCTTTAAATGAACATTATCAATTTGAACTAAGAAATATAAATCATGCTTTAGATGCGATGGAAAATGGAACCTATGGAAACTGTGAGGTATGCGGAAAGGAAATACCGTTAGAACGTTTAGAGGCCTTGCCAAATACAACCTATTGTATCGAGCACAGCCCCGATCAGGTTACCTCACGTAAACGACCAGTTGAAGAAGGCGTTTTGATGCCGCCATTTGGTAAGTTTGATATGGATGAAAAAGATGAGAATGTTGCATATGATGCCGAAGATTCTTGGCAGACAGTTGCAGCATGGGGAACATCCGAAACTCCATCTGATTTAGCCTTCCCACAGGATAGTTATAGTGATATCTATTCTGAAGCAGACGAAAACATTGGCTATGTCGAGGACTATGAAAATTTCGTTGGAAATGACATGTATGGTAATGAAATCAAGGTTTATCCAAACCCTCAGCATGAAAAATATGAAGATGCCCTTGATGAGGAAGGAATCATGACAAGCTTTGGGGATTTACCTGCATTTGAACACGACCCTTACGTTGATCATGATGATAAATGATGGGTTAAAAAAAGAAAACAGCTTTCAAGTGAGAGCTGTTTTCTCTAATTTTATTTTTTATCATAGCCTTTTTGTGGAATGGGGATATCCTTACCGTTTACATCATCAATCACTGCGCCAATTTCACCTTCTGTATACGTGTCACTAGCTTGCTCATGTGTAGTGGCAAGCCCGGCAGAAAGGTCATCTGATTCTTGATAATAACTTGGATGATAGAAACTACCTGCCAATTCTTTCTTTGGATTAGCTTTCTGATTCTTATTGTCCATCTTAATTCCTCCCTTTTCGTGTTTGATACAAGGGTATTTTTTTCTTTTTTTGACAGGATTACTCCCAATAAAAAATAAATCTCAAATGGAGGTTACATTATGAACGAAAAAAATGAATTCCCATCTCGGGAAAAGTTAGACGAAGCTTTTCATTTTCTGCATGACCAAATCAATAAAATTTCTGTTGTTGAAGAGATCGAAATGGTAAAAGAGGATAGTCAAGGTGAAGAAGGATTATGATTTTGTGTATGCCCAACATAGCTTGAAGCAGGCAAGACTTTTTCTCTAGACCCATCTAGGTTACGTTTGCTATGATTTCTAGAGGTAATTTTAAAGGTGGTTTACTTATGGAGATGAGAGAAACTCTGGCTAAAAAAGTAGCCTGGATCAGTGTAATCAGTAACATTATTCTTACATTAGGCAAAATAGTCATTGGTTGGTATGGACATAGTGACGCGGTCTTTGCAGATGGAATCCACTCAGCCGCAGATGTTTTTGCATCTGTCATTGTGCTGTTAGTGATTAAAATTGCTAATAAGCCTGCCGATAATGAACATCCTTATGGACATGGGAAGGCCGAAGTCATTGTTTCAGGCATTATTGGTATATTGCTTTTTCTCGTCGCCATTTATGTGGTTTACGAAGGCATTAGCGGTTTCTTTCATAAAGTGGAATCACCCAGTTTTCTAGCGATGTGGGTTGCCCTATTTTCATATGTAACCAAGGTTATTTTATACCGCAGTTCATTAAAGGTTGCGAAACAGAATAAGAGTAAAGCCATTGAGGCAATTGCCTTTGACCATAAAGCAGATATTGTCGCATCAATTGCTGCTGCAATAGGGGTTCTCCTTTCCATCGCAGGGAACCGATTCGATATCCATTTTTTACTTTACGGAGATAAGGCAGCCAGTATTTTTGTCGCCTACTTAATTTTTAAAATAGCGAAGGAAATGTTAACAGAGGCATTTGACATCTTACTCGAACGTAATATTAATACAGAGACACTTCAGGAATACATCGCGGTTGTTAACGAGTTCCAAGAGGTAAAACGAATTGACCGGATTAGAGCAAGAGAACTTGGTCATTATGTATTAGTTGATTTACGTATAGCGATTGATCACTATAAAACGATCAAGGAGGGGCATGACCTCGCAAAAACCATCAAACAAAAATTGATGGATAAATTTGATAACATTCAGGAAGTTTTAATTCATTTAAATCCCTATTTTGAGAAAGATGAATAATTCCAAAAAAACTCCTTTGAACTTTCGATGATTAGGGTTTATGATAGGAAAGGATATATATAAGGTTAGAGGGAGTTGATATTTTTGAGTTATTCCGTAGACCCGGACCCAAGTAGGCGAGGGGAAGTCAATGTTATCTTTGAATGGATTGAATTGAATATCAAGAATATCAACTCTAGAAAAGGTTGTTGGCTTCCTCAAACAAAATGAGTGAGGAGGTTAAGTCATGCTGGAAATATTTAAAAGCACGGAGACAAAAGTTTTAGAACAAGTAGATGTAATCTCAAAAGGCTGCTGGGTCAATATGTATGCCCCAACACAAGAAGAAATTAACAAGGTATCAATGGATGCTCAAGTGGATGTGGATATCATCAAAGATGCCCTGGATGATGAAGAACGCCCGAGGATTGAACGTGATGATGGCCGAGTCTATATTATTGTTGACTTTCCCTACATTGTTCATGATGAAGATGGTTTTGCTGGTTATGAAACCATTCCAATCGGCATTATTCTTACGGACGAATGTATCATTACCGTTTCCTTAAAAGATACACCGATTTTAGAAGAATTTCGGAAAAACAGAGTGAAAGAGTTTTTTACGTTTAAAAAGACACGCTTTGCGTTGCAAATTCTGTTTGTCATCTCTTCTTATTATCTTCGGTACTTAAAGCAAATTAACAAGAAAACAAATGAAATTGAACGTGTCGTTCATCAATCGTTGAAAAATAAAGAGCTATTCGCCTTCCTGGCTTTAGAGAAAAGTTTGGTTTATTTTACGACCTCGTTAAAGTCAAATAAGGTTGTCCTCGATAAAATTTTGCGTTTTAACTATTTAAAAATGTATGAAGAAGACAAGGACCTATTAGAAGATGTTATTATTGAAAAAACACAGGCGATTGAAATGGCCGAAACCTATCGCTCGATCTTAACAGGTATGATGAATGCCTTTGCATCGATTATCTCGAATAACTTAAACATTGTAATGAAATTCTTAACTTCCATTACAATTATTTTATCCTTCCCAACGATGGTAGCGAGCTTTTATGGGATGAACGTTGATATCCCTTTCCAGCATGCTACTCATTCCTATGCAATACCACTAGTAATCTCTGCTTTTTTAACAAGTTTAACAGCCTTTATTTTTTGGAAAAAGAAATATTTTTAGATTTACCAGTCCTTCGGAGGGCTGGTTTTTTTGTATATTATAAAAATTTTCCCAAGTTTTAAGTGTACTAAAATTTTTATTTTTTTAATAATCTGAAAAGTATCTGTATGAAATACTTAAATTGTTGTAAAATAGTGTAAAAAGGAAAGGCACGCTGGGTGGTATTATGGAATTTGGAGCTCTGATTAAATTCTATCGAACTCAAAGAGGAATGACACAAGCTGAGCTTGCCAAAGGGATTTGCTCTGTCCCGCATTTAAGTAAAATTGAGAACAATTCAAAAGAAGCAAACGAAGAAACAATTTCCCTGTTACTCAAGCGGCTAAACATAAGCCTAGAAGAGATGGAGGAAAAAGAAGAAGAAATAAAGATCTTACTAAGAAAGCTAGACGGTAAGATTAATTTTTATCTAAGGGATGAAATAGAAGAAAATTATCAGAAACTAGTGAAAATAGAACACCTCATCCCATTCTCCAAATATATGTATATTTACGAGCTATATAAATTTAGATATCTTATATTTAAGGGACTTGTTGAAGATGCAGAGCATCAAAGAGCTCTTTTATATAAGCAAAAGAAAAATTTTTCCCAACATGAAGATTATTTATTTCGATACTATCATGCGATATTCTTAATGTGGAAGGGTCAATATCAAAATGCGGATGAAATCCTCGATGTTTTACATACAGAAAATAATAAGGAAGCATCAAGTGGGGAATTTCTCTATCATCGATCACTTGTAAAAAGCTCACTTGAGCAATCAGGACATGCTATCCATTTTGGTAAGATGGCCCTGCAAATATTCATGAATCAGCATAACTTCATCCGAATTCTCCACACACTTATGCTGCTCGGGATTAATTATACCCACTCCAATATATATGAGGAAGCACAGGAGTGTTTTCAGCACATAATCCGTAACGCAGAATTATTAAAGAAAGTTAAATTACTTCCCGAGATCTATCATAATATGGGCCATTTGCAATTTAAAATGAAGAATGCAAAGGAAGCTCTGTACTATTATCAAAAAAGTTTGGCCTTGCAGCCAAACAAAAATCAGCACTATCTGGTCACATTACATGCGATTGGGGAGCTGCACCATTCACTTAACTCCATTGAAAAAGCAAAAGACTGCTTCCAAGAAGTTAACTTACTGTCAAAAGAGCTGGGGGTTAAAAAATATAGACTCTTGGCGGACTTTTATCTCCTCCATATGGCCTCTCCTGCAAAAGCGTTTAAATATTTGGAATCTAAGGTAATTCCCTATTTTGAAGAGGAAAATGAACATAGTGATGACCTAACCTGTTTTTATAAAATGCTTGCAGATTACTATAATCAAAAGGGTATGGTTGTTGATGCAGTTACTTATTTAAATAAAATAACTTAAAGCCAAGGAGGCAATTTATATGAAAAAGTTTGTTGTCATAATGTTTTCAATCTCACTGATTGCTCTTTTTACTTCAACTAAGGATGTGAAAGTGTCAACATCTAGCAGTGACGTGGCCTATTCAACTGTTGGCCCTGCATATCATCCCATTCAACCGCCAATTGGCTGATCGTTATCAAAAATCCCTGAACTGAACTGATCAGGGTTTTTTTTTTGAGGATTGGAATGTTAATTAAAATTAAGGCAGACAATACTAGGAAAATATTATTATGAAAGAGGTGATAAAAATGAAAAAAGAAAAATCTCCAAGTGAGAAAAATGAGGGGAAGTCAGTCGACGAACTTTACGGACTAGAACCGAAAATGAGTTTACAGTCAGTTAATTTCGCTCCAAGTGAAAATACACTCTTAAATGAACATTTTGAAGGGGAAGAGAAACAGTGTGATTAATGATGTTACCTTTTTACCTATTTTTAGCTGATTAGGAATGAAACGTGCTTGAATTAGGGCATGCTATTGACATGTGTTTTTTATTACGGAAAAGAATGAAGGAGGAAAACATGAAATCATTTGTTGTCGGATTCCATCAAGAAGATAATGTAGATAGCATGCAGATTCAAAAACTTAGTCAAGAAGATTTTACGAAAGCCACGGAAGGTGGAACAAGGCATTTATTTGAGCTCGACACAAATATTGGTCTATTTGTGTTTTTTGATGCAGAAGATGAGGACGGGGACCTCTCTTATATGGTATTGCATTATGAGGAAGACAATGAAGACCCAGTTGGCTGCTATTCATTCCAATTGAAGGACTTTTACGAATTTATGGCGCTATTCTTAAATGACATGGAGTTTAATGAGGAACCAGACGATGAGGACGAGGAAGAATATGGCCCGATTCATCATCTAGCCCATCTTCTGTTCCATGTAGTCGAAGAAGGAAAGGATCTCGAGGTATAACGAGGGGGCATTTTTTGAAAAATATACTCGCTTTCCTCAATATTATGGTAGAGGACACCTAATTTAGGTGTCCTCTATTGGTTTTAATCGATATTATTTTTTAATGGGGTAATGCAAGTGGTGAATTTTTGATTTATGGGCGAATTTCTGCGTTCAATGGGCGAATCTACAGATTTAATGAGCGAATTTCGGCGTTTAATGGGCGAATTTCGCAACTTTATGAGCGAATCATTTTTACCCTGTTAATATATTTGAAATTAAAACTCACCGGGGGAAGCTCTTTGGAGCATAGGACCAGGATCTGTACTTTCCAAGGCATTGCAGATTACAAGATAGCAGTATTCTTTTTGGTACATCCCGTGACTTTATATGAGCAAATTCCCGAAACTGCTTATTTGTTATCGTCGGACCAAAAAGCAGAAAATAATCGTTCAGTGCGTTAATATGTGCATCCTTTGAAAAAGTATCGCAGGCAGGACAGTACCATTTTTGGTTCTTACGGACAAGGGAATGATTAGAGTGGGTAGGACAGTGGACACCCGTTAACAGGTCACATTTCTGAATACCATATTTATTCAATACATAGCTTGTTGGAATGGTATTCTTTTTCACGAGGAGGCGGCAAAGCTTACGGAGGTCTTTAGCGGTCAATAGCGGTTTCGGATATTGTTTTTCTAATAGGGTAATTTTGTTTAAGAAGACGTCGGCCTTACATACTCGAGGTTTAACTTTGTGATTGTTTTTTCCTGTAACAGCATATGTTGTATAGCTATTACTAATCACCACTAAATATTCAACTGGAACTTGAGGGAAATGATGTTCAGCAAGAAGTTTCTGTAAGTATTTTTGATGTCTTT
Organism: Neobacillus sp. C211; assembly: GCF_051842875.1. Taxonomy (NCBI): domain Bacteria; kingdom Bacillati; phylum Bacillota; class Bacilli; order Caryophanales; family Bacillaceae; genus Neobacillus; species Neobacillus sp. C211. The sequence goes on from NZ_JBPXRO010000002.1 coordinate 293,047, forward strand.
CTCCCTGAGCAATCGGATAGGGGTAACCTTTTTCATTTCCATTGTTGATTTGAATAAACTGTTCATTTTCAGTATCAAATATTAACTTTCCAGCCATGTTTTTTACATCGATTGCTAGGGCAAATTCAGGTGTTAGAAGAAGGGTATCGATTTGGCAGTTGTAGTCACCATCAGGTAGGTTTAAATCGTGGAGGATCATATATTTCTGCTGTGGAAGGTCACGATAATAGTAATCGAGCGATTTCTCACCAAGGTAGCCGGCCTGCCTCCTTCCTAGCTCTTCTAAAATTTGTTGGTACTTTTGGTGACTATAGGGAAGTCGCCGCAGTAAAGCGTCTAATATAAGCATAATTAATGGTTTTGTCCGTTCTTTTATTAGCAAAATTAACACTCCTCTCAATTTATGAATGAATTCTAGTAGAAGTATAGAAATTCCTGCCGAATTTTATCGATTTTTGTAAAATATTTATCCGAATATATTTCAATGAGCGATTTTCGGAGTTCAATGAGCGAATCCCCGTATTTAATGAGCGAATTTCAATGTTTAATGGGCGAATCCTGGTATTCAATCAGCGAATCCCATTTTTGCACATATCAATCCTTAAATTTGATAAAACATCTCTATAACGATACCATTATCATAATTTACAAAGGGAGGATACAAAGGATGAGCGAAATTTATCAAAGGGGTATTGACCGTGTTTGGACGGTACAGCATCACCAGAATAGTCCGATACATATAGCGGGAATGGTTTTGGATCCAAATCAAATGAAAGAGTCAGATCCATTTCTATTTCTAGCAGAAGATTTTTTTAAAAAAGGTACCTTTGATTTCCACCCGCATCGTGGGATTGAAACAGTGACTTATGTGATTGAGGGTAAACTTGAGCATCAGGATAATAAAGCGGGACGGGGGGAGCTTGAGCCTGGTGATGTCCAGTGGATGACAGCCGGAAAAGGCGTGATCCATATCGAAGACCCGGCTGAAGGAGAGACAGTTCATTCCTTGCAGCTATGGGTGAACCTGCCGCGTGAGCACAAAATGGCTGAACCGCGTTATCAAAATCTCCGTGCCAAAGACATGCCAGTGCGCGAAGAGGATGGGGTATTAATCAGGATCTTTTCCGGTTCATCAGGCGGCATTCAATCGGCAACGAAAAATTATGTTCCGGTGACAATGGTTGAAATCAACTTACAACGAGGAGCAACCGTTACCCAGGATCTTCGGGGAGACTACAATGGCTTCATGTATGTTTTAGAAGGAAAAGGTCAGTTTGGAAAAAGTAAGACAGAGGCCGAAAAAGGCCAAGTGCTTCTGCTAGGAAAAGGCGAGGAGGGACAAACCAGTGAAGTTACTATTACCGCCAGGGAATCTCTTCGCTTGTTGTTATATGCAGGAAAACCACTGAATGAGCCAATCGTTGCGAGGGGACCTTTTGTCATGAACACCGAAGAAGAAATCCGCCAGGCCTATCGCGATTATATGGACGGGAAGTTTGCAGAATAAGATTACAAAAATAAGCACTTGGGATAAAAACGCCCAAGTGCTTAACTATTATCCTTTTACCTGTTTCTTACTGACTTCTACCCGGGCATTGCCCATGAATAAGATTGTAATCGCCGCAATCGCAATGGGAATCAATGTTAGTAAAAAGGTATGTGTGATTGAATCCGACATCGCATGAACAATTTTATCTAAAATAAAATCTGGAATTTTTGAGCGTTCACTCGCTTGGAAAATTTGGCGGGGATCGCCCATTTTAAAATCTCCTGCACCCTGCATGCCTTTAAACGCATCTTTCAATTTATCCGTAAACAAATAGTTTTGCAGGCTTCCAAAGATTGTTACCCCAAGTGTCATTCCAAATGACCGTAAAAATGAGTTTGTTGAGTTGGCTGTCCCGCGGTATTGCGGCTCCAAATTGTGCATAGAAGCAGTTGGTAATAAAGAAAAGGAAAAACCAACCCCGAAGCCAACCAAAATCATATAAATCGTCAGCAAGGAACGTGCTGTATCGACAGTCAAGGTACCCAGGAAATACATGCCAAGAACGTATGAAATAATCGAAACAATCATCAAATTGCGGTAGGAGGTTTTCGTCAAGAAAATACCGCCCACCGAACTCCCTGCAACAGACCCGAGCATCATTGGTGTTAAAATCAATCCAGCATTCTTAGCCGACCCACCATAAACCGCTTGAACGAAGATCGGGATAAACACGGTTAAAATAATAAACGTACCGCCGTATAAAAAGGACAAGATTTGCGAGGTGGCAAATAAGCGCCTTTTGAAGAGCCAAAGCGGTAAAATCGGTTCAGCAGCCTTTATTTCAGCAATGAAAAAGGCCACAAAAAAGACGAAGAAGCTTGCAAACAAAGCGATGATTGGAGTAGAATCCCAAGCATATTCTTTCCCGCCTAGCTCAAGGGCAAACATTAAGCTCACCACCGAAATGACCAGTGTTATCGCCCCAAGCCAATCAACCTTTTGCTTGGAATGCTGTAATGATTCATGATAAAAACGAACAATTAAATAAATCGATACAATACCAATTGGCACATTCACATAGAAAACCCAGTGCCAACTAATATAATCAGTTATGTAGGCCCCAAGTAACGGCCCTAAGACGCTGGATGCTCCGAAAACTGCCCCCAACAAACCGGTCATTTTCCCGCGGTTTTCAGGGGGGAAAATATCAAAAACAATCGTAAAAGCAATCGGCATCAGGGCTCCGCCGCCGATCCCCTGAATGGCACGGAAAATACTTAATTGAACAATGCTCTGGGCAATACCGCATAATGCCGAGCCAATCAGAAAGACGATGAGTCCAAAAATAAAAAAGCGTTTCCGTCCGTACATATCGGAAAGCTTACCGAAAATAGGCATTCCTGCCATTACCGCTACCATATAGGCAGAGGTGACCCATATAAATTTATCAAAGCCGCCGAGGTCTGCTACAATCGTAGCCATCGCCGTAGCTACAATGGTATTGTCCATAGCTGCCATTAAAATTGCTAACAGTAAACCAGCGACAACTGGTTTAAGATTCGTATCTTTTTTAATCATAAAATTTCCCCTTACTCTAGAAAATGATAAGTAATGAAACCGCTCCTTGTATGTGTTTTAAAATATTTAGGAAGATTACCAAAGCTAATGATAATCAAGTTAAACCAATTTTAAAAGGAAGGTTTTAGACTGTCAATTTTTATGTGAAAAGCATCTTGTACTCACAATGAAGCAAAGGGACTCAACTGCTGAGTCCCTTTGCTTAAATTTAACTTACCTTTGGAAAAACTCGACTTTTTCACCATCAGGTCCTTGCACAAAGAAATTACGATATCCGTTCGGAAGTGTCACGATCTCATCACTAATGAAAACTACGTTGACACCTTTTAAACGCGTGAATTCATCTTCTATATCGTCCACCAAAAAGGCAACGTGATTAACTTTCCCTTCAGTTGGAAGGTCGGGATTTCCACCATACACTAATTCTAATTCTGTTTCGTCTGACCCATTGAACCCAAGGAAGGCTAAATTTATCGTACCGTTGGCAATCGTAAATTGGTCTTTTAACTCCATCCCAACCACTTTTTGATAAAAAAGAAGTGAGGCATTAAGGTCATTTACCATTACGCCGACATGGTCCATTTTCTTTACTGCCATCTGGCTTCCCCCTTTATGTATCCTTTTTTAAGCTTTTAAAACATCATGGTCAACATAACGTTCACCGTTTATTTCACTAATAACATTAATCGCCACCTTGGCACCGTCACCAGCAGTAATAATGGTATGCATACTCACACCGGCAACTGTTCCTGCTGCCCAAATGCCGTCAATATTTGTTTTTCCAGCAGCATCTACGTCAAAAATAGTCTTGATTCTTGGCTCTGTACCTGGCTTTGTTTGTAAACCCGCTGTTTCAGCTAGATCAACAGACATGCCAGTGGCAAGGATAACATGTTTAGCCTCATATTCCCCTTGATCGGTTTCAACTTTAAAACCGCTTTCAGTTTTACTGATATTTGAAACTGTAGCTTGGACAATTTCTGCACCGAATTTGCTGGCTTGTTTCTTACCAGTTTCAACTAGGTCAGGTCCAGTAATTTCTGTAATACCATAATGGTTCTCAATCCAAGCACGCTTGGTCACACTTTTATCATTATCAATAACCAATGTTTTCTTACCAGCTTTAGCTGTAAATAGGGCTGCACTTGCCCCTGTAGGCCCAGCACCAACAATTAATACGTCAAACATATCAATAACCTCCATTTTTTAAAAAATTAAAGCTAGATTAAGCTTAGCGTAAATAGAAACTTATGTAAAATCAACTGCCCATCCTAGAAAATATTTCTTAATGGGCAGACCGTCAAACAACGATTAGTGCTGGCAGCAAAATAAAAAGAACCATCATTTCCTGCTTAGGATTGATGGTTCTTGAAGTTAAATTATCCATTTTTAAAAGGGGTTGGCATGCATTAAGAGTTAACGTTATTTAACTCTGTTTTATGTTCCTTAAGCGATGCTTGTTTTCGCGTATGAAGAAAGTAATAAAGAACAATACCCAAAAGAATGTAGAATGAACATAAGAAATAGAGCGAGCTATAATCCATTTTTGTGGCCGCTAAGCCTAAAAGAAACGAGCCTAATGCAATCCCAATATCATAGATTGATAGGAAAGTAGCTGTAGCTAACCCTCGTTTTCTAGGCGCAGCATCTTGAATGGCGATGGTTTGGAAGGTTGGAAAAAGTGTTCCCCAGCCTAAACCAATCATTCCTGCTGAAAGGAGAAAGCTGCCCGCGCTGCCGCTTTGACTTAAAATAAACATCCCAATGGCAAACAATACGATGGATGGATAGACAATCACATTGGGACCATGCTGGTCTAACCATTTTCCAGTAAAAGGTCTTGAAATCAATAAAACAATCGCATAGACGACAAAGAATAGACTAGAAATCTCGGTAAGGTGTATTTCAGTGGCAAATACAGATACGAAAGAAAGAAGCGCTGAATAAACGATGGCAAGAAAGCAGCCGACAATTGCGATAGGAATGGCGGAAACTTCGAAAAAATTTCGAAATGAAAACGCAGAATGGACGACCATGTGGTCTGCTTGCCCCATTTCTTTAACCTTTACGCTTAAACCTGTAATCAGGGCCCCAATCGCGACAATGACACTGACGATAAACAGGGTTTTTGCACCCCATTGCTGAATGGCCGTTAAGCCGATAAATGGCCCTAGCACCATAGCCATATTCGTCGACATAATGAAATAGCCCATACCTTCACCACGGCGTGAAGTCGGAATGAGATCCGCCACGATTGCCCCTGCAGCGGTTGTTGCCATGCCAAAACCAATTCCATGTAATAACCGAATGAAAAGAAAACCAATGATTGTTTTTGGAAAAAAGTATAAGAGGGAGGCGCCTGAGAAAATTATCAGTGCGGCAAGCAGCACCTTTTTATGACCAGCTTTTTCAAGCCATTGACCAGCCAGAGGACGGGAGATAATCGCAGAAAATAAAAAGACCGTTGTCATCAATCCCGCTTTTGATGCATTGCTATGGAACTCCTGTATCGCATAAATAGGAAGTGTGACGAGTAAAACATAAAAGGTTAAAAATAGAAAGAAGTTACTTAAAGAAATACTTATAAAACTTTTCGTCCATAATTTAGGTTTATTCATATGATCCGCTCCTTTTATAAAAGCTGTTGCAACCAGCTTTTTTGCAAATTTAAAAGCTCTTCCTGTGATGTTTCTGGAAAATGCTTCAATATTAACTGATTCGTTTCAAAGACTCTTCTTTCCCATTCGGGGAACATCTTTAACGCCACATCTGTTAATTGAATCAGTTTCTCACGTTTGTCTTTACCGGGGGCCTGAATTACGTATCCTTGCTTAACAAGCCGTTGAATGGTACGGGTCATTGGAGGTGCCTCAACAAATAAGTAATCACAAAGTTCTTTTTGGCTTAAATAGCCTTTGGTTTTTAAAACAAAAATGACAGACCATTGTGACCCGTATAACCCTAATGGTTTTAATGCTTCATTGAGTGTATTGGTAAGATGGCGTGATAGCTGATGCAGCGTATGGAATAATTCATGGCTATTCATTTATGTAGGTCACCTCAAAAATTACTAATTAGTTACCTAGGTAACTATAGTGGATTTGTTGGAATATGTCAAGAAAGGTTCACAGATTTAAGGCTGTAAATCCGGTTCGCGGAATTAAATACCAAGTTCGCGGAATTATGTTTTGGTTTGGCGGAATCCCAAACAAGTTTGGCGGAATTCAATCCGCTTTTGGCGGAATAACGACAAGAGGTGCTCACGGAAAAAGAAAAATTCCGCGGAATGACGAACTTCCGCGGAATCTCATATAAAATCCTTATCTTAACACATTAAAATATCTAGCTTCCGGATGGGCAAATACGATGGCAGAAACAGATGCTTCTGGCTCCATCATACAGCCATCTGTTAATTGGATGCCGATCTCCTCCGGTTGAATCAACTTAAACAGCTTCTTTTGATCTTCTAGTTCTGGACACGCTGGGTAGCCAAACGAGAAACGTTGTCCTTGATATTTAGCGGAAAACCTGTCTTGCATTGTAAAATCCAGTGGATCTGGGAAGCCCCAACGGTCACGCATTTGGCGGTGAATTAATTCAGCGAAGCCTTCCGCCGTTTCAAGTGCCATTGATTGAAGTGCATGGCACTCCAAAAAGCGTCCTTCCGCTTTAAATTGTTCTGCCTTTTCACGAATTCCTCTACCAGCCGTGACGGTGAAGAAGCCGACATAGTCCTTTTCACCGCTATCAACTGACTTTAGAAAATCAGCTAAGCAAAGACCTGGTGCTGATTCCTGACGTGGGAAGTCGAAGGTTTCCAAAATTTGATCAGGATTTTCCGGATGATAAATAATGACCTTATTCCCATCGGAATGCGCTGGGAAAAATTGGTAAACAGCGGCAGGCGTAATCCAATTGTTTGCACTAGCATTTGCTAGTAATTGATCCACCACTTCTTTTACCTTAACAGCCTTTTCATCCTTCTCAGCTAGTAACTTCGCGATTTTCCCTTTTACACCGAGATGGTGGCCAATCAACATTTGCATATTGATATATGGTTCGATATGAGAAAGTGAATACGATTTAAGGATATGTCGCTTTGTATCCATTGGCGTAAATACAGGAGCCTTTGTCGATACCGCTGGCTTCGGTTTTACGGCAACGGAAACAGTGGATGGACGTTCATACTCTCTCGGCACATTTAAAGAGGCTAGCTTTTCATTTTTCTCAAGCATTAATTTCTGAACTTCCTCTTCCGAATTCAATTGATTCGCAAGGGCTAAACCATTCATTGCATCCTTTGCATAAAGGACAAGGCCGTCATATTCTTTGGCAATCTTCGTATCTGTGAATTTCCGAGAAAGTGCCGCACCGCCAACGAGGATAGGTACAGCAATACCGGAATCCTTCATATCCTGTGCTGTTAACACCATTTGCTGCGCAGATTTCACCAGCAAACCCGATAAACCAACCATGTCTGGTTTTTCTCTAAGAATGGCTTGAACCAAGTCAGTTGGATTCACCTTAATCCCAAGGTCGATTACTTCATAGCCATTATTGCTGAGAATAATATCGACGAGGTTTTTACCGATATCATGCACATCGCCTTTTACGGTAGCTAAAATGATTTTCCCTTTTGTAGCAGACACATCGCCTTTTTCCATATGAGGTTCTAAATGCGAAACGGCTGCTTTCATTACTTCAGCACTCTGGAGCACCTCAGCAACGATGAGCTGGTTGTCGTTAAAGAGTCGGCCAACCTCTTTCATCCCGTCCATTAATGGTCCATTAATAATATCAAGCGGGGCAGGATACGTTTCAAGCGCTAGGTCTAGATCCGGCAGCAAGCCTTCTTTTGTACCTTCAACCACATAATAGGCGAGTCTCTCTTCTAAGGTCATATTTGGAACGGTTGTTTTCGGTTCTTTCTTTTTGCCGCGGTAAAATTCAGTGAATGTAGCGAGCGACTCATCTGTTGTATCAAACAAGAGGGCCTCTGCTAATTGAACTTCTTCTTTTGAAATAGATGCAAACCGTTCTAGTTTTTCTGTATTAACAATAGCATAATCAAGTCCAGCCTGGGTGCAGTGATAAAGGAAGACAGAGTTTAGAATTTCTCTACCGACAGGAGGGAGCCCGAAGGAGACATTACTAATTCCAAGAATCGTTTGTACTTCCGGGAGTTGCTCCTTGATTAACCGGATGCCTTCTACTGTAGCCTTGGCGGAACCAATATATTGTTCATCACCTGTACCAACTGGAAAAACGAGCGGATCAAAAATGAGATCCTGCGGCTTCAGATGATATTTGTTCACTAATAAATCATGTGACCTTTTGGCAATTTTTAGCTTTTGCTGCGCAGTTACTCCCATACCTTCCTCATCAATGGTGCCTACAACGACAGCAGCACCATAGCGATGGATTAATGGGACAACTGCTTCAAATCGTTCTTCACCATCTTCAAGGTTAATCGAATTGATAATTGCTTTTCCTTGTGAATATTTAAGTGCTCTCTCGATGACCTTTTCGTCGGTTGAATCAATCACAAGGGGAGCCTTTACTTTCTTGACGACTTCTTTAATGAAGTTTTCCATATCAACCATTTCTTCACGATCAGGGTCGGCGAGGCAAAGATCAATTACATGCGCGCCGCCTTTGACTTGGGCTCGTGCAATCTCTGACGCTTCCTCAAATTTCCCTTCGGTGATTAACCGTTTGAATTTGCGAGAGCCAATGACATTGGTCCGTTCACCGACCATAATCGGTCTTAACGTCGGATCGTCATAGATGAATGGCTCGATACCCGAAACCATATGAACAGTAGATGTTTTGACTTCCCTTGGTTGATATTGTTTCATTGCCTCGGCAATAGCCTTAATGTGGTCTGGCGTGGTACCACAGCAGCCGCCAACAATATTAAGCCAGCCATGGGCGGCAAAATCAGACAGCTTTTTGGCTAAAGTCTCTGGTGTTTCATGATAATGACCTTCTTCATCAGGCAAACCTGCATTTGGATAACAGCTGACTGCCGTCGACGCCAGATTTGCTAATGAGCGGACATGGTCCTGCATGAATTCTGGCCCTGTTGCACAGTTAAGTCCCACAGCAACGGGATTCATATGTTCAACGGAAATAAAAAACGATTCAATTGACTGCCCTGCGAGCGTTGTACCCATTGGCTCGATCGTCCCTGAAATAAACAGCGGCAGAGTTTTACCGGTTTTTTCAAACGCTCTTTCAATCCCAACAAATCCTGCTTTTACATTCAGCATATCTTGACTTGTTTCTAGGAGGAGTAAATCCACACCGCCATCAATTAAGCCGATTGCTTGTTCTTCATAGGATGCTGCAAGTTCATCGAAGGTCGTGCCGCCTGTTACACTTAATGTTTTTGTGGTCGGGCCCATCGAGCCTGCCACATAGCGCGGCCATTCATCGGTTGTAAGTTTGTAGGCTTCTTTAACGGCAAGAAAGGCAGCGATTTTATTAATCTCATAGGCTTTAAACCCTAAATCATATTCATCCAGAACAAGGCTGGTCGCCCCAAATGTATTGGTTTCAATAATATCTGCCCCAGCCTCTAGGTATTCACGATGAATATTGGCAATGACAGAGGGGGCGGTTAACACTAGGTTTTCGTTACAGCCTTCATACTGCTCGCCGCCAAAATCTTCCGCTGTAAGATTTGCTTCCTGGATCATGGTACCCATTGCCCCGTCCATCACGAGGATTCGTTTTTTGAGTTGTTCAGTAAATGGTGTTTTCGGCATAGGTGCTCCTCCTCAATTCACTAGCACGCTGACGGGTATATAACGCCAATTCAGCAGTTAATTCATAGCGTAAAAATGGTGTAATTAAATAAATACCGTTAAATAAATCTAAAGCTGTATCAATTAGTGACTTGGTAATGGCAATTCCTTCTTTAGCAGCTTGAATCGGATCATCACCCAACTGGGCCATCCGGGTGCGGATAGAATCCGCAATTTTGATTCCAGGTACTTCATTATGAAGGAACTCAGCGTTTTTACTGCTAGTAAGCGGCATTAAGCCAATGTAGATTGGTGCATCAAGTTGTTTTGTATGTTCATAGACTTCGAGTAATTTTTCCTCTGAAAAAACCGGTTGGGAGATAAAGTAATCTGCCCCATAATGAACTTTTTTTTCAAGTCTCTTCACGGCTTTTTCCAGTGAGCGGACATTGGGATTAAAGGCTGCCGCAATGCTAAAGTCTGTCTTTTGTCCCAGATCTTTCCCTGAAAAAGACAATCCTTCATTCAACTGCTTAATCATTTGAATAAGTTCAAAGGAGGAGACATCGTAAACAGATGATGCACCTGGAAAATCGCCAACTCTTGCAGGATCACCGGTAATAGCAAGAACATCATTCATCCCAAGCGTATGCAGACCCATTAAATGCGATTGCAAGCCGATAATATTGCGGTCACGGCACGCAATATGAATGAGCGGACGCATTCCTAATTCCTGTTTCACTAAATAGCCCAGCGATTCGTTGGAAATTCGGACCGTTGCTAGTGAATTATCAGCTAAGGTAATCGAATCGATTCCCGCTTCTTTTAAGGCTTTAGCTCCTTGGAAAAACTTTGTTGTATCTAGTTTTCTAGGTGGATCTAATTCAACGATAACCGATGGTCTCTCTTTCACGAGTTCCTGCAGGGGAGTAAACTCCCTTTTTGGCGCAAGAGATTCAACGATTATCTTCTTTGGCTCTAATTTTACTACTTTTTCAGTAATTGGAACACTATTCTTTAGTTCAGAAGCATATGCTTTGATATGTTCAGGTGTGGTACCACAGCAGCCCCCAAGCAACCGAATCCCTTGATTTCGGAACGCTTTAGCTGAGTTCCGAAAATAATCTGGATCCCCTTCATAATGAAACTTTCCGTCTGTATAAGTTGGAAGGCTGGCATTTGGATAGGCAGAAAGATAGGCATGCTTCGGAATTTCAATCTGTTCAAGTGCTAGCAGCATATGATGGGGGCCTAGTCGGCAATTAAGACCAACGACATCCGCCCCAAGTCCTTCAAGTCTTTTTAAGGCGTCATTTACTGGCGTCCGATCCTGTAAAAATCCAGGCTCCTGAAGGGAAACTTGTGCAATAATCGGAATCTTCGTTTCCTTCCTCGCAATGGTTAGAATGGTTTCAAGTTCTTCTAGGTCGTAAAAGGTTTCAAGTAATATTCCATCCACCCCTTCGAGAAGGAGGCAATAAAGCTGTTCACGAAAGCTTCGTTTTATTTCTTCTATTGTAATAGAGTTCGTTTTAATCCCGCGGTTTCCACCCATTGTTCCAAGCACATAAGCGTTATTTTGAGCTGCCTGTTTGGCGTGACGGACTGCGGCACTATTAATCTCTTTAACTGAATCTTCTAATCCATAGCGCTGCAATTTTAAATAGTTAGCAGCATAGGAATTGGTTTGGATGACATCCGCTCCGGCGTCAATGTATGCCTGATGGATATTTTGGATTTGTTCCGGCTGAGATAAATTCAACTCCTCAGAGCATGAATCGACTCCGTAGGAATAAAGCAGAGTACCCATCGCTCCGTCAGCTATTAAAATTTGATTTTTTAATTTTTCTAAAAGACTCATGATGTTTCTCCTCGTTGAAAGACCAACTGACTTTGTTCAACCTGCTTAAATGCCTGTGAAAAATCCTTCATTAAATCATCAGGATTTTCAAGTCCGACCGATAAGCGAACAAGACTATTTGTAATCCCGCGCTTCTCTCGCTCTTCCTGAGGCATGGCTGCATGGGACATTTTTGCTGGATAGGATAGAATCGATTCTACCGCTCCGAGACTGACAGCAAATACAGGAATTTTTACATTGGCAAGAAAGGTGCGAAGTGCATCTTCATTAGCCAATTCAAACGATAAGACCGCTCCTGGACCAGCTGCTTGCGCTTTTTGAATTTGATATTGTGGGTGAGTTTCCAACCCTGGGTAATGAACCTTTTCAACAAGCGGATGCGCATCTAAAAATTCAGCTAGTTTAATAGCCGATTTTTGTGATTGTTCTAGTCGGACGTGCAGCGTTTTGATCCCTCTTAAAACGAGCCATGCATCTTGAACACCTAAGATCGCCCCAAACCCATTTTGCAAAAAGCCTAATCTTTTCGCCAAGTCTTCGTCCTTGACGACAGCAAGTCCGGCAACGACATCACTATGGCCCGATAAAAATTTCGTCGCACTATGGAGCACGACATCGGCTCCTAACTCCAATGGCCGTTGGTGGGAAGGGGTAAGGAAGGTGTTATCGACAAATGTTAACGCGCCCGTTTCCTTAGCTAAATTGCTAATTGCCTTAATGTCAGTCACTTTCATTAATGGATTCGATGGTGTTTCCACATAAAATGCTTTTGTATTTGCCTGAATGGCTTGTTTTACTTCATCTAAATTCGTCATATCGACGAAGGTATGTTCAATTCCGAGCCGCGTGAGGACCTCTGTGACCATCCGAAATGTACCGCCGTAGACATCTTCCGTAATGACAATATGATCACCTGCAGATAGCAGGAGAAATGCCGTGGAAATGGCGGCCATGCCGGATGCAAAGGCAAAGCCTTTTAACCCGCCTTCAAGTTCAGCAATGACATCTTCAAGTGCTTCCCTTGTCGGATTTAAACTGCGGCCATAATCGTACTTGCCAAACTGATCGAAATCAGATTGGTGAAAAGTGGATGCATGCTGTATGGGTACACTAACCGCTCCTGTTGTAGGATCAATTTTGTGCTTATTATGAAGGAGCCTGGTTTCAAATGTGTATTCTTCGTGTGCCATTATGCAATCACTCCTTCTTGAACATGGGCAAAAGCTTTTTCCAAATCTTGAATTATATCTTGTGAATCCTCAAGTCCAACGGAGAAACGCAATAAACGATTGCAGACGCCGGATTGAATTCGGATTTCTTCAGGAATATCCGCATGGGTTTGCGTTGCTGGATAAGTGATAAAGCTTTCCGTTCCACCTAAACTTTCCGCAAAGCTGATTAGATTTAAGCCTTGTAAAAATGGATTAACCCAAGCTTCATCTTTAATTCTGAAAGATACCATTCCACCGCGTCCCGGGTAAAGGACATCAGTAACTGCATCATGCCCCGAAAGAAATTCAACGATATTCCTTGCATTTTTTTCATGTCTTTCCATGCGAAGGGACAATGTTTTCATACCACGCATTAGTAACCAAGAATCAAACGGGCTCAGTACCGCTCCGGCACCGTTATGATGAAAGGCTAATGCTTCACAAAGCTCTTTCCCCTTTGCGACGACAAGACCGGCAAGGACATCATTATGTCCTCCTAGGTATTTCGTTGCACTGTGGATGACAATGTCCGCGCCAAGGGTAATCGGCTGTTGTAATAATGGAGTATAGAAAGTGTTGTCCACTATTAATAATAATCCGTGCTGTTTTGCAATTTTTGAAACAGCGGCAATATCGGATTCCTGCATAAGTGGATTGGTTGGTGTCTCAAGGAAGATAGCCTTTGTTTGAGGCGTAATTTTCTTTTCAATCTCTTCCGGACAACAGGTATTGACATACTGACTATTCAAGCCCCATTTTTTATAACCTTTTTCTAATAAGCGGTATGTACCGCCATATAAATCTTCACTAACCAACCATTCATCACCAGCTTCAAATAAAGAGAGAATGGTTAAAATCGCTGCCATCCCTGAACTGCAGGCAAATCCTTGATCACCGCATTCTAAATCAGCAATTGTTTTTTCTAAGAGCTGGCGCGTAGGATTTCCGGTTCGGGTATAGTCAAACCCAGTTGATTGGCCAATTCCCTCGTGGCGGAAGGCCGTTGAAAAGTATACAGGCGGATTTACGGTTCCAGTTGCTGTTTCACTCCGATTTCCAATTTGGGCAAGTTTCGTATCAATTTTGTACATAATGCACTCTCCTTGTTTTATAAAAATAAAAAAAGTCTTCTATAAGAAGAAGACTTTTGTCGGCACGACCACAATGTCATTCTTCTTATCTTGCAAATTAGCAGCTAATTTGCAGGACTTAGCACCTTTTCAATGAATGAAGCCATTGATGGTTGCTGAGGCGTCGTAGGGCCATTCCCTCAACCTCTCTTGATAAGAATCAAATATTTAGACTATTTATAAAATTTACTACAACTTAGCGGTGGTGTCAATTTATTTTATTAAAAATGAGTTAATAGTTAAGTGTTGTTCGTAATAAAGCACTTACCAAAAGTATTAGGTGATTGCCCTTGTTCTTTACAAAGAACAAAATGTTTACTATAATGATATTTAAGAGAGGAGTGAAATTTATTTTAGGAGGCCTATTATGTTAGGAAAAAAAATTCAAAAATTAAGGAAAGAGAAAAACCTTACCTTATCTCAATTAGCTGAGAAAACATCTATCTCAAAATCTTACTTAAGTCAAATCGAAAGAAATATCCAGAGTAACCCTTCAATTGAAATTTTGGGTAAAATAGCCAAAATACTAGATGTAGACATACAAACACTTTTAAGCCAAGATACCACAAAATCTGATACAAATGATAATGGCAAGGGGAATGTAAAAAATTGGAATATCTTTATAGATATTGCACTAGAATCCGGATTGATAAATGAGAAAGACTTAATTGAGTTAAGAAACGCCCTACAAAAAGGCAAAAAATAGTTATAACAATTAGACAAAATATATAGAGGTGAAAATATGAAGGTCCTTGTAACTGGTGGGTATGGCTTTATAGGTTCCTTTGTTGCTGAAAGATTTTTTAAGGAAGGTGATGAAGTCTACATTATTGATAACCTTTCTACAGGAAATAAGGATAATGTGAAGTTCAAACATAAATTTTATCAATTAAACGTAGAAGACCAAACGTGTGAGGGTGTATTCCAATCTAATCGATTTGATGTAGTTATTCATCTGGCAGCACAAGTAAATGTCGGAACATCAATGGTGAACCCATACCTAGATTCACAATCAAACATCCTAGGGTTGACAAATATACTTCAATTATCAACCAAATATGGAGTGGAAAAGGTAGTATTTGCTTCTTCAGCAGCCGTTTATGGTCTTAATGGTGATATTCCATTGAAAGAAGATGCTTTATGTGATCCTCTATCACTATACGGAATCAATAAATGGGTAGGGGAACTATACTGCAAAAAGTGGACTGAAATGTTTGGTGTTGATACACTTTGTTACCGCTTTTCAAATGTTTTTGGTCCTAAGCAAGGAACAGTCGGTGAAGGTGGAGTCATTTCCATTTTTATTAATAATGTTTTAGAAGGGCAGCCACTGCAGGTTTTTGGTGACGGAGAGCAAACTAGGGACTTTATATATGTAGAAGATGTTGCATATGCCATTTATCGCGGCGTTGAATATGATCTCAAAGGGGTTTATAATTTATCAACTAATACAGAGACAAGTGTGAACGATTTTATTTATACTCTCGGAAATTTGGAAGATATAAAAGAAGTAATCTATAAAGAGCCAAAGCAAGGTGATATCAAATTTTCCAGGTTGGAAAATAAAAAGATTAAACAGGACCTGGAGTGGGAACCACTTCATAATTTTCAGTCTGGTTTAGAGAAAACTTATGACTGGTTTGAAAATAATAGGAGTAAAAAAAGGACAACAACAGTCGGTCAAAATCAAAATGGATTACGAAAATCAGAACATTCATACAACATCTTGAAAATTTAGTTATTGTTGCACAAGCCAATTTTGTAAGATGTTATTGGAAAATGTTTTAAGTCTAGCAGACGATCGATCCTTCTAAATTGTAAGTGCCTCCTTTCTGTTTGGGTGAAGCGTTAGTAAGGTATTATTAACATCCATTGTACACGAGCTTAATTACCTAATTATGGGATAATATTGTTGATTTGTTCATTATAATGAACTATAATTAATTATATAAAGAATTAATTGAGGGATTGTAAGGAGAGAATTATGATTAGAAGGAGTACAACTATATATATTTCAGCCATTATTTTTATTGTAGGCCTTCTTTTTTTATTTAAAAATGAGCATCAAGTCGTTACAAGGACTGGCACTGGCCAAAACGAATATGTGAATGTGGATGAATTTGGAGCTAACGGTGATGATTTGAAAGACGATTCACGATCCATTCAAGAAGCAATAAATTACAGCCATGAAACAAAAATTGGAAAAGTAAAGTTACTTGGAAATAAGAGTTATATTCTAAAGAAAGGATTAGTTTTAAAAGAGGGTGTTGAATTGGAATTTGGTCAAAATACTAGGTTAAGAATAGAAGGGAACTTTCAAGCAATTGATGTGAAAAAAAATGCGTCAATATCAAATGGAGTTCTTGAAATAATAGATGCTAACTTTGATTCAGATGTTATTTACTTAGACGGTATTCAAAAATTTTGGTCATGGGATAGAACTCAAATCAAAAATGTTACACTCTTAAACACCAGCGGCTCACATAGGGGTACAGGTCTTCATCTTTATGCTGGTGGCCCAGGTCAATTCATTTGTTTTGTTAATTTTACTGATATTAGAATTGCAGGATTTCATACCGGTGTTAAATTGGAAGCTGAAAAACCAAAGGATAGTAATAAATATAGCTTTATTAACGGCAATCGATTTATTAATCTAACCTTGGATGACTGTATAAGCTGTATTGATATTAATAGCTCGATGAGTGTTCCAAATGAAAGTTCTGGTAATGATTTTAATGGGCTTCAAATTCAAGTCTCTAAATTAACTAAAGAAGTAATAACAGTAAGTGGCTCTGATAATAAATTTGAAGGTTTAATATGGGACGCTCATATAGTAAAGGGCAATAATCCAATAATAGAATTTTCAAAAGAGTCTATGAGAAATAGTTTATATTCGAATATAGGATCAAACTATATTAGGGATAAAGGAGTACATAATTATTATTCTACTCCAGAAGAAGACACGATGAATTCAAGGTAGAATCCAACACTTTTTTGTTAATTTGCACCTTTGTGTTCGTTATAAAGAGTAATTAGAGGGATGAATGTATTGCTAACGATGGAGCGGGATGTTTCAGTTCTCTCATGACTGATTCAAATGGTAAAAACTGAGTAATAAAAATATTAGTTTTGGAGGTCACCATGGACGAAAGAATAGATCTAAAAAAGTTCCTTCGCATTATTAGAAAGAGAATAGTAACCATCATTCTTACAGTAATATGTGTATCTCTTTTGACTGTTGGTTTATCCCTATTTTTACTAAAGCCAACCTATGAAGCTACTGAAAATATCCTAATTGGCAAACTTACAAAGGAAGAGGGTAATTATAGTGATACACAAGAACTTAGTATGCTGCTTGCTTCAACAATTGATTTCATAAAGAGTCCAATCGTGCTTAATTCTGTTAAAAAAGAGCTTAATATAAATGATGACGAATTAGAGAAAAAGATAGTTGTTCAAAATAATAGAAATTCACAAATTATCAATGTAGTAGTAAGGGATCATGATTTGGAAAGTACTAAGAAGCTTGCACATACCATAGCTAAAACATCGGTCAATAAAATGTATGAGCTGTTTAATGTTAAGGATATAAAGCTATTAAGTGATACAGATGGAGATCCTTCGATTAAGATCGTTGGGAGTTTGTCTTTAAACGTCGCAATTGGTGCAGTGATTGGAATTTTCCTTGGAGTTGGCCTTGCAATGTTTAGAGAGTATTGGGACGATTCGATTAAGGATGTAAAAGAGATTGAAGGTATTGTAGGTTTGCCAGTATTAGGACAAATAAATTTAAAAAATAGCAAAAGAAAATTTATGAATAAAAACAATAGGAAGCAACAGTCAGCCGTCTTAAATGATAATAAGAGGGGGCAAATCAGTGTATAAGAAAAGGGATGAAACAAAAAAAATAATGCAAAGGCTTCAGCTTAATGAAGATTCAATCAGTACAGAACAAATCCGAATGATTCGTACGAATATAGATCAAGTATCTATTAGTGATTCGGTATTATTAATGGTAACATCGCCACGTAATGAGGAACAAAAATCTATTATCTCTTCTAAATTAGCAATTGCATTTGTTGAGCAAGGGAAAAAGGTACTACTTGTTGATGCCAATTTACGGAAACCTTCATTAAACAGTTTGTTTCAGATAAAAAATGAGAATGGATTAACAAATGTGATTTTGGATGAAGAAAACATCCAACTTTATATTAAAGAAACGTTTGTCCCAGGACTATTCGTTTTACCGACTGGTCCTATTCCTTTAAATCCATCAGAAATATGGATAGCAAGTAAAGTAAAGGAATTTGTTAGTAACTGTGTCTCGGAGTTTGATGTGGTAATCATTGATGCCCCACCTTTTTTAATAGCATCAGATTCTCATATTCTAGCAAATCAATGTGATGGTGTTATTTTAGTGCTAAAAGAAAATAAAACGAAGAAAGAAGATGTACTTCTAACAAAAGATTACTTGGATAGAAAAAACAATAGAATTGTAGGAGTTATTTATCAAACAGAATAATTACTAGGGGGAAAACTTCTTTAATCAGGTGATTGTTAATATAAGGTGGCTATTTTTATGGAGAAGTTAAAGAAAAATTCTATTGCAAAAAATATTACTCATCTGTTTTATAGTACAGCACTATCTAGTGTATTAAATGCTACGGCACTAATCGTTTTAGCCAATTATTTAAAGTCGTATGATTATGGGATGTTTAGTGTTGTGTTAGCATTTGCAATGATTATGGGATATTTTACTGATGCTGGACTAAGTACCATTGTTTTAAGAGAAGGATCTAAAAAGGATATGGATCTATCCATCCTAATCTCTTCATATGTGAAAATGAGAATGGTTTTACTTGTAGCAACATTTATCTGTGGATTTGTCGTAATTCATATTTCAAACTCAGGGAATAAAGAGTTAATACAAACAGCGTATTATTTAATTATTCCGATGGTTTTAGGAATTGCCCTACAAAGTATCGGTACAACGTTTTTTCAAATGATTGAGAAAATGCAGTATAACGGGATGATACGAATTATTTCTTCTGTTTGTTTAGTTCTCACCCTAACAGTAGGGATTCACTTTAGCCTTAAGCCATTGATTATTACCACTTTATATGGTCTGTCTTATTTTGCCGGAGGTGTGTTTGGGGTCTATCTAGTAAGTCGAAATGTTAACATTCGATTGAAAGGTAAATTCCATAAAGGACTTTTACAAAATCTAGGGTCATTTACTTTAGGTGGATTGCTTTTTGTAATACTTCCGCATTTAGGACCCCTAGTGCTGGAAAAGACCTTAACTCTAGAAGAAGTTGCATTATTTGCAGTAGCTTATCGAATCCCCCAGGCATTACAGCAAATTCCATTTATTATTGCTGGAGCTTATTACCCTGTACTATTCAGAGCCTTTAATAATAATCTATTAGACGATCATTTAAGATTCAACATAACGCTTATCAAGATCATGACATTAGTAGGAATGGCGATGACAATTCCTTTTTACTATATGTCAAATGTTGTAATAGATTTACTGTTTGGTGATAAGTGGATTCATGCATCATCTCCACTGAAAATTTTATCCTTAATGCTTACCTTACAGGCAATTAATATTGCATTAGCAGATGGTTTAACGACAAAGGGATTACAGTCTCTTCGTACCATTGTTCAATCGATTGCAGTAATTTCAGGATTCTTTCTTTATTTGTTTTTAAGTAGGTTATTTGGTGTAACTGGAGCAGCATTCGCAGGTGTAATGATTGAAGGAACTGCCCTAATAGGATTTTGGATTTCCAATCCAAATCGTTGGATTATTGCTAAAAGGGCAATATATCCATACTTATCATTTTTTATCATTTGTTTAGGTGGTATTGAATTTTTTCTAGATTCCCATCCATTTTTAGCTGTTGTATTTAACTTCCTTCTATTAACCTTCGTACTTTTTATAGATAAAGAATTTAAGAATATAATTTATGAGTTTATTAAAGTATGTGGAATAGGTTATAAATGGAAGACCAAGAAATCCCAGGGGGTGTAAGATGGACGATAATATAGCTCCAAGTTCTCAAAAATATAGCTTCACAATCTTCTTTCTCTTTTTACTGGTAACTCTTGCAAATTACTATATTTATGTTGGGTTTGCCATAAAACCGTATTTGGTCTTCTCTATTTTATATTTATTCATCCATATCGGCTCATTTTACTTCTATAGGCTTCACTTGTTTGAAGTAGCGATGTTGTTATTTTATTTGATGTATAGCTTTACTGGAGCATTTTCATTATATCCAGCCTCCAGTATTAGAATTTTCATAGGGATAGTTCTATATATTTCTTGTTATTTTATTATTAAATCCATTATTGCAAGATCAAATAATTTGGTGGTCGAAAGGGCGATTTCAGATGTAGGACTTTTTTTTAATTTAGCTAGCCTAGTCCTCTATTTTATCGGATTAAAAAGTGTGGGCTTTATTTTCGAGGGCGACAGAATATATGAATTCGGAGTGATGTTAGATCGGGATTACCCCCGATTAATCGGGTTGGTACAGGATCCAAACTTTTTTGTTCTGTATAATACTCTATTTTTTTGTTATTACTTATGCAATTCTAATTCTTTAAAAAACAAAATTGGTTTAACCCTTTGTATCGTTACGAATTTATTGACCTTTTCAAGAGGCGGGCTTTTAATAATGGCTTTTATCTTCTTTATTTATATTTTGAATGATAATCCATTAAAACGGTTAAAATTGCTAGTTGGCATCGTAGCTGCTTTATCGGTTAGTTTGTATATTGCAATCGTTCATTTGAAATTCGATATATATGGGATTTTAGAATCGAGAATTGAAGACATGTCCTCGGATGGTGGAAGCGGGAGGTTAGAATTGTGGGGAAGGGCCTGGGATTTTTTTGCTTCACACAAATATGTTGGAATTGGAGCATTTAACTTTCCTGCTTACAATTCTTTTCAATTTGGAGATACACTTCAAGTTCATAATACATTTTTAGAGATATTAACAGAATCCGGTTTATTAGGAATTTCCTGCTTTTGCTTATTTATCATTTTAGTGTTTGTTCAATTAATACAAAGTAGAACACATAAAAATAAACCCTATCTATTCTTTACATTTATCGGGTTTATACTTCAAATGGGTTTTCTTTCGGTGATTATTAACGATATATTTTTTTTGTATTTAGCGATATTATCTACCTATTTGCATAATAAAAAGCAGGCATTACGAACTGAAGTGAAGAAGACAGATCCTCTCCCTGTCTTAACTTCCCATAAACAAAGAATAAAGTTGAATTAAGGTATTAAAGGAGGTGTTGCAAAGCATGAATATTTTAGTCATTACGGATAAGCTGATTTTTGGAGGAGCAGAGATGTATTTTTGTAAATTGGAGAATCAATTACAGGACCCTAACATAAATTTTCATTTTGCTGCCGGTTCAGGAGAGCTATACGAGAAAATCAAGCATAAAAATAACTTTAGTGAAATAAGTAGGACTAAGCATTTGCTTAACATAAAAAAGCTGAAAGAGATATTGATTGATAAACAAATAGATCTAATTCACGCGAATAGTTTGAGGATGGTTCTGTATTGTATCTTTATTAAAAAATTGACTAAAAAAAATTTTAAAATTGTTTATACCAAGCATAATGTAACTGTTCTTGAGGAGAAAAGTCGATTTTTGTTCTCATATTTATTAAATAAATATGTAGAAAGAATCATCACAGTAAGTGACTTTGAAAAATTTAACCTTGTGAAAGCCGGAATAAAGCCTAACAAAATTACAACAGTTTACAATGGAGTTGATTTAAAACAGTTTGTTTTCCATGGAAAAGAAAAAGGGGAATTTTTCAATGTTGGTATATTAGCAAGATTATCAGAAGAAAAAAATCATGAGCTATTTATTAATATTGCAAACCAGCTTCGAGACATTCCGAATCTCATGTTTTATATTGCAGGAGATGGTCCAGAATACCAAAAACTAAACAACCTAATCCGCTCACAAAATCTTTCTCATAAGGTAAAGATGGTGGGTATCGTTCATAATCCCGAGGAATTTATAAAAAGTATGAATCTCTTACTTTTAACGTCCTATAGAGAAGTATTTCCAATGGTTATTTTAGAAGCTATGGCAGTTGGTACCCCTATCATATCTATTAATCGAGGTGGAATTAAGGAAGCTATTATTGAAAATAAAACTGGTTTTCTCATAAATAATCATTCAGTAGATGACTTCTGTAAGAAAATTTTATATATAGAATCTGAAGAACAAGTTCTGAATCAATTTATTGTAAATGCCCGTAGGAAAGTAGAAGAGGATTTTTCACTAGATCAAATGGTTAGTAATACTTTACAGGAGTACTGGAAATGTAACTAATCTTCTTACATTACAACTTGTATTAGTCATTATCCAATTAGAAAAAGGTTTTGTTGGCTTTGTTCACCCTTAAATATCGATTTCTTAAAGTAAATATAAATAGAAAGGAGAAATGAAATGAATGAAGACTATAGAGGGACTTATGTAAAAATTCTGGCTATCGTTGATATCACGTTAGTATCTGTAGGATTTTTCATGACGAATTGGTTCTCATATTTATTTTCAATCCCTAGTAAGGGGGTGAACATCGATTACTTTTGGTTAATTGTACTTTCGGTTTCCTCACTTTTTGTTTTTTATCTTTATGGACTATATGCAGATTGGCGCAGAAAAAGTATTCAGCATTTAGTATATTCAATTATATTATCGATGGTTGTCTTCTCAGGTTTCATCTCAATGGTTTCACTATGGACACCTTATCTATCCTTCCAGCAAAGCTTTATTTTTGAAGCATTTCTTATTCAAACGATTTTATTAATCTGTACGCGGGTATGTATTTGGTATTTAAACAAAAAAATATTCGGTAAGAAGAAAGTCTATATTATCGGTGAAGATTCAAAAACAGGACTGTATTTAGCTGACAAATTCTTAAATCATAATAAAGGGTGGTTCGAAATATCGGGATTTATTCCCCTAGCCAAAAAAGGTTTTATCCATGACTACGTAAAAAAGGGAGATCTTTTCCTTCTTAGCCCCACTATTAGCAGAGAGGATAAAGAGGAAATTGTGGGCTTATGTATCAATTACGGGAAAGAAATATTGGTGGTACCACAATTATTTGAATTGTCGATACTGGGTGCCGGTACACAGCAAATAGATGATATGCTCGTTATTTCGATAAAACCTCCAATTTTAAGCGTAAGTCAAAAAATTTTTAAACGGATGTTTGATGTGATTGTATCGTCAATTGTATTAGTAATCGCTAGCCCTTTTTTATTAATTTTATTTTTATTAATCCCACTCACCTCTAAAGGACCTGCTCTTTATAAACAAGAACGTATAGGACTAAATGAAAATCCATATTGGATTTATAAGTTTAGAAGTATGATTCAAGATGCAGAAAAGAGAACGGGACCAGTATTAGCCACAGATAGAGACCCCAGAATTACTTTAATTGGAAGGTTCATAAGGGCGGTTCGTTTGGATGAGCTTCCACAATTATTAAATGTACTTAAGGGGGAAATGAGCTTAGTAGGACCAAGACCAGAACGAGAATATTTCATTAATCAATTTAAACAAAAACTCCCTGAATACACTTATCGATTAACCGTGAAGCCAGGAATAACAGGTTTAGCACAGGTGTTAGGAAACTATACCACTCCTGTTGATGATAAATTACGTTTTGACTTACTTTATGTTCGCAATTATTCGTTTTGGTTGGATTTGAAAATCCTATTGCAAACGATCAGAGTTGTTCTTCAACGTGAGCAAGCTCAAGGGGTAAAAGAAGATAATATTCTCAACCGGAAATTACTAAAAAATCTTGAACAAAACAAGGTAATTAATCATTAGAAAGTCTTACTTTTTGAGGTCTGAAGAGTCGTTTCAAAGTATACAAAGTGGAGAGAGTGGGGTAAAAAAATGGAATACTCAACAGAAGCGGCTGTTTCAATTATCACTCCAACTTATAACGCTTCAAAATTTATTACAGAAACCATTCATTCAGTTAAAGAGCAAACCTTTACAAACTGGGAAATGATTATTGTAGATGATTGCTCGTTAGATAACACGGTTGATATTGTAAGGCAAGAAATGGTTCATGATTCTAGAATCAAGTTATTTGAACTTAAAGAAAATAAGGGACCTGCCAATGCACGAAATAGAGCAATTGCTGCAGCAAAGGGAAACTATCTTGCCTTTCTAGATAGTGATGACCTTTGGCTACCTCAAAAATTAGAGCGGCAGGTAGTGTTTATGGAAAAAAATGATCTTGCTTTTTCTTATACTGATTACAGGATTATGAATGAAAATGGTGAGAAAACTGATGTCGTATTTCGGGCCCCTCCTAAGCTAGAATATAAAAGTCTATTGAAAAATACTATGATCGGAACTTTAACTGTCTTGTTGGATAAAAGAAAAGTAGGGATAGTACAAATGCCATTATATAGGGATTGTTCTGAAGATTTTGGGCTTTGGCTTTCCATTCTCTCAAAAGGAATCCGCGCTTATGGATTGAATGAGGAGTTGGCGATTTATAGAAAATGTGTACATTCACTCTCAAGTAACAAACTAAGATCCGCTCAGAAAACATGGAATACGTATAGAAAGGTTGAGAAGATCAATATCGCTGCCGCTTTATGGTATTTTATTAATTATTCATTACACGCTTTTAAGAAACATGCAAAAACATCTTAGTATTATGATAACTTTACCGGATTGATTTTCATTGGACGGGGGATAGAACATGGATGGCTAATGGACGAAGAATGCTTTCCTTTGTACAAATTTCAAGGGCAGTAGCAATTTTATTTGTGCTCTTAGGCCATGTGAATATATTGTTTTATACAAACTTTAAATATGATTGGTTTAATATGGGACAGTGGGAAAGAACTGGTGGTGTAGATTTCTTTTTTATCGTAACCGGTTTTATGATTTATTATTTGTATCATAAACATGCTGGGGTACCAGGAAAGACCACTGAATTTATATTGAAGCGTGTGATTAGAATTTACCCATTATATTGGATGTTTACCTTACTAGCAATTGCTATTTCATTTGTTACCCCATCAATAGACGGGGGGTACTCTTGGGAGTATATTATCAAGTCAATGCTCCTCCTACAAACAAATCCTATTCTTGCTTCAACATGGTCACTTAGTCATGTGATGTTTTTCTATATCATATTTACGACCTTTATGTTCAAACCCAAAATCGTTAAACCAATCATTTTATTTTGGATAGTGGCTTCCCTAGTAATAGGGCTAAATATCATTCCATATTATTCATTTTTTACAAATTTCAGCAATTTAGAAATCATATTTGGATGTCTAGTAGCACATCTAACCCTCAACTATTCATTTAGAAATTCATCCTTGTTGATATTGATAGGACTGTTAGGATATTTGGGTGTTTGGATAAATAATATATATAGTTTGATTGAAATACCGTTCCCTAAATTTTATAGTCTATTTGCCATGATTCTTATGCTGGGTATTTCTGAAAAAGATAAGAAAGATCGAAAAGTCCCAAAAGTGCTTTCTTTCTTAGGAGACGCTTCATATTCAATATATATTGCCCATGGCCCATTTCTACACATCTATATCTTATTTTTAAAGAAATTAGATTTAATCGGTTTATTAGGCTACTTTTTTTCAATGATAAGCGTGATTTTATTAACGGTCAGTTCATCATGTCTGGTCTATAAATTTATTGAAAAGCCAATGTCTAGATATTTAAGAAGAGCGGTATTTACGAAAAAAAGTCGTTCTTTAGTAAAACCAAATGTAATTGCAAAATAAGGGTATTCATCCTAGTAAGAGTTTTATCTCTGGCTAAGCATTTCTCTTTTCATAAATCGTTCGTTTTTAAGAACATAATGATACTATTATATTGAATGGGACTGGGGGGGGAATAATGAAAAGATTGTTTGATATTTTTGCGGGTTTACTTCTATTGTGTCTCTTCAGCCCAATTATGCTTGGTGTTGCAATTGTCGTTAGAGTGAAATTAGGTTCCCCGATTCTTTTTAAACAAAAACGAGTTGGATATCATGAGCAGATTTTTACTTTATTTAAGTTTAGAACAATGACAAATGAAAAGGATGAAACTGGAAGTGACTTACCGGATTCTATTCGATTAACAAAAGTCGGGCTTATGATAAGACGCTTAAGTCTGGATGAGTTACCACAATTACTAAATGTGGTGAAAGGTGACATGAGCTTGGTTGGGCCTCGTCCACTTTTAGTTCGATACTTGCCTTACTATTCTCTAGAAGAAAGAAAACGGCATTCTGTAAGGCCGGGAATTACAGGGTATGCACAAGTGGAGGGAAGGAACCAGTTAGATTGGAACAGCAGATTGGGATTAGATGTTAAATACGTAGAAAACATGTCTTTCGGCTTGGACTTGAGGATTATTTTCAAGACAATCAGTAAAACTTTAAAACGTGACGGGATTGCTAATGTACCTGATCAACAAATGTTAGATTTTGATGTGGAACGACAGATGGAAGCTTAGTCTTCAAGAGGTGGAATAAAACTAATGAATATACGGATTGAACCTTTACAAATTAAAGATGCTCATCTTATTCCCAAGCTGATTAAGTCCGGAATGAATAAGGACATTTTTCCACTCACTATTTTTAGTTCAGAAGGTTATGCGGCATATATAAAAAATTTGCTTGCGGTTCCCGAGAAAAATCGACGTGTGAAACTTTTTGGGGCATTTGTTGATGACCGTTTAGCAGGCTATACAGAATGGCGTATTTTTGAAGAGAATATTTTTTTAAATAATATTTATGTTTTCCCTGAATATCAAAGATCTGGCATTGGAAAATCGCTTTTAGTAAAACACGGATACCATCTATTGGATGAATATGGGAAATATAAGATGTCCTTAGATGTTTTTAATCATAACGAGGAAGCTATCAGTTGGTATGAAAAAATCGGCTTTGTTAGAAATGATTCTACATACTGGTATGTTGGGGGACAGCTTGCTTCAGCACGTTCTCACTCCACTTACGAATGTTATATAGAGAATTATCCTAATGCTGAAGCCCAGCATGATGCATATGATTTTTCTATATTTACATGTTCAACTAGAGAGGGAGTTTATCAAATTGGTAAAATTAAAAATCAATTCTATCGATTAACGGATTCTAATGCCTTGAATGATCATGATCTACTAAGCTGCCTCTTACAGCTTGACCCAAAACGGAAAATACTTTTATTGACCGGTGAAGTATGCTACAACCACTCCGAGTTCACATTGGCGTGTAAAAGCAACAGGATGAATATAGAGATTAGCTAGGTAAATATGATAAAAACGACATCTATTTTCGATTGGTTATCGTGAAAATGGGTCGAATTGAACTCTTTTAAAAAGAATTATTGGGGGTACTTAAGGTGGTTTATAAAACATTTGATTTAAGTGAAAAAGAGAGTTGGTACAAATTTTTAGAAAAGACAGAAAGTAAAGATGTATATTTTACACCGGAATATCTAGAAATTTATGAGAGAAATGGAGAGGGGAAAGCACAGCTCTTTATATATGAAAATGGAGAGAATTTTGTCTATTACCCGTTTTTATTAAGAGGGCTTAATGACTTATCCTATACAGATGGCGTCAGAAGAAAATATGGGGATTTGTATGATATAACAACTCCATACGGTTATGGAGGCCCAATTACTAATACGAAGGACGGATCCATTAAAAAACAATTATACAGACAATTTGAGGATTCATTTAGTTCCTTTTGTTTTCAAAAAAATATTATTTCCGAGTTTGTTCGATTTCATCCATTAATTCGGAATGACTTGGATTATAAGGATATTGAGGCTATATTAAACCGTCATACTATTTACGTTGATTTATCTTTGGAGTTAGAAGAAATATGGGCTAATTATGATAAGAAAAACAGAAATAGACTACGGAAGGCGCAAGCCAATGAATATTTCACGATGGTCCATCGCTCTCCAAGCGAATTTGAAAACTTTTTGGATCTATATTATAAAACAATGGATAAGAAAAACGCATATGATTATTACTATTTTCAGAGAGATTTTTTTGAAAATAATGTGGAACTTTTGAGGGATCATTTGGAACTAATCGAAGTCATGATGGAAGATAAGGTCGTAATGTCTTGCTTTTTTATGCACTATGGTGATTTCATCCATTATCATTTATTAGGTTCGGATGAAGAATACCTAAAGTACGCACCTAATAATTCTCTAATTCATTATGTTGTTGAATGGGCAAAGTTTAAAGGAAAGAAAGTATTACATTTAGGTGGAGGATATGCTGGAGATAACGATACATTATATCGTTTTAAAAAGCGTTTTAATAAATATGGGGATTTGCCTTTTTACATTGGAAAAAGAATCCGTAATGAGGAAGTTTATCAAGAACTTGTTAATAGCCTGCCTGTTACTGAAAGTTATTTTCCTTTGTACAGACATCCGGATTTGGCTATGCAAAATCTCCTTAGTAAACAATAACCTTAGCTTTTATATAGTCTAATAGAAATTACGTCATTTAGGAGTGGATGTGAGTTTATGGGGAGTAATAACAAGAGGATCTATCTTTCGTCACCACATATGACCGGCAATGAGCAGAAATACATTGATTTTTCCTTTCAAACAAATTGGATTGCTCCTTTAGGTCCTAATGTTGACAGGTTTGAACAGGATATATCTCAATATGTTGGAGCCAAAGGTGCTCTAGCAGTAAATTCGGGTACGGCAGCCATCCATCTGGCATTAAGAATACTTGATGTGAAAACTGGTGATAAAGTTTTTTGTTCCACACTTACCTTCGTGGCGAGTGCAAATCCAATTCTTTATCAACAAGCTGAACCTGTATTTATTGATTCAGAATTTGATACATGGAATATGTCCCCTAAAGCTTTGAAAAAAGCATTCTTGGATGCGGAAGAAGAAGGAAGCCTGCCCAAAGCAGTAATAGTCGTACATCTCTATGGGCAGAATGCGAAAATGGATGAAATAGTAGAAATTTGTAATTTTTATCAGGTTCCTATTATTGAAGATGCTGCCGAATCACTTGGTGCTATCTACAAAGGGAGAAAAAGTGGAACGGTTGGGAAATTTGGTGTGTATTCCTTCAACGGAAACAAAATTATTACTACCTCGGGTGGGGGAATGTTGGTTTCAAATGACCAAGAGGCACTTGTGAAAGGGAAGTTTCTCTCTACGCAAGCAAGAGACAACAGACCATATTATCAGCACAGTGAGTTGGGCTACAATTATCGAATGAGTAATATCTTGGCGGGAATCGGAATTGCTCAACTAGCGGCTATTGAGGAAAGAGTGGAACAAAAACAAGCTATTTTTCACAGATACGTTCGCGAATTAAGTCATTTTAAGGAGTTTGTTTTTATGCCGGAATATCAAGGGACACGTCATAATCGCTGGCTAACCACACTATTTATAGATTCAGAACAACCATTGTTTTCTCCACTTGAGTTAATTCAGGCGCTAGAAAAAGAAAATATTGAAGCAAGACCAATTTGGAAACCAATGCATTTACAACCATTATTAAATCAATTTAAATACTATCCTCATTCCAACTACTTGAGCGTCTCTGACTGTTTATTTGAAAGAGGAATTTGTTTACCTTCAGGGACAAACATGACGGAAGAAGAGCAAACAAGGGTTATTCAAACAATTGAATCATTTATCACTCATCATAGGAGAAAAAATTATATTTCCATCCAGCTCCCGAGTTAGTAGGAAAAAATCCCTTTGAAAAAAGGTTTTTTCTAGTAATATAGCGAATTTCTATTATATATTCGTTCGTTAATAAGAACAAATGATTCTTTGTAAAATTACAGAAATCTAACTTTTGCACCTCTGTTTATTTTCATCGAAAAAGTTAGCTGAATATAAGCCTTTTGAAAAGAATCGGAAAGGAATGTCAAATCATGAGTTTTCATAAACGGTTGCTGTCTTTACTAGTTGTTGATTCCTTAATCGTGTTCACATCGGTTTATATATGTAGTTTTCTTTTGTTTTCAGGATGTGTGGTCCCCACTATGCCATTGGCTCTTGTATCAACAACCTTATTATTAAGTCATCATATATTTGCCTATAAATATAAGTTGTATAAAAGTGCTTGGGAGTATGCAAGTGTTGATGAGATGGTAACCGTTCTAAAAGCCGTAACATTTTCAGTAATCACTGCAGCTATTATTCAATATATCATTGGGCAGCAAGTTTATTTTCGCATATTAACAACGACATGGATGATGCATTTGTTTTTAATTGGCGGGTCTCGGTTTTCTTGGCGAATATATAAAGATAAGGACTTGGAAGGAAACAATAAAGTTAAAAAGCGAACGCTGATTATTGGTGCTGGATCTGCTGGCATGCTTGTAGCAAGACAATTAAAACAAAGTAACGGTGAACTTATTCCTATCGCATTTATTGATGACGATAAACAAAAGCAACACCTTGAAATTTTGGGAATACCAGTACATGGGGGCTTAAACAAACTTCATGATGCAGTTAAAGATCTAAAGATTGAAAATATCGTTATTGCTATTCCGTCCCTTAATAAAAAGGAGTTGCACGATATTTATGTGGAATGCACCAAAACCAAGATTAATACACAAATGATGCCAATGTTTGAAGATTTAGTTACTGGTAAGGTCTCTGTTAATGAAATACGCAATGTAGAACCTGGTGATCTTTTGGGCAGGGAGCCGGTTGAATTAGATACACACTCGATTGCAAAATATATTACTAACAGCGTTGTACTTGTAACCGGTGCTGGTGGATCGATTGGCTCCGAAATTTGCCGTCAAGTCACTCAGTTTTCACCCTCAAAACTTATCCTCCTTGGCCATGGAGAGAATAGTATATATACAATTGAGATGGAGTTGAAATCCTCTTTAAGTAATAAAATTGAAATTGTTACTGAAATTGCAGATATTACGGACCGGGATAAAATTTTCGCTATTATGAATGAATATAGGCCCAGGGTGGTATTTCATGCAGCTGCTCATAAGCATGTACCATTAATGGAGAGAAATCCAGAAGAAGCCATTAAGAATAATGTGATGGGTACAAAAAATGTAGCAGAAGCAGCAGGGGAAAATGGTGTTGAGACTTTTGTCATGATATCTACTGATAAGGCAGTAAACCCAACAAGTGTGATGGGTGCTACGAAGAGAATAGCTGAGATGATTGTTCAAGAGCTGGATCGAAAAAGCAATACGAGATTTGTGGCAGTCCGATTTGGTAATGTGTTGGGAAGTAGGGGGAGTGTTATTCCCTTGTTTAAGGATCAAATCTCGAAAGGCGGTCCTGTAACAGTAACCGACCCTCAAATGACAAGATATTTTATGACCATTCCTGAAGCATCTAGACTTGTTTTACAGGCTGGAGCACTAGCACAAGGTGGGGAGATTTTTGTGCTTGATATGGGAGAGCCAGTTAAAATCGTTGATTTAGCTAAAAATTTAATTCGCTTATCCGGCTATTCAGAGGATGAGATAGAAATTACTTATTCTGGAATAAGACCAGGGGAGAAACTATTTGAAGAAATTCTAAACAAAAATGAAGTACAGGACTATCAGGTACATCCAAAAATCTTTGTTGGTAAATCAGTGACTTTAGATGTTACGAAAATTTCAAACCTACTTGAGAATTATTACTATCTAGATAGAAGGTCACTAAAGGAATTATTGTTGTTTATGACCAATCAATCTAAAGAAACTATGAAAGTAGTTGTCTAAAAAAGTTATGCTAACCAGATGTCGGATGGAGAGTGGAAGGATGTTAACAAATAATAGAGAAATTCTTTTAGTTGCTCCCTTTACAATACTTCCAGGGGAAAAAGGATTTAATAGATTTACTTATATTGCAGAAAAATTAAGCAGCAAGGGTCATAAGGTCACTTTACTTACGAGTAATTTTAAGCACAGTGATAAAAACTTTCGAGATAAAACTAAAATAGAAAAAATCAATAGGAGTCTTACGTATAAAATCGTCATGATAGATGAACTAGGGTACAAAAAGAATATTGGTATTGATCGAATTCAAAGCCATAGACATTTCTCGAAACAACTTGCGCTTTTTTTAAAAAATATTAAGCAAAAACCCGATGTGATTTATTGTGCCTATCCTATGATGGATGCTGCTTTTATTGTTGGAAGATATGCCAAGAAGTTTCAGATACCATTTGTGATGGATATTCAGGATGTATGGCCAGAAGCAATCAAGAATGCTATCCCTCTACCAGAGGTATTGGTTGATGTCATATTATATCCGCTTACAGTCTATGCCAATAAAATTTATAGTTTAGCAGATTATGTTGTAGGTGTTTCAAAGAGTTATGTACAGCGAGTAAATAAAGTCAATATAAATGCCAGAAGTTATTTACCCATCTATATCGGAACAGACCTAGGCGTTTTTGATTCCTATAAGGATAAGCAAGTAAAGGAAGATCCTAATGAATTTTGGATTACCTATATCGGAACTATCAGCTATAGTTATGACCTGGAGACAGTGATTCGTGCAGTTTCAATTCTTAAAAATAAAGGGATACCCAATATTGTCTTTAAAGTATTTGGGTCCGGACCATTACAACCAAAATTTGAAAAGCTGGCCAATCAGCTGGGGGCACCAGTGAATTTTATGGGTCACTTAAAATATGAGGAAATGATTCCTTATTTAGTAAGTTCAGATATTGCAGCGAATGCAATCAGTAAAGGTGCTCAACAAAGTATTACGAACAAAATTGGAGATTTTTTATCAGCAGGTTTACCAGTATTAAATAGCAGCCTAAATAAGGAATTTTTGGAAATGGTGACGGTCGAAAATATTGGCTATAACTACAATCCAGGGGATCCTGTCAAATTAGCGGCCCTAATTGAAAAGCTTTATAATAATGAAGGTTTACGAGCGGCATATGGGGAAAATGCAAGGAGATTAGCAGAAGAAAAATTTGATAGAAGACATTCCTATGGAGAAATTTATAACCTTATTGAACACGCAACTGTTTAACGACGGGAGGCAAAGGTACGCTGAATACTATCAATAAAAAAACGAGTTTTCGATATACACTTTATTTGTTAGTGGTACTTGTATTTATTCTTGTCCTATTTTTCGCAGGAAGATATCTAGTGATTAATGAAGAACCAAAAGAAGTAGATGTGATTGTTGTATTGAGTGGAGGGGAAGGGCGTCTCGAAAAAGGAATTGAGCTTTATAAGTTGGGGTATGCAAGTAAAATCATCGTATCAAATGGATTGGCAGATAATCTTTGGGGAAAGGCTGTTACACTTCTGCCAAGGAATTCTTTAATATTAGAAGGTAAAGCAGATAGCACATTTGAAAGCGCAGTTTATGTTCAAAAAATAATGAAAAAGTATAATTACCGTTCTGCAATCATAGTCTCATCTGATTTCCATATGAGGAGGGTGAAATATAATTTCAATAGAGTTTATAAGAGTAAAAATTCTGAGCTAATTTATGTTTCTAGTGATACCTCCTATAATCCAAAAGCATGGTGGATGAATAGGCACAACATTGGTATCACAATTAGTGAATATGTCAAAATAATTGGAAATACCTTTGGGGTTCATGGAAATGATGCTAAAAGAAAATTATACCAATATGTAGAAATGTTCTTTTATGAATAATGAAAGTGCTATTAAATATTTTTTCCTTGAAAGGGAGAGGGCATTTTGCAGAAAAAATTGATAAATGAAATTTTCTTAATGAGAAGTATATCTTGTTTAAGTATATTACTTCTTCATTCACTTGCAAGAGCTTACGCTGATGAAAGTAATACAGTCAATTTAATAAGAGTTTTATTAACTTTTGGTACGCCCACCTTTATTTTTATTTCAGAATTCATTTTATCACGTTCCTACCCAAATGAACTACCTTCAAACTTTTGGGCTAAAAGGCTAAAGTATGTAATGGTTCCCTATGTATTGTTTGGGACATTTTTTGCCGTATTAAAAGCCTTTGAACAATCCTTAAGTACAGGAACTAGTTTGTTAAGTTCGTTTGGACAATTTTTCTGGCGACATCTTTTATTAGGGGATTTCCATGGCTATTTTATCTTGGTTATCTTTCAATTTTACTTGCTTCATTATTTTTTCAATAAATATTTGCAAAAATGGAAACCGTCAGTAGTTATGGGGAGCGCATTTTTGATCAATATGGCCTATTTAGGTTTTTTCAACTTTGTTAAACCGTATCCATCAGAAATTGGGGTTTATATATGGGAAAAATTCTATTGGATTCCCTTTTTAGGCTGGGTGTTTTATTTTTCACTTGCTTATTACTGCGGTAAACACTTTTCCTTATTTATCAACCTTTTGAACAAATATTCAAAATGGGTTATTGTCAGTCCATTCATATTAGGATCCATTTGTTTATTTTTATATGGGACAAAAATTTTACCGATTATTTCATCCAAAAGAGTAGATATGGTTTTTTTTACGACAAGTATGATATTTTTGATCTATTATATTGCTACAAAAATTCCCAAAGTACCTAAATTCTTCGTTTGGATTAGCCAGTATTCGTTCGGCATCTATTTAATACATCCTGTCTTTTTAGCTGTGATGTACGTAGTTTTCAAGCGTTTGTCCTTGGAAAATCATCCATCCCTGCTAACAGGATTATATTTCTTTGCTAGTTTGTTATTGTCAATTGCATCCACATTTGTATTGAATAAAATTCCATATGGATACTATTTTGCTGGGAGAATATCTATAGGGATGAATGATAAGAAAATTAGTGACAGAGCTGTTCCTAATATCAAAACAAAACATGGATAAGTCATATCCACCTTAAGTAATAAAAAAAGCCCCAAATTATGTTTATTCATAATTTAGGGCTTTTCTTATTACTTTATATAATTTCTTTATCAGTGTGCGATTTAACCATGCTTATTTTTTTAAAATCAATATAATAATTTGAAACCTATAATAATATTAAAGGAGGAATTTTATTTGGCAGAAAATCCAAACGTTTATGTAGAGGATTTTTCAGGTACTACGCCGCAGGCGAAGATTCAGGCAGCAATTGATTTTGCTTCCCAAAATGCTAGGAAAACAGTCATTGCTGCAGATAAAGATTATTATATAACGGGAACTGTAATCATTAAACAAGGTGTTAAGCTACAAGGGAGTTATGGGACTAGATTTGTAATTGGTGCCAACGTTCGAGGATTTGAACTACAAAAGGATGCTTCATTTTGGGATGCTAGTATTATGGTTGATTACAACGGTTACACCAAAGAAGCTATTTATTTGGACGGGAAATATAAATACTACAATACTTGGAATAATACATCATTAAAAAATCTTGTCCTTGTAAATTGGACAGGCTCAGTATCAGGCACAGGAATCTTTTTGTACTCAGGTGGGAGCGGACATGAGATTTCATTTGTAAACTTTACAGATATAAAAATTGTATCTTTTGCGAAAGGTATCTATTTGAAAGCCACTAAACCTTCTAGTGGATTTGCATACGTAAATGCAAATCGCTTTGATAAAATTTCATTGGAAGATTGTATTGAAAATATTGTTTTAGAAGGCAGTGAAACTATTCCGAATGAATGTAGTGGTAACACTTTCACAAATTTACAGATTCAACCTTCAAACAATACCAACCATATCATGACTATCCAAGGACAATATAACAAGGTAGATGGTATGTGTTGGGATTTACACATGATACAACATTCTAACCCCGTGTTTATATTTAAACCTGAGAGTAACTATAATGAATTGGCAATGAGATCTATTCCTGCAAATCGTATTTTGAATAGTGGGAAAACAAAAAATACGTTCGAAACTTTTTAAAAAAGATTATCACTCCATGTTGTGATTTAACATTAGAACAATCTGTTAATGATGCTTGTTAATATTAAAGGGGACAGGTAATTTTCCCCTGTCCCTTTAATGGTTTATTAAGGCAGTATCTGGATTTGAACCAGAGGTTACAGACCTTGCAGGGTCAGTGCCTTACCGCTTGGCTATACTACCAACGTACTAATTACTTCTTCCTATAATTAGTATTATAATAGTAATAATCTAGATTGTAAGTAAATTTCGTTCGTCAAAATATATAAGGGTTCGACAACCTTTTTTCTTACGCTTCTCATTTAAGTTAATCTGATAAATCTATGATTTAAATAGGAAAATCTGTAAATTTTTTTGGCGATCAATGGTACCAAGCAAAACATTACTTACTTCTACCTGATAAAGCGTCTTAAGCTGGTTAACAATCCATCCTTCTTCCACTCTAATTTGTTGCAGCGCAGTGAAATCAATCTTTCCCTCTTTTATGATCGTCCTTGGCAGGTCAAAGGGCTCAATTTTCTTTTGATAACTTGTCGGTGTCAGTGCTTCATATTTTGGGTCCAAAAAAATCGAGATTTTCCCATCGGACTCCCAAAGCGCCAAAGCCACTTTTTTTAAATCCGCAACTTTTTCTTTTCTTAACTCAGCTAATAAATGATCAATGGAAATTCTAGCTTTCTTTAGTCCCTTGTAATTAATTTCGCCATCTTTTATCAGTGGAAATGGGGCGGGGTCTAGGAATTTTTCGATGCGACTTGCTTTTAAGCTGATGAACAATCCTCCTGTATACAAAACCACCAATACAACGGTCGTAATCATCGAACCTTTCATGCCAAGTTTTTCATCTGATAATGGATGAGCAATGATGTTTCCTAGCACTAAGGCGATAACAAAATCCAATAATCTTAATTGGGAAATTGCACGTTGCCCCATGATTTTCGCGACAATAAGCAAAAAGAAAAATCCGATAACTGCTCTTAATATCCACTCAATTGAACTAAGGGTTTCTTGACTATGAAAGAAACTCATAAAGACACATCCTTTATCTTAAGAACATCTTCCTTAGTATTGTCACGGATTGTAAATTTTTACGCCCTAGTTCTCCAATTTATGAAAAATTAAACCAGGATAGCGCATCGCTTTCCTGGCTTTGATTTTAAACATGTAAGAATTTGATACAAACTGGGTATGGCACAACAATATCAGACTTAATAAGGGTTAATTTTCCCGAATCCTCGTCCCTCGCAAACAAAACAAGATTACTGGACTCCTGATTGGATGCAACGATGAATTTCTCTGTTGGGTCAAACATAAAATCCCTCGGCCAATCTCCTTCAGTAGATGTGTTCTCAACAAAGCTAAGCTCTCCAGTTTCTATATCAACACGAAACACAGCAATGCTGTTGTGGCCTCGATTGCCCGCATATACAAAACGTCCGTCCGATGAAATATGAATCGCGCTGCCTTGATTATTTTCAGAAAAATCAGCGGGAAGTGTGGAAATATATTGTTTTTCTGTAAAATGACCATTTTCTGGGTGATAGGTTAACACAATGACCTCCGAACTAAATTCAGTCATGAGATAAGCAAATTTTCCATTCGGATGAAAAACCAAATGCCTTGGGCCGCTTCCAGCTTTTAAAGGAAGCAGATTCGCTTTGGAAAGTGTGCCGTCATTGTGGACCGCATAGGTGATAAGTGCATCAATTCCCAATTCAACAACGGCCAGATAATTCTCATCAGGGGTGACTCCGGCATAATGGGTATGCGGTTTTTCCTGTCTTGGATCTGGGCCTGAACCTTCATGTTTAATGATTGAGGCAGCCGGTTGAACCGTGCCATCCTCCTCGTTAATTAAGTAGGATTCTACGGATCCTTTATGGTAATTTGCACTGAATGCATAGCGGTTTTTGCTATCTACACTCACATGACAGGGCGATGAGCCTGGAAGCATCTGACGATTTTGCTCGGTTAATGTGCCATCTCCCTCTATTGAAAAAGCAACGACACCACCTTCTTCCCCTTTTTTTGCAACCGAATATAGATAGCGATTGTCCTTACTGATCGTTAGGTATGTAGGATTTTCTAACTGTGCGGCCTCGTTAATATCTACTATTCTTCCCTCGTTAGTATCAAGTGTGAAGGAATAGATTCCTTTACTGTCCCCCTTCGTGTATGTTCCAATATAACCGATATATTTTTGGTTGTTTGTCATTTGATCTCTCCTTAAAAAATGTAGTCTGTTTATTTTATCAAAATTTCCAGTGATTACTCAAACTATGCAATCCTTGGATGAATGCTGTAATTAGAAATTATTAAAGGAAGCAGCCGGTAATTAATAGCTTTCCATAAAAAAATGATTATGATAAATTTGAAAGGGGAAAATTCCAATAGACATATGAACTACGGAGGGAATTATATTGCAGCCACTATTTTTAAAACCCGTTTTTAAAGAACGAATTTGGGGTGGAAACGCCTTACAAAAAGAATTTGGTTACTCGATACCAAACGATAAAACAGGGGAATGCTGGGCAATTTCTGCACACCCAAACGGTCCATCGATGATTGAAAATGGACCATTTGCTGGAAAAACTCTGGACGTACTTTGGAAAGAACAACCTGAACTTTTTGGAAATCCAAAGGAAGACGTTTTCCCTCTATTAACAAAAATATTGGATGCGAACATGGATTTATCCGTTCAAGTTCATCCAGATGATACCTATGCGAAAATCCATGAGAACGGTGAACTTGGGAAAACAGAATGCTGGTATATCATCGATTGTAAAGAGGATGCGGACATGATTTTTGGCCATAACGCCAAGACAAAAGAAGAATTGATCCAGCAAACGAAGGAAGGGCGATGGGAGGATTTACTTCGCAGGGTTAAAATTAAGCCAGGCGATTTCTTCTATGTACCAAGTGGAACCATCCACGCCTTGTGTGAAGGAACCCTGGTATTAGAAACACAACAAAGCTCGGATACCACCTACCGCGTCTATGATTATGACCGCAGAGATGCAGAAGGAAATTTACGTGATCTTCACTTAGAAAAAGCGATTGATGTGACTACTGTTCCACATCATGGAAACGTAACTGTTCCTAAAATAGAAACAAAGGATAATGTAACCATTACAACTTATGTAGAATCTGATTTCTTCTCAGTATTTAAGTGGGATGTGAATGGAAAGGCAACGTTTAATCCCCATGATGATTACTTACTTCTTAGTATGATAAAGGGCGAAGGCACACTTGTTCATCAAGGGGAAGCCTATCAATTGGACAAGGGCACCCACCTTATTATCCCGGTTGGGTTTGGGGAATTCGAGATAGCTGGAGATTGCCAATTAATTGTCTCACATCCATAACAAAAAAGGTCTGACTCCAAAATCCCTCACTATTTTTTATAGTGAGGGATCATTTTGAGCTTGATTCATTCTTAATTGCTTGATTGGATGATTGTCCTATACTCACTTGGATAGTAACCTGTGTTCGTTTTAAACACGCGGCTGAAATAATACTGGTCTGGATAGCCAACTACCTTTCCGACCATTTTAATTTCCATATTCAAATCAGAAGAAAGAATGTGTTTGGCTTCGCTAATTCTTAAACGGGTTAAATATTTAATAGGACTTTCTTTTGTATACTTTTTAAAAATCTTCCCTAAATAATCCACCGTGAAGTTTAGTTCATTAGCTATTTCTTTAAGGGATAAATCTTTTTTATAGTTTTCTTTAATAAATAATTTGACAGATTCAACTAATTCTTCTGGTGATATTTTATCTGACATTGATAAAGCAATGTTTGCAAGAGAGTCTAAATCCCCTTTTAACTTTAGTTCGATTTTAGCTAATAAGGAACGTAACTCTTCATTAACAACTGGCTTTAACAAGTAATCTTCTACCTTGTAATTGATTGCCTGACGAGCGTATTCAAACTCATGATGTCCGCTTAAAATAACAGTTTTTGTATTTGGATAGGCAAAATAGATGCTTTTGGCTAATTCTAAACCATTCATAATGGGCATCTGGATATCTGTAATAACTAGTTGGGGTATATCTTTCTCAATCATATTAAGGGCTTCCTGACCGTTAATGGCTTCACCAATTACTTTGAAATTGGGATTGAGCTCACTTATCTTTCTGGAAATATTTCGTCTAATAAGGGATGCATCCTCGACAACAATTGTTTTAATTTGAAAGGTGTGATTCACGGATTATTACTTCCCCTCTATAATTAAACTAATCCTCCAATGGTAACAGAAACCCCTTTTTCACCATGGTTTTGT
The DNA here is from genome assembly GCF_051842875.1 of Neobacillus sp. C211. Taxonomy (NCBI): domain Bacteria; kingdom Bacillati; phylum Bacillota; class Bacilli; order Caryophanales; family Bacillaceae; genus Neobacillus; species Neobacillus sp. C211. Next base: position 333,233 of record NZ_JBPXRO010000002.1, read on the forward strand.
AATTCAAAGAAAGTGTCATTTTGATACAATAGCTTGAGTCTGATATAAATATTTTTAAGTCCCATTCCATTGATTTGTAAGTCGGGTATGTGAAGTATATCAATCTGAGTCTCTATGAAATGATTAAATTCTTCCAGGACAATCGGATCAAACCCAGGGCCATTATCAGTTATTGTAATTCGCCATTTATTACTTTCGATTTTACCAGAAACAGAAATATTCCATGGTGGAGAATTATTTAAACCATATTTAATCGAGTTTTCAATAATAGGTTGAATGATTAGCATTGGGACAACAATATCGTTCATTTCTTTTGGAATATCAAAGTGAAATGTCAAATTTTCTTCATAGCGAATTTTCATACTATCTAAATATCTTTTTGTATAATCAATTTCTGATTCTAGTGGAACACCTTGTTTATTTTGAGTGGAGATATACCTTAACATAAAGGATATATTGTTACATAAAGTAACGATTTGCTTATTCATTCCCTCTTCTGCCATTACACTGATGTTGGTTAAATTATTATAGAGGAAATGGGGATCCATCTGGGATTGAAGCGCAAGAAACTTTGCATCCAATTCCTGTGACCTAGCAATGAGCAGTTCATTAAAGGAATGCGACAATTTATGATTCATTTTAGTAAAAGCAATATTGAGTGCATCAATTTCAGCAATTGAATTGTTGTCCTTATCCACAACTGGAAAATCGTTATTTGAAAGATCATCAAGATCCATGTTTCCAATGGCACGCCGCAGCTTCTGTAGGGGAAAGGTAACCCTTTTAGAGACAAAATATGAAATCATTAGGATTAGTAACAGGGTAATAAAAGTAATTAAAATAAATACTCTTGTCAGCTGATCCAAGTACGAAAATAATTCTTTTTGGTTCTGGGTTACAATGATGGTCCAACCAGTAGATTCTAAAAGGGAGTATGTCATGAGTTGTTTTGAGTTATTAATCGGACTCTTAATTTGATGTGTTTTTTCTGGTGTCAAATGTTTTAGCATTATTAAATTTTTGTAGTAGGATCCAGCCTTCTTATCTTTATTCAAAGGATGTTACCCTTCATCTCTTTGAACTACAAGATGGGAAGCTTGCTGCCACAGATATTTACAATACTCAGGGTGAAAAAGTATGTGAAGTGACTGCCGTAAAAGATGGTAACCTTATTACAGTGAAAACAAACGGGCTAATCGGGCAATACCATATTTTATTGCGGAATATCAATAATATACAAACTGTTTCAAATGGTAGTGTAACTCAAACATCAGAAGGAACGATAATCACTCTAGCAAGTGAATATGTGGAAATTGAATTGGCGTAAGAGGAGAACAAGCTTTTAGCTTAATCTACTGTACGCTGGAACTGACGTTATATATCGTTAATTTAAAAAAAGACAGAAGGAGCATTAAGTTTGAA